>CANCRX010000041.1 GCA_947380655.1 Alcaligenaceae bacterium | reverse complement strand
AGTCTGGACTTTGATCAGATCAAGATTGATCAGTCTTTTGTTGCGGATGTACCTGTTAATGCAAGTAGCTGTGGGATCGTGCGCGCGATTATCTCGATGGGTCAAGCCCTCAATTTGAAAATTATTGCTGAGGGCGTTGAAACAACCGAGCAACTGGATTATCTGATTGACGCGGGATGTCAGAACTTCCAAGGGTATTGGTTTAGCTATCCCAGTCCAGTCAACGTTTTCACAGATATGGTGAAAAAAATTAATGTGAGACCTCATTATTAGTGCGGTTTTAAATAATCAGACCAAAAAACACATAAAAAGCACCAATTCGGTGCTTTTTTGTTGTCCTGAGCGGTCCCACTGCGCTATTCTACTGGCATGGTTATTGCTTGGAAGATCGTGTCTACCACTCTTATTTGGGGTTCTAAATGCATATAAGTTCATTTCGTACATTTCTGGCACGTTTGCTGGCGATCACAGCCGTAGCAATGGTAATGTGGGCTCCGACCCAATCTTCAGCGCAGGCAAATCCTCAAGTCAAAATGGCTTACGCCAAATGTGCGCACTGCCTCTCCATGGCGATGGTGCCCGGTCTGGCTAAAGGGGTCGAGATCGAAGCGATCAACTTCACCTCAGGCAACGATGCACTCACTGCGCTGGTTTCTAAAAGTGTTGATATTGCTCAGGTGACCTATTTGCATTTCGTGACGGGTTTAGACAAGGGCATGGATCTGGTTGCGATCTCGGGCCAAGTCAATGGCGGCTCTGAATTGCTGGTAGGCAAAGACATGATGCTGACCGCCAACGACTGGGCGGGACTGAAAAAAATCATTGCTGATTACAAAGCACAGGGTAAACAATTCCGTATCGCTGCCTCACGTGGCAATGCACAAGATCTCCACATGCGTGGCGAATTGCTGAAAAACGGCATCAACCCTACTAAAGACGTGCAGTTTGTAAACATCCCAAATCCTGCCGACCACCAAGCAGCGCTGCAACGCGGTGAAGTCGAGTTGATTGGCACGGTTGAACCCTTCGCCTCACAAATTCGTCTCAATGGTGTTGGCAAGCATTTCAACTTCCCTTATGACCAGGCTGCCGGCAAACTGACAAACCTGATTGTGACGCGCTCGGATGTCATCAAGGATAAACCTGAGGCGGTTAAACAAACCGTCGCCGCCGTGGTGCTCTTAGTTGACCAGCTGAATAAAGACAAACAAGCGTGGGTTGACAGCATTGTGAAAGGCACGGGTCTGGATAAAAACATCGCAAACGAAGCGTTGAAAAACGCCTACCCTGACTACAACATGTATCGCGAAGCAACGCTTGCCATCGCAGACATGATGCGCGAACTGAAGTACATCTCGCGTGACGTCACCGCCGACATTAACAAAAACATGAATTACTCATTCCTGACTGCCGTCACAGGTAAGTCTGCTAAAGAGCTGGGCTATTAATCAATGAACATGCTCTGCCATATCTGGAACCAGAAGGGACGGTTCGCTGTCCCTGTGTTTCTATTGCTGCTGTGGGAGTTTTTAGCACGCATCGGCTATCTTCCACCTGCCCTGCTTCCAGCCCCCTCACGCGTCTTTATGACGTGGGGCGACTGGATGTTTGGCTTTGACGAGTCTGCGCAAGACATCTCTGGACGCTGGTTCAGTGATGCCTTAGCCAGTAGCACCCGCGTGTTCGCAGGCTACAGCATTGCGGCATTGCTAGGCATATCAATCGGTGTGGCGATCGGCTGGTCGAAGTTTATTGAAAAAACCATTGAGCCTACGCTGCAGATGTTACGTCCTATTCCACCGGTATCGTGGATCCCTCTGGCAATCATCTGGTTTGGCATAGCAAATAAACCTGCAATTTTCCTGGTTTTTCTCGGGGCTTTTTTCCCGATCCTGATGAATACCATTCATGGTGTTAAAACAGTCAACAGGGACTTACTGCGCGCAGCCGCCATGGCTGGCGCAAAAGAAAGTCAGCTGTTGCGCTTTGTTGTTCTACCTGCTGCGATGCCCAGCATCTTTGCCGGTCTGCGAATTGGTGTTGGCAGCGCCTGGATGCTGACTGTGACCGCTGAAATGGTTGCGGTAAAAAGCGGCCTGGGCTATGCCCTGTGGGACTCGTATTATTTCTTGCGCTATGACCTGGTCATCGCAAGCATGATCAGCATAGGATTACTGGGCTACCTGACTGACCTGCTAATCAAGGCCATCATGAATCGCCTGTTGCACTGGCAACATGCCGGCACAGTCCAAGGCTCAAGAGCATAAGAACACATCACATGTCATTTATCGAACTCAGCAATATTGTCAAAATATTCAAGGATCCAGTCCGTAGCACGGACATGCTTGCGATTGATCACATTTCGCTCTCTGTTGAAAAGAAAGAGTTTGTCTGTCTGCTGGGACCCAGTGGCTGCGGCAAATCAACGTTACTCAATATGATCGCGGGCTTTGAAAAACCAACGAGTGGTGAAGTAAAAGTCGATGGCAAACTCATTACGGGGCCCGGCGCTGATCGTGGAATGGTTTTTCAACAACCAAACCTGATGCCCTGGTTACCGGTCTGGGACAACGTCGCCTTTGCGCATAAATTGCAAGGAATGGGGAAAGCCCAAAGACGTGAAGCAGCACAACCTTTTATTGATGCAGTCAAACTCACAGGTTTTGAAAACCACTTGCCTGGTGAACTATCTGGCGGCATGGCACAGCGCGTAGGCATCGCACGCGCGCTATTACAGAACCCGGCAGTCATCTTGATGGATGAGCCTTTTGCTGCGCTGGATGCACAAACCAAACTGGATATGCAGGAAGAGTTGGTCACCATCTGGCAACGCTACAACAGCACGATTGTTTTTGTGACCCATAGTGTGGATGAGGCCTTGATTCTAGGCTCGCAAGTTGTCGTGATGACACATCGCCCGGGGAGAATTCGGGAACGTATTGTGATTGATCTGGAAAGACCTCGCGACATTACGTCTACGGAGTTCAATGAGATCAAACGACACGTGCTCGAGTTGATCCGTGAAGAAGCCCAGCTTGCTCGTCTTGAGCAGCACTGATCCTTCAGAAGTTTGATTGGACAAACCTGATGCGAAGATTAAAACCAGGCTAACTATCCAGGCAACTATTCAGGTAACAACTATGCAAAACAAAATGAGCAAACGTGTACTGCTCGGGATGCTGACTCCCTCCTCTAATACGATTCTGGAACCTGTCACGACCAAAATGATTGCGGATATCGCTGAGGCGAGTGTCCATTTTGGTCGCTTTAAAGTGACAGAGATTGCCTTATCTGAACAAGCGCTGGCTCAGTTCGATCCGACAGAAATTCTGGTGGGAGCCGAACTCCTCTCGCACGCTAAAGTGCAAAGCATCGGCTGGAGCGGCACGGCTGCGGGCTGGCGTGGTTTTGCTGCCGACGAGGACTTATGTCAAAAAATTACCGCCCATACGGGTATTGCAGCCTGTACATCGGTGCTCGCGCTCAATGAAATTCTTGCTCTGACTCAGGTGAGAACACTTGGCATCGTGTCGCCTTACACCGATGATGTGCAACAGAAAATCATCAAAAACTATATCAATATCGGGATCGATCCCGCAGGTGATGCACACCTTGGCATTCGGGATAATTTCAGTTTTTCCGAAGTCACCGCGGACCAATTGCGTGAGATGTGTCGCCAGGTCGCCAAAGCGAAGCCCGAAGCGATCGCGGTCTACTGCACCAATCTTGCCGGAGCACCTTTGGTAGAGGAAATGGAAGCCGAATTAGGCATCCCGATCTATGACACCATTGCGACCGTCACGTGGAAAGCTTTAAAACAGTGCCATATTGATACGCGCCGCATCACTGGATGGGGCAGTCTTTTCAGAGAGGTAATTTGAAATGTCCGACACACAATTTGATCTGGTGATCCGCAATGCACGCGTGGCGACTGCCTCTGACACCTTCATGTCAGACATCGGCATACGTGATGGCATCATCGAACAACTCGGTCGCAATATTGCAGCAGGCAAAAAAGAAATTGATGCCGCGGGCCGTACGGTCACCCCTGGTGGTGTAGATGGCCACTGCCATCTGGATCAACCGATGCCGCCACCCGCGCGCATGTCAGACAATTTTGATACAGGCACACGATCCGCGGCTTGCGGAGGCACCACGACCGTGATTCCTTTTGCCGTGCAGGAAAAAGGACATTCATTACAAAGCGCTGTGGATGATTATCATCAGCGCGCGAAGGGCCAGGCCCACGTCGACTACGCGTTTCATTTGATCGTCAGCGATCCGACCCCCGACGTCCTGTCGCGCGAACTGCCCAAGCTGATTGCAGAAGGCTACTCGTCGTTCAAGATCTATATGACCTATGACGACTTAAAACTTAATGACGGTGAAATCCTGGATGTACTGGATACCGCCAAAAAGAATCATGCGCTGGTGATGGTGCATGCCGAAAACGCCGACTGTATCGAATGGCTGACTAAGCGTCTCGAGGCTGCCGGCCATCAAGCACCACGTTTTCATAGTCATTCACGGCCGATGCTGGTCGAGCGCGAAGCCACGCACCGTGCGATTGCCTTATCTGAACTGATCGATGTGCCAATCCTGATCGTGCATGTTTCGGGTCGCGAGGCTGTTGAGCAAATACGCTGGGCACGTGGGCATGGTTTGAATATTTTTGCCGAGACCTGTCCGCAGTACTTATTTTTGTCTGCGGAGGATCTGGGGGGGGACAACGAATACACCGGCGCCAAATGCGTCTGCAGCCCACCACCTCGCGATAAAGGCAATCAGGAAGTTATCTGGCGTGCCCTGTCAGAGGGGCTATTTACCGTATTCTCCTCGGACCATGCCGCGTTCAATTATGGCGGAACAGACGGTAAACATCCTGAGGGCAAGGAAGTCGGCTTTCGCTATATACCGAACGGTATTCCAGGGTTGGAAACACGGATGCCGCTGTTGTATTCAGAGGGCGTACTCAAAGGCCGCATAACAGTGAATAAGTTTGTTGAGCTGACCTCAACCAACGCAGCCAAAGCTTATGGACTGCATCCACGCAAAGGCACGGTTGCAATCGGTGCCGATGCCGACCTGGTGATCTGGGATGAACGCGAAGTCACCATTCAGAACACCATGTTGCATCATGCGACCGACTACACCCCTTATGAAGGTATTGCGCTCAAAGCCTGGCCTGGCATGACCCTCTCGGCAGGCGAGATTGTCTGGGATGGTACAGCGTTCCATCCACGTTCAGGTCGCGGTCGCTTTTTACAGTGCGAAGCGCCCTCACTACTGCCCAAAAAATGAAGTTACTCATCATTAATCCCAATATCTCGGCAAGTGTCACAGAGCTGATTGGTCAGGAAGCACGTCGCATTGCGAGCCCCTCGACTGAAATCACGACCCTGACGGCTGAGCTCGGTGTGGCCTATATTGAAACAAGATTTGAAGCCATGATTGGCGCCTATGCAACAGCAGAACTCGCCGCACGACATGCTGCTCAGCACGATGCCGTGATTGTCGCGGCCTTTGGCGATCCTGGACTGGCCGCTCTTCGTGAGGTACTCGACATACCCGTGCTTGGACTCACTGAGTCAGCGCTGATGAGCGCCTGCATGCTGGGACAGCGTTTTTCGATTATCGCCATCTCACGCAGAATTTCAGCCTGGTATCGCGAAACGGTACTAGCCAACGGTTTGCTCGATCGTTTAGCCAGCATTCGCACGCTCGACCAGCGCGTCCAAAACATCAGCTCGATCCAGCTTGATCATGCGGATGAATTGAAAGCGCTATGCATGCAGGCGATCGAACACGACGGTGCGGATGTACTGATCATCGCTGGCGCACCGCTTGCGGGTCTGGCCAGGGCGATTGCTTCTGAGATACCCGTGCCACTGGTCGATGGCGTCTCGAGTGCAGTGCGTCATGCCGAATCGCTTGTCGCCTTAGGTGCCCAAGCACCTAAACTGGGTAGTTTTGCCCATCCTCCGCTTAAACCAAACAAAGGCTTAAGTCCCGCCATCCAAAAAATATTAAATCCTGGCGAATAATTTAATAACCAAAAGATATATACATAGAACAAAAAAGTACTTTTTGGTTTTATAGAAATCAAGCAGAATGGGGCACTTATCTTGCCTCACAGACCTGGTTGAAATGAAAAAGCTTTTACTGATCGCAGCCGCTATCTTTGCCCTCTCTATCGGCCATCACGTCTCTGCACAGACCACCTTGCTCAACGTTTCTTATGACGTCGCGCGCGAGTTTTATAAAGATTTCAATACGGCTTTCGTCGCTGAGTACAAAAAAAGTACGGGTAAAGACATCAAAATTGATCAGTCACACGGTGGCTCAAGTGCCCAAGCCCGTGCGGTCAACGATGGACTTGCGGCCGACGTCGTCACCATGAACACCACGACTGATGTGGAGTTTCTTGCAAGCACGGGCGTTGTTTCTAAAGACTGGAACAAACAGTTTGCCTTTGATGCCTCGCCCACTACCTCAACCATGCTCTTTCTGGTGCGTCGTGGCAACCCTAAAGGTATCAAAGACTGGAACGACCTGCTCAAATCAGACGTAAAAATAGTCGTCGTCAACCCTAAAACCGGTGGCAATGGCCGGATGGCCTATCTGGCAGCGTGGGGGCAGGTCCTGAAAAATGGCGGCACCGAGGCGCAAGCGCAAGAGTTCGTCACCAAGATGTATAAAAACGTCCCAATCTTGGCCAAAGGCGGTCGTGATGCGACCTCGATTTTTCTGCAACGCAATATCGGCGATGCACTGATCACCTTCGAGTCCGAAGTCGTATCTGTCAATCGTGAATTCGGTGAAGGCAAGGTCGATGTGATTCATCCCTCATCGAGTATCGTCGCGGAAAATCCAGTCGCAATCGTCAATCGTACCGTCGATAAAAAAGGCACACGTGAACAGGCCCGCGCCTATCTGGAATTTTTGTATACCGACGCCGGTCAGGAAATCGCTGCCAAGCATGCGATCCGCCCTCGTTCACAAGCCATCCTGGAAAAATACAAAGACATTTTCAAGCCGATCCAGTTTTTTACTGTGAATGAATATTTCGGCAGTTTTTCTGAGGCACAGAAAATTCACTTTAATGACGGTGGCTTGTTCGACAAGATCTACACCACTGGCAAATAAATGACGCAATCATTATTGACCTCGCCAGAAACTGGCGGGGTCTCCCATTTAAAGCGGCTTAAACAACAGCGTGTGATGCCCGGCTTCGGGCTGACGATCGGTCTGACTATGCTCTACCTGAGTCTGATCGTCCTGATTCCGCTATCCGCTCTATTTTTTAAAACATTCACTCTCAGTCTCGATGATTTCTGGGCTGCTGTAAGCTCGCCCCGTGTCATGGCGTCTTACCGGCTGACCTTCGGTGCTGCGTTGCTTGCTGCACTGTTTAATCTGGTCACGGGGTTACTGCTCGCCTGGGTACTGGTGCGTTATGAGTTTCCCGGTAAAAAACTAGTCGACGCCTTGGTGGATTTACCATTTGCCTTACCGACTGCCGTAGCTGGCATTGCCCTGACCGCATTACTCGCGCCCAACGGCTGGTTAGGCGCACCGCTTGAGTCCTGGGGAATTCAGATTGCGTTTACGCCGGCAGGTGTGGTGGTCGCACTGATTTTTATCGGCATCCCTTTTGTTGTGCGCACGGTGCAACCGGTACTGGAAGATGCGGAAAAAGAACTCGAAGAAGCTGCCACCTGCCTGGGTGCCAGCCCTCTGCAAACCTTCATCAAAGTCATCTTACCCACCATCACACCCGCGCTGCTGACGGGGTTTGCCATGGCGTTTGCCCGGGCAATTGGTGAGTATGGTTCAGTGATTTTTATTGCTGGCAATATGCCCATGGTGTCTGAGATCACCTCACTCATTATTATCGGCAAACTCGAACAATACGACTTTGCCGGAGCCACTGCAGTGGCTGTTGTCATGCTGATTGGTTCCTTCGTCCTGCTGATGATTATCAATCTGCTACAGGCTTGGCAGCGCAAACGTGCAGGGATGAAATCATGAGCCAACCGTTGATCGTCCAACGTGCAAGCACCAGCGCCACAGAATCCACATTCATCAGACGCCTGCTCATCACCCTCGCACTGTTATTTGTATTTCTATTTCTCGTACTGCCATTGGCTGCGGTCTTTACCGAAGCGCTGCGTAAAGGACTAGGCGCCTATTTTGCGGCGATGGAAGATCCGGACTCCTGGGCTGCAGTGCGTCTGACGCTATTCATCACGGCCATTGTCGTGCCGATGAACCTGGCCTTCGGTGTGTGTGCAGCCTGGGCGGTTGCCAAACACGACTTCAAAGGTAAATCCTTTTTAATCACCTTGATTGATTTGCCTTTTTCAGTTTCACCGGTGGTGGCAGGCCTGGTCTATGTACTGGTATTTGGTGCCAACGGATGGTTCGGTGGCTGGCTGCTTGCACACGACATCAAAATCATTTTTGCCGTGCCAGGCATGATTATCGCAACGGTATTTGTCACCCTACCCTTTATCGCGCGCGAGCTGATTCCTCTCATGCAATCCCAAGGTACGGACGAAGAACAAGCAGCCATCGTGCTGGGCGCGAGTGGCTGGCAGGTGTTTACCAAGGTCACCTTGCCCAATATCAAATGGGGACTTATCTACGGCGTCATTCTGTGTAATGCGCGCTCAATGGGTGAGTTCGGCGCGGTTGCAGTCGTATCGGGTCACATACGCGGACAAACCAACACGATGCCCTTGCAGGTTGAAATTTTATATAACGAATATCAGTCGGTTGCCGCGTTTGCAATCGCCTCTCTTTTAGCGCTACTGGCCTTGCTCACGTTAGGGATCAAAACGTTTGTCGAATGGCGTCAGCATCAAGCCGAACAACAGCTCGCCCGAGGTTTGTCATGAGCATTGAAGTTAAAAACATCACGAAAAATTTCGGCCAGATCCGTGTGCTGGATGACATAAATTTACGTATCGACTCGGGTGAACTGGTGGCACTGCTCGGTCCCTCGGGTTGTGGCAAAACGACTTTGTTACGCATCATCGCGGGTCTTGAAACAGCAGATCATGGCAGTATTTATCTCGAGGATGATGACGCCACACTTGCGGGTGCGCGTGAGCGTCAGGTCGGCTTTGTGTTTCAGCACTACGCCTTGTTTCGTCACATGAGTGTGTTTGAAAACGTTGCCTTCGGTCTGCGTGTCAAACCCAGAAATGAGCGGCCGAGTGAGGAAAAAATTCGGGATAAAGTCCACGAATTGCTCGACATGGTGCAACTGAAATTTCTGAAGGATCGCTTCCCTTCCCAGCTCTCTGGCGGTCAGAGACAGCGTATTGCCTTGGCACGTGCGCTGGCCATCGAACCACGCGTGCTGTTACTTGACGAGCCGTTTGGCGCACTCGACGCAAAAGTCCGTAAGGAACTGCGCAAATGGTTACGCAAACTGCATGACGAATTGCATGTCACATCTGTTTTTGTAACCCATGATCAGGAAGAAGCCCTCGAGGTCTCTGACACCGTGGTGCTGATGAACCGCGGACGACTTGAACAGGTGGGCAGCCCAGAGCAAGTCTATGATCACCCGGCAACACCTTTCGCCTATGGATTTTTAGGTAACGTCAATCGCTTCGAAGGCGCGTTGACAGGAGGAAAATTCAAAATCGGAGATATTCTTCTGGATCACTCGACTCCGTTACTGAGTCCGGATGAGGATTCGGTCATCGCGTTTGCGCGCCCCGCCGATCTCGACATCGTGACCGCGCAAAGCACACAGACGGGCATCCCTGCAGTCATAGACAGAATTCTTTCGTTTGGACAAACCTCGAAAATCGAGCTCACCTCTCAAGGCGCACTGACCGACTCAGGTAAACCGATCGAGTACGAAGTGCAGTGGCCCCGTAACCGGGTCCAAGATGCCGCGCTTAAAGAAGGCATGCTGGTCAAACTCGTACCGACAGCGCTTCGCGTGTTCAGCCACTAAACGCTGTCTGACTGAGATGTAAACGCGATCAGCTCACATCCGGCTGATCGCCAATCCACGCAATACGCAACAGGTTGGTTGAACCTGACACACCAAAAGGTGTGCCGGCGATGATCAGCAAAGCCTGACCGGGTGCGCCAAAACCGTGTTTTTTAGCCGCGAGTGTTGAATGCATCACAATTTCCTCTGTGCTTTCGACATCGGCTGCCTGAATGGAATGTACACCCCAGACCAGCGATAATCTGCGTGCAGCCGCCGGTACAGGCGTCATACTGAGAATCGGCGCGCGTGGACGCTCATGAGCCACGCGCAAGGTCGTTGCACCTGAGGAGGTATAGGCAACGGTTGCGGCGACAGGCAAGGTTTCAGCCACGGTGCGAATCGCCGCTGAAATCGCATCTCGCGCGTCGCTGCGCCGGTGCGAGGCGACTGCATCCATCGTCACGCGTTGCAGGGGATCACGCTCGGTACTTTGCAAAATCCGATCCATCATTTCAACTGCCTCGATCGGATAGGCCCCGGAAGCTGATTCTGCTGACAACATGACCGCATCCACGCCGTCGTAGACAGCGGTTGCAACGTCGCTGACTTCGGCACGTGTCGGGACAGGCGAAGTAATCATCGACTCCATCATCTGCGTAGCAACGATGACCGGTTTACCGGCTTCGCGGCACGCTCTGACAATACGTTTTTGCAGGACAGGTACATCTTCTGGTGGCAATTCCACGCCTAGATCACCACGTGCGACCATCACTCCATCAGAGCCTGCGACAATCGCTTCGAGTGAGTCAATCGCTGAGGGCTTTTCTAATTTGGCCATCACCCAGGCACGATTACCCACAATCGCTTTGAGTTCGTGGATATCTTCAGGGCGCTGTACGAAAGACAGCGCAATCCAGTCAATTCCGATGCTCAGCCCGAATGCTAAATCTTCACGGTCTTTCTCAGTCAACGCTGACAGCGGCAAAATCGCGCCAGGAACGTTCACACCTTTACGGTCAGAAATCATGCCTGCGTTCAAGGCCTGTACTTCGGCGCGCTCTTTGTTGCAACTCAAGACGCGTAAGCGAACTTTGCCATCGTCGATCAATAAATCATCCCCCGGACGGATTGCTGCAAAAATTTCAGGATGCAACAAAGGGACTCTGCCGTTTTCACCTGGCTCAGGATTGAGATCGAGCGTGAGCTTTTGGCCGATTTCAAGCATCTGCTTGCCGCCTACCAGTTTGCCTAAACGCAGTTTTGGACCCTGCAAGTCCATCAAAATACCTACGGGGCGACCCACATCGGCCTCAATCTGGCGAATCGCGTCGTAGCGTGCTTTATGATCGGCATGTGTGCCGTGGCTAAAATTCAAGCGGAACACATCCACGCCCGCATCAAACAGTCGGCGGATCATTTGCGGCTCACTGCTTGCGGGCCCGAGTGTCGCGACAATTTTTGTGTTTCGATTACGGTGCGAAATGGCGTCTAGTTTCATTTTTTTATCTTAATCCTGTGTCACGCATCAGTTTGTTTGACAGACGTAAAACCTCTCTATACGATCTGTCAGTCGTGGTCTTATTAATGGTGATGATAGCTTTATTTAGGCTTTATTCACTAAAGAAAATTAGATACCCGCATTAGATAACCACCTATCCCCTCTCCCCGGAGCTGTTATGAACGCTGTTGCCAATTCCAAAATCTCCTCGCTTCGTATCAATGGCAAGCGGCTGTGGGATAACCTGATGGATCTGGCCGCAATCGGTGCAACGCAAAAAGGCGGCGTCTGCCGCCTGGCTCTCACACCGCTTGACCGTCAAGGCAGGGATTTTTTTGTCAGTCAGGCGCGTGCAGCAGGCTGCACCATCCGTGTTGACAGCATCGGTAATATTTTCGCGCGTCGTGCGGGCCGCAATCCTGCCCTGCCCGTTGTCATGACAGGCAGTCATATTGATACGCAGCCAACGGGTGGGAAATTCGATGGTAACTACGGCGTACTCGCCGGCCTGGAAGTTTTCAAAACACTCAACGACGCAGGTATCGTCACCGAGGCTCCCTTAGAGGTGGTCGTGTGGACCAACGAAGAAGGATCGCGCTTTGTGCCGGTCATGATGGGATCCGGCACCTTTATTGGCGAATTCAAACTTGACGAAGTGCTCGCTCAAAAAGATCGTGATGGTGTAACAGTCGGCTCGGCACTCACTGAAATCGGTTACGCAGGGAAAGACCAAGTCAGCACGCAAGGCATCGCCGCCTATTTCGAAGCGCACATCGAACAAGGTCCAGTGCTCGAGGCGAACAATAAAACCATTGGTGTGGTCACGGGTGCGCTGGGTCAGCGCTGGTTTGATGTAGTCGTCACTGGGTCAGAGGCCCACGCAGGTCCAACTCCCATGCCGTTGCGTAAAGATGCGCTGCTGGCCGCATCCTATATGGTGCAGCTGGTCAATCGCCTCGCACTAGATCATGCCCCCAATGCACGCGGTACAGTGGGCATGCTGGATGTTTATCCAAACTCCCGTAATGTCATCCCCGGGACAGTTAAGTTTTCAGTTGACTTGCGTGCAGATAACAACGAAACACTCGCTGCGATGGTTGCAACGCTGCAAACCGAGGCGGCGGTCATTGCCCAGAAGGGCCAAGTCTCAATCGAGATGAATCAGACTGTGTATTTCCCTCCTGCTGCCTTTGCCAAGCCTCTGGTCGATGCCGTGCGTGACAGTGCAACAGAGATGGGCATGTCAGCAATGGATGCCGTGAGCGGCGCCGGGCATGATGCGGTCTACATGGCACGCGTCGCACCGACTGCGATGATTTTTATTCCCTGTAAAGACGGCATCAGTCATAACGAAATTGAGGATGCCAGTCCTGATCATATCGAGGCAGGTTGTAATGTGTTGTTGCATGCGATGCTGAAGCAGGCGACTGTTTAACTGTTTTAGCGATAAGAAGTGCGACTCGTTATCAGGGCGAAGCGAGCCGCATTAAATTAGATATACAGCAATCGTCCAAGACGCTGCGAAATATCCATCACACCAATGACCTCCACTTTGTCTTGCACCGACCATCCAGTTTGTACAGGTGCCACGATATACGCGGCCTCCACGCCCACATCATCGCAGGCTTGCCAAAATCCCTTCGTGACTTTTGGCGCACTTGAAAATTTCACTTCAAAACCTATCTTTCGCAGGCCCAACTCAACAACCACATCCAACTCAGCACCTGCCGCAGTGCGGTAAAAAGACATTGATGCTCCATCGGGCAAATGAGCTGCGATTTGCTCAACCACAAACCCCTCCCAAGAGGCGCCAGTTCCTGGATGACCTAGCAAGTCATTAACCTCGCGAATACCCAACAAATTATGGAGCAAGCCACTATCACGCACGTAGACCTTCGGTGATTTAACTAATCGTTTACCGAGATTGATGAAGTAAGGCTCTAACTTTCGTACCATTAACGTATCACACAGGTGATCCAGATAGCGTCCTGTGGACGAAGCAGAAATACCCAGAGATGCCGCAACAGCGGATGCATTAAACATCTGCCCATGTAAATGAGACAGCATTCTCCAGAAACGATGCATCAATTGTGGTTCAACATTTATACCCAGGGCAGGTAAATCCGTGTTTAAAAAATGTCGGATAAGTGCCGATCTCCAATCCCATGAAGCATTGGCTGTCCTGGCTAAATAGCTGTTTGGAAATCCACCTCTGAGCCAAAGTGTCTGCGTATCATCAAAAGTTTCGTAAACTTCACTTAATACTAGAGGGGACATGTCTACTAGCGACAAACGTCCAGCAAGAGACTGGGATTGTTTGAGTAGTTTGAATGAAGCAGAACCTAACAGCAAAAACCGGCCAGGTCGACGGTCCGCGTCAATCTCACCTCGTAACTCGCTTAGAAGTTGGGGATGATTTTGAATTTCATCCAGAATAACCAGGCGCTGACGATTCGCTGAAAAAAAAGCACTGGGGTTGGCAAGCTTTGCCATCGCTTGTGCAGTATCTAAATCTAAATATATCGAGCTTGCCTCATTCGCAGCAAAGGTTTTAGCCAAGGTAGTCTTACCAACTTGACGTGGTCCTAATATCCCTATTGCGGGACTCCATTGCAAATGATCTGCAATTTTTGCATGTGCGAGGCGACTAAACATCCTTGTATTTTAATCATGTCGTGACGGATATACAAGGATTAATATGAATAAAAAATACTAAGTGGACATACAACTTAAAGCGATTTCATCTCTTTTCTTTTTTGGCTGGCAATATTCACAGCCTGTGTCATGCCGAATAAAACGGATATTGACCAGCCAAAAGCAACCATGCCACTCAAGGCAATGACAACCATCACCAGTTCCCAACCGATAGGCAGTGGATCGGTGCCAAATCCTACTGTTGTGTAGGCGCTGCCAGCAAATACCATTGCATGATGAGCATTGGGAATAAGGCCTGATAAGCTCAGCGCATAGCCCCAGACAAAGATTTCAAATAAATGGGATAGGGTCAACAGAAATGCCGTCAAGAAAAAAACCATCCTAACCAGCTCAAAACGATTAGAGGCAATCAGTTTGTCAGTAATTTTTTCATACTGGCTACTGATAAAAAACATATATGAAGCGTGAATAACCAGAATCAGGAAGAGCATCGCTCCTCCAAAAATAATGGCATCCAAATTAAATACATATTCTGATGTGTTAATCAAGACAGATTCCTGGGCTGAAATGCGTTTGAGATGGGAAATGCACGCACAAAATTAATATTCACTCAAAAAAATGACCTCGGTATTAATCGAGGTCATTTTAATCAAGCAAACATCAGCCAACAATTGGCATGCAAAATTAACCCAAACGCGTCTCAAAGGTCGCTTTGATTTTGATCAGGGCATCAGGCAAACCATGGGCCAAACGCTCAAACAGTTCAGTATGTAACTCAAACTCTTTGCGCCATGCGGCATTATCGATCGACGTGATGGTATTGAATTTTTCGACAGAAAAATCCATGCCGTTCCAATCAAGGTCTGCATAACCAGGGGTTATACCGAATACGTGCTCACTGCCTTTGGCCTCGCCTTCGATCCGCTCAAGCATCCATTTCAGGACACGGGTATTTTCAGAGAATCCTGGCCAGACAAACTTGCCGTCTTCATCGGTACGGAACCAGTTGACACAGAAAATCTTCGGCAATTTCGCGCCAGATTCCTCGAGGTGCTCACCGAGCTCCAACCAGTGCGAGAAATACTCAGCCATGTTGTAGCCACAGAATGGCAACATCGCGAATGGATCACGACGCACAACACCTAACTGACCCGCCGCGGCAGCTGTTGTCTCTGAACCCATGGTCGCAGCCATATAGACACCCTCAGCCCAGTCGCGGGCCTCGGTCACGAGAGGAACGGTAGTGGAACGACGTCCGCCAAAGATAAACGCATCAATCACAACGCCTTCTGGATTGTCCCACTCAGGATCCAGCACAGGATTTTGAGTCGCGGCAACCGTAAAGCGTGCATTAGGATGGGCGGCTTTAACGCCTTTTTCTTTTGCAAGCTCAGGCGTCCAGTCACGGCCCTGCCAGTCAATCGCGTGCGCAGGTGGAACCTTGGTCATGCCTTCCCACCATACGTCACCCTCATCAGTCAGAGCAACGTTGGTGAAAATTGTGTCCTGGCTCAGGGTCGCCATGCAATTAAAGTTGGACGACTTATTCGTACCTGGTGCCACACCAAAGTAGCCCGCCTCGGGATTAATCGCGCGCAGATTGCCTTTTGCATCAGGCTTGATCCAGGCGATATCATCACCGATCGTGGTGATTTTCCAGCCCTGTTGGGCCATACCTGCCGGCGGGATCAACATTGCAAAGTTGGTCTTGCCACAGGCTGAGGGGAACGCCGCAGCCACGTGATATTTTTTGCCCCAAGGCGCTTCAACACCCAAAATCAGCATGTGCTCAGCCAGCCAGCCTGGTGAGGTCTCGGAAGACTCGCTGCGGCCCATGTTCGAGGCAATACGCAAGGCGAAACATTTTTTACCCAGCAAGGCGTTGCCACCATACCCTGATCCATAAGACCAAATCTCGCGGGTCTCGGGAAAATGCACAATATATTTTGTTTCGTTGCAAGGCCAGACGACATCTTTCTGACCGGCAGCAAGTGGTGCACCCACGGTATGCACACAAGGCACGAATTCACCTTTGTCGCCCAGCACGTCAAATACTTTTTTACCCATGCGCGTCATCATTTTCATGTTGACGACAACATATGGCGAGTCAGACAACTCGATCCCAATCTGAGCAATGGGCGAACCCAAGGGGCCCATCGAGAAAGGAATCACGTACATCGTACGGCCAGCCATCGCACCTTCAAAAAGCTCGTCGAGCTTGACACGCATCTCGGACGGAGCAATCCAGTTGTTGGTCGGACCGGCGTCGGCCTTGTGTTCGCTACAAATAAAGGTGCGGTCTTCGACGCGTGCCACGTCATCTGGTGACGAACGGGCTAGATAAGAATTAGGGCGCTTTTCAGCATTGAGTTTATGCAACATGCCTGACTGCACCATCTCGGCGCACAAGCGGTTGTACTCTTCTTCAGACCCGTCGCACCAAACGATGTTGGCCGGCTTCGCTTTCGCAGCGATCTCTGCGACCCACTTTTTTAAACCCTCGTGGCGGACATATGCGGGAGCGTTCAATGAAATATTCATGTAAATGTTTCAGGATGAAGACAAAAGTCAATTAAGGTAGCCTGAAATATTAGCACTTGAATGACCGGGGAGAAACCCCTAGACACGGATACAAAGGAAGTGTTAGCAGAGTTTGCACGCCTAACTCAGGAAATCTTTGTCAAGAAGTGTGCATAGCACTCAAAAACGTGCATCAAAAAACACCATTTAAGCGCCTGCCATCAAAACACACACAGGCGTGCGTCCCGTGTTTACAAGAAGGATGAAAGGAGTATATTTGTTAAAAAAAGCAACCAAACTATAAATAGCTATCGCATGCCACGAGGAGACAATTGTGAGCGTCACATTTAAACCACTTCATCCAACATTTGCTGCGGAAGTGATCGACATCGACTTGCGACAACTCACAGATGAGGCCACGTTGGCCGAACTGCGGGCCGGAATGGCCAAATATGGTGTGTTGGTTTTCAAGAAACAGCAGTTTTCCAATCAGGAACAACTGGATTTTGCACAACGCATGGATGGCGTATTGCACGCCAAGACCTCTTCGGCTGTATTAGCTAAAAACAGATTCGGTAACGAAGCACTCACGGACATCTCGAATGTCGGACAGGATGGCGCCATCCTGGGCGCAGAAGACCGTCGCCGAATGAATGGCATCAGCAACCGGATCTGGCACACCGATGCCTCGTTTGAAGATCCTGCCGGGCGTTACTCCATGTTGTATGCGCGTAATATTCCGCCGGTTCGGGCCGATACGCAATTTGCCGATATGCGCGCGGCTTATCAGGCACTGGACGAAGAAACAAAAAAAATCATCGCAGATCTGCACGTACACCACTCAATTGTGTACTCACGCCACACGATGGGTTTTGATTTTTCTGAAGAAGAAAGTGCAAAACTAAAAGGGGCTATTCATCCGCTCGTTCGGATCTGTGCGGACAATCCTCTACCTGCCCTCTATCTGGCTTCACATGCTTCGCGCATCATGGAATGGGCAATCCCTGAAGGTCGTTTGCTGCTGAAAGATCTGATTGAGCACGCCACACAGACACCGTTTGTGTGGAGTCACGAATGGTCACTCAACGATCTGGTCATCTGGGATAACCGCACAACCATGCACCGCGCCCGCCCCTTTGATGACGTCAAATACAAACGCGAACTCACCCGTGTCACAACTCTGGATCTGCCACTCAGAAAAGTCGCGTGATCAGGCGTTCACGTTCATTTACCGCTCAGGGTTCTGGGTCAGGTACCTAGATTAGGTACCTGAATCGAGTCCCTGAATCAAGCACCCAAATCAAGTACCGAAATCAAGTACCTACTCGGAAATTCGATTGCATTTTACGTAGCAGGGCAATCACACTCTGAGCGACGATGCGCCCTGTCTTCGGATTTTCTGAGGGAATATTTTCCATCGTCATCGTGAATTTCGCCGCATCCGAATCCACTACGATCGAATGCGTATTGCGCACGACCGTCGGATCGGCCCAGATCTCAAGCAAAGTGTTTTCAGGACCTACGCCGGACAGCGCGAGTGCCACCACGACATTCAAATTCGCAGGAAAGCCCTTGGCTGCATCACGCGCATTGCCTGTAAATACCAGTTTCGGTTCTGTCAGCCCCTCAATACTGATATTGTTTTCCACCAGATGGGGCGCACCCGCCAGACCATTAGGCGGTTTGCGGGTAATCATGCGCACAGTATGAATCTTCCCTTCGGCAGCAGCGATCATGGCATCCAGACCAATCAATGCGCCTGTTGGCACGTGAATAATGCCGCCTTCCTTTTTCGCCATCTCAATGAGCTCAGGATGAAACAGTAAAGCCCCCACAGACAAGACGATGACTTGTTTCTGCGCTTTCAAAAAGGGCTCAACGATTTCAGGCAATAACGCCGCAGGGGCGCACTCAATCACCAGATCGGCTTCTTTTTCAAGTTCGCCAATAGACAAGACCTTCACGGGATGCGCGAGTGTATGAGCAAAAACCTGGGCGCGGTCCTGATTTTTGGCTGAAACCGCCGTCAGCACTACCCCAGGAACGCTACCGCGCGCAAGCGTGGTGGCAATTGACTTGCCGATGGCGCCCAGGCCGGCGATAGCGATGCGCAAGGGTTTGGATTGTTTTATGTCAGACATGTTGATTAATCGATTTTCATATTGGAAGATTTCACTATTTCAGCATATTTCGAGATTTCACTCTGAATATGCTGACCGAAAACAGCTGGTGTACCACCAAGGATTTCAATCCCCCTCTCAGATAAATTCTTTTTAATTTGAGGATCTGCCAGAGCCTGATTCACCCAGGCATTCATTTTGTCTATTGACGCCTGCGGGGTATTGGCTGGAGCCACAATACCGTACCAAGAATCCGTTTCAAACTTTGGCAGTCCCTGTTCTGCAATCGTCGGGATTTCTGGTGCGAGCGGCGCACGTGTCAGATAAGTCGTGCCAATTGCTTTGAGTTTGCCAGAACGAATATGCGAAATAAAGTCAGGCAAATTGCCAAACATCAGATCAATATTGCCACCCAGAAGATCATTGAGCGCCGGACCTTGTGCCTTATATGGCACATGCACCATATCGATACCCGCCATGGACTTCAACATTTCCCCTGCGAAGTGAGGGGTGGTGCCGTTACCAAAGGAGCCGTATGACAATTTTCCTGGATGTTGCTTGGCATAAGCAATCAACTCTTGAAGATTATTGACTGGCAAATCAGCCCTGACCGCCAGCACGTTTGCTGTGCGGGCCATCAAGATCACTGGAACTAAGTCCTTACTGGTGTTGTAAGGCAGGCTTTTAACCAAGGTCTGGTTGACGGTAAAGCTATTCGCAACACCACCAAAGGTGTGCTTGTCGGTTGCTTTGGCGACAGCATCCACGCCGATCACAGTGCCGGCACCCGGCTTGTTTTCAACGAAAACAGACTGACCCGCTAGCTTTGAAACATCAGGCGTGACCAGTCTGACAACGGTATCAAGCGTACTGGCCCCGCCCGGAAACGGGACGATAAACCTGAGCGGCTGACCCGGCCATTGCGTTTCAGACTGTGCCAGTACCGCGCAAGACATTAATAACGCAGCTAAAACACTCCACAATCTGAAACGCATGGTAACTCCTGTTAGGTCAACTCAAAAAAGGCAATGAGCGAATCCGCTTACCTCCCGCGGCAACAATCGCATTCGCAATCGCAGGAGCAGCAAGAGGCGTGCCAACTTCACCCATACCAGACGGTTTTTCACCCCCTTCGATCACCGTAATGTCGACAACCGGCGTTTCCGACATTCTTAGCAGTGGGTAAGAATCAAAGTTTGTCTGTTGCGCGGCACCGTCTTTAAAGGTGATTTTATTTTTCATTGCGGTTGAAAAACCAAGCAATAAACCACTTTCGATTTGAGCTTTGACCTGGTCTGGACGGACAGAAATCCCTGGATCCACTACGCAAGTCAGCTTATGAACTGTCGGTTTACCGTTTTTAAGCGATACCTCTGCAATCACAGCGATGTAGGCGTCATAACACTCCATCTGCGCCACACCAAGTCCATGACCTGGTGCTTGCTTTTTGCCCCAGCCAGCTTTTTCAGCCGCCGTCGATAAAACCTTTTGCGCGCGAGGATGTTTGTCCAACAAGCTCATACGAAATGCTACAGGGTCTTTGCCTGCAGAACGGGCGAGTTCGTCCATGAATGACTCAAGTGCAAAGGCGTTCAGGTTGTTACTGACAGCACGCCAGTATCCTACGCGAATACCCGTATCGTGAATTACGTTTTCAGCACGATAGTTAGCAATGTTATAGGTCAGGTTGGCTGAACCTTCATTCATGAAAGGGTCGCTACCATCGACAACAAACCCGGGAAACGCGCGTGCAGTCACCGAAGGTGAAGTAAGCTTTGAAGACAAACCCGTTAGCTTGCCTGTTGAATCAAAACCGCCAGTCAACTGACTCAGACTGATAGGCCGATAGTAATCATGGGTCATGTCGTCTTCTCGACTCCAAATCATCCGCACAGGCTTACCAGATGCTTTGGCGATCGATGTGGCCTGGGCGACATAATCGTTTTCTAGTTTGCGACCGTAACCGCCACCAATAAAGGTAGTGTGAATGAAGACCTTTTCCTCAGTCAATCCAGACGCAGCCATCGCAGCGCCTTGCGCGCCTTGCTGAAATTGAATCGGACCCCAAACGTGACATTCGCCATTTTGAATACTGACAGAACAATTCACTGGCTCAAGTGTGGCGTGTGCAACAAATGGCATCTGGTACTCGGCGGTAACTTTTTTAGTCGCCCCAGTCATCGGAGCCTCTACATTCCCCCCCTTGCCAATAATCGCACCTTTTTTCTTGCTGGCCTCTCGCAGACCTTTTTCGATCACAGCCATGTCTGCAACAGGAGCAGTATTGCCGTTATCCCAGAGGATATTAAGCAGATCACGGGCTTTCTTGGCTGTGAAATAGTCAAGTGCGAGTACCGCCACGCCATCAGGTACTTCGACAATCGCCTCAACACCTTTAACCGCCTTGGCAGCGGTCGAATCAAAGCTCCTAACCTTGCCACCGATCACAGGACTCATCGCCAGCGATGCAGCAAGCATATTGGGCTCACGAACGTCTACCCCGTACTGGGCCGTACCCATTACCTTAGCGGGAGTATCAAGGCGCCCAATATTTTTGCCGATGTATTTGAATTGATCTTTAGTTTTTAACGTTGGCTTACCCGAGTGCTTTTGTTTGGCTGCATCAGCAGCCAGTTCGCCGTAGGTAGCTTTACTGAAACCAGAAGTCACCACGCCACCACTTGCTACGCAGCTTGAAGCAGGGACATTCCATTTCTGTGCAGCAGCTGCGATCAGCATCTCTCGTGCCGTTGCGCCTACCGTTCGCAGCTTGATCCATGCATCACGCATCGATGTCGAACCACCCGTGATCTGTGCGCCACCTAGCGCATCATTGCCATAAAGTTTGGCATTGGCGGGTGCCATTTCAATCTTAATTTTTTCAATCGGATAGTCGAGCTCATCGGCGATGAGCATCGTCATCGATGTATATACATCCTGGCCCATTTCAGAACGAGCAACAAAAATTCGCAAACTGTTATCGCTATTTAACTGTAACCATGGATTAGTCAAGCCCTCACCCGCGGCTACAGCAATATTGTCTTTAAAAGAAAAACCGACTAACAATCCTGAGCCCAGAATTGAAGTGGATTTGATAAATGAACGACGATCCATATCTATCTCCTTAACCCTGATCAGGCAATGTTTTTGCCAGCTTGCACAATGGCGCGACGAATCCGCGAATAAGTGCCACAACGACAAATATTGCCATCCATGGCTTGCGTGATTTGCTCATCACTCGGATTTTTATTGGTTGCTAATAAAGCCGCTGCTGACATCATCTGACCGCACTGGCAATAACCGCACTGTGGAACTGATTCAGCAATCCAGGCGTCCTGGATGGGCTTTGCTATCGCTGCAGGCAAGCCTTCAAGTGTCGTGACTTTTTTTCCTGTCGCGGCGCTAGCGGGCGTGACACAGGAACGGATGGCTTGACCATCAATATGGACGGTACATGCCCCACATAACCCTGCACCACAACCAAACTTTGGTGTTGTGATGTTGAGGTGATCACGCAGCACCCATAACAAAGGCGTGCTGTCGTCACCTTGAAAATCTACCGATTTGCCGTTTACATCGAGTTTCATGTCTACTCCCTTGGAAATTTTTTATTGGAATTTATTCAGATACAAATTTTTATATGAGACTTTGTATGTAAAAATCCATCAATACAGTTAAAGCGTAGGTCTTGAAGATTGCACCACGCTTACTAGACGACCAAATTAGGGTAAAACCTTACGACTGACTAAATTAGATGCGCGATAGAAAACAACAACATTAATCCGGTATAAATAATCCCACCAGAGCAAAGCATCACAACGGCCAGCAAAGCTGCCTGCGACTCATTTTTAGGTTTAAGCCTGAAGACAACTATACGCCCTAGCAGTGAAATAGCCGCCAGACTATAAAGCCCGGATGCGACCTGAATCAGCGTAAGGTTAGCCAGGGAAAAACCAAGCATGAAAAGGGCTGTCCCTACAATGAAGGACAGCAACCCCACCACATAGCCTAAAGCCCGAAAAAGCGTTAAGCCATCGAATTCCCAGTCAGAAGATGTCTCTTCCATACCAACAGGGGTAGTCTTGCTAGGAGAATCCGACGTTTGAGAATTATTTTTTTGCATTTGAGGGCTAAAATGAGGATATTGCGGATTGAATCGCTGCATCGACTCTAAAACAAGGAATTCTTATGATCAAGAAGCTTGCAGTACTGGTATTTGTTGCCTTCTTCGGTTTTGCTCAGGCGGCTCCGGTAGCTGCCCAAACGGCTTCTTCCTCGACGTCACAGTCGAGTGCCAAGAAAAGCTCAGCAAAAAGTGGCAAATCCAGCTCGAAAAAGTCAGGAAAAAAATCTACCAAGAAGACCAAATCAAGCAAATCTTCAAAATCCGCCAAAACAACCCCAGCGGGTTAACACTCGAATTGTAGTAGTTCCCCAAGAGCATATTGCTTTTGACACAGTAGCCCCAATGATTTGGGGCTATTTTTTTACTTTCTATCGACTTTATTTTTTCTTAACAATCTGAGTGCTCAACCCATCCCATGTGATGGGTTTAATCACCTTTAATACCCGCTTTCTGAATAAGCGCTCCCCAGCGATCATAATCTCGCCGAATTTGCTGAGAAAATTCCTCTGGTGTCGTGGGTGAGGCGTTCAGTCCCAAGTCACTAATTCTTTTTATGACTGCTGGATCATTGAGCACTGAATTAATGTCATGATTCAGTTGTGATACAACCGCTGCAGGCGTAGCTGCGGGTACAGCCAATCCATACCACTCTGGAATATCGGCCAACGCAGGGTAACCCGCATCAATCGCCGTTGGTACTCCCGGCAACACACCTACGGGATCCCTACCAAACAACACAATCGCCTTGAGTTTGCCTGACTTGACGTGTTGCGCAACAGAAGTCGGATTGGCCACCAGCAAATCAATATTGCCACCCAATAAATCTATCACCGCGGGACCTGCACCCTTGTATGCAATATGCATCAGATCCGAACCGGTGTTGTATTTAAAAAGCTCGACCGCCAATTGGGGTCCTGTCGCGCTCGAGCCGTAATTCAGTTTGCCTGGCTTGCTTTTCGCAAGCGCCTCGAGTTCTTTAAGATTGTTTGCTGCCACCGACGGATGAGCAACCAGCACAAATGGCTGCTGTGTCACACGCGCAACCGGTGCCACGTCTTTAAAGGGGTCAAAGCCCATGTCTTTGTACAAATGAGGATTGACAGTCAGGACACCTTGATGGGCAATGAACAACGTGTAGCCATCGGCAGGCGTTTTGGTTGCATAGGCCGTACCAATATTGCCCTGTGCGCCAGCCCGGTTCTCAACAATCACTTGCTGGTGCCACAACTCAGTCAAGCGCTCAGCCACAATCCTGGATACAGCATCTGTTCCGCCGCCAGGAGGAAATGCCACGATAATTTTTACCGGTGCCGTGGGTTTGAACTGTGCCTGTGCAAGTGCATTTCCTGAAAGAAACACAGTACAAACTAAGGTCGCAAGCGTTAAACGCAGCCAAGTAATCATGATCAATTGTCTCGAAATATTTTTTGTTTTGGTGTTAGCACATCATACCTTGCATGGGTACTACTTAGCAGCTCCCGCCACCAGCTTCATGATTTGTCCGACATCATTGCTTTGATCGAGTGCCCATACAGCCTGTATCAGTGGTTCTGGATCAATGCCCGACTGGCCATATGCGCACAGGGCACGAACTTTATCTTCAATCTCCTGATCGCTCAGGGGCCGGCCCACCGCCCCGCGTGCCATATCGATCATGACTTCGATAGGCTGTGCTCCAGCAATTTTTACGACGACCTTCGCCGCATCAACAGAATACGCATCGTCATCAACGAAGCACACTTTAGCTCCGATACCTTTCAGTGACAGGTCACCGACCGCCTCATCGCTAAACTCTGCCAAGCCAGCGCGTCCACGTGTCAATGAAACAGCCACGGCGTGTTGCGCACTCACCTGAGATTCGCGCCCTGTAAGAATATGCGGGCGATCGGTTCGCTGACGCAACAAGGAATGTCCCGTTAATTCGATACGTTCAATTTTGTTTAAGCCGTGACGTAATAACTCAGGATTTGCCGACAGACTCAGACAAGCCTCAATCACAGGGTTTAGTACGACACCACAAGGATAGGGTTTGTAGGCGTTATTCAATACTTCCCAACGCTTACCCAGATCCGTCACAATACTCTGTGCATCGGCATTGTCAGCCGTCACATTCAGAAACCCGCGAACACCTTCCAAGGGTTTGGCGGGACCATCGAAATTTTGTTGGGCGAGTAATGCCGACACAATACCGTTACGCGCGGCATTTCCCATACTGATACTTTTGGACATCGTACCAAGCGTTTCAACCAGACCAGAAGCTTGTGCACTGGCACTCCCAAGTGCCCAAACTAGTTGCTGCTGAGTCAATCCTATCAATCTACCAATCGCCATGGCAGATCCGAATACGCCACAAGTCGATGTGATATGCCAGCCCCGGGCATAGTGATAGGGAGAAACGGCATTGCCTATGCGGCACTCCGCCTCCATGCCAAGAATCAAACTCAGTAGAAAATCCTGACCTGAAATCTTTTCGGTTTCAGACCACGCCAACAATGGTGGCGCCACAGGAGAGGTAGGATGAATAATGGTGGGGAAATGCGTATCGTCAAAATCGAAAACATTCGCACCCATCGTATTGATTGCGGCGGCAGCCAATATATCCATACGCTGACCGCGACCAATTACGGTTGCCTGGGTCGCGCTGGAAAATCGTCCATAGACCTCCGCTGCTTTTTGAATCGTTGGATCAAAACAGGCGGAGAGTGCAACTGAGAAAAAATTCAACAGCGTACGTTTTGATTCGTGCCTGACATGCTCAGGCACATCGTCCCAACGAAAGGTTGCTACAAATTTTGCAAGCTCGGCAGATACTGAGGGTGTTGACATGGAGGCACGCTGACTTTCAGTTTTGAAAAATAAAGAGTATCAGGCATGTTCACTCACCGCCAGAGCGCCGAAAGCTTAGTCGCGTTTTGACTGGTTCAACACACTCAAAACTCAGGCTGCCGTTGCCGAAACGACGAGTTGTCGACCATAAACGATCTGGTCTGACATGGCCTGCTCCCACAGTCGGGCGACACTTTGACTCGGTGCTTTGTTAAAACGCTTTTTAGCGTAGCCTTTGATGATCCAGCCAATCGACTTTTCCCAGTGCCTGCGAGGCTTTTTCTCATCGACTTCAAGTACGGTAATGTCCTTGAAACCATTAAGCCCCAGCAACAACCACAACTGGAACAATCCTAGCGTTAACCAGGGCATATGCGGCTCTGGCGTCTCATTTTGAGAAAACCAGGAATATGAACGCGGGAAACCCTGAATCAGATGATTCATCCGGGCACCTGCATAATTGGGATTCGGCACCGACAAAATAAACTTGCCACCAGGCTTGAGGTGCTTGCGAACACTTTGCAAAAACATACCCGGATTTTGCAAATACCCCATCGCCTCACAACAAATTGTCGCGTCATATACCGGTAGGTTATCTGGCAGACCGAGATTGAAATCACCGGTTTGAAAAAAATCATAACCGGCAGGTCCTTGAGCATAAAGATCAAGTCCATGGACAGACGCAGGATAAGTCAGGCTGCCTGGGACCCAGCCATCACCACAGCAGATATCCAAAATCTTTGCTGGCTGATGGACGTTTAATTCCATGGCCACAGCTCTGCGATGTGCTTTGGTATCGATACCACGGGAATCAATTTTCGAGGTTGACTGTGTCATGTAATAGTTCTTTATTCGGGAATACCCTTGGCCCGGCAGACCTTTAAAAAATTCAGCCAGATGTCAGGAAAGCACTATACCAACTAAATATGATTCGACATAACAAAAATGCTAAATCTGAGTGAAATGATGAGATTTATTTTTTGTGACACGCCTGTCGGTGGTGATGCTTAAACGATATATTGCTTTCAGGTGTTAGCATCATTTCACAAAAAAAATATTGGAGACTGTTGATGAAAAACGTATTTACGATTTTGAAGCTTTTGTGGCTGACGGCTTTATTCAGTCTGCTCGCTGCCTGCACAACAAGCGGCAAACGGATTGAAGGTGCAGCCTCGGGGCCATCCTACGCAGTTGATGCGTCATGGCCCAAGCCCCTGCCTAACAACTGGATACTGGGTCAGGTCGCGGGTATCGCTACTGATAAAAATGATCACATCTGGATTATTCAACGCCCGAGAACACTCACGGAAGATGAACGGGGTGCGAGCACCACACCTCCACGCTCGAAGTGCTGTGTTGCCGCACCGCCTGTGATGGAGTTTGACCGTGAAGGGAATTTCCTTCGAGGCTGGGGTGGCGAGGCCGCGGGGTACGACTGGCCTAAAAATGAACACGGCATTTACGTCGATCCCAAAGGTGATGTCTGGATCGGTGGCAATGATAATGCCGACCATATGCTGCTGAAATTCACTGCCGATGGAAAATTTTTATTACAGATCGGCTCGCCAGGGAAAAGCCTGGGTAGCAATGCCACCAACCAACTTGGTCGCCCGGCTCATATGGAACTCGATATTGCAACGAACGAATTGTTTGTCGCCGATGGCTACCAGAACAAACGTGTGATCGTATTTGATGCAACCACTGGCGCTTACAAACGCCACTGGGGTGCTTATGGCAACAAGCCTGATGATTCAAAAATTGCACCATTTAATGCAGACTCTCCACAATTTGCCAATCCTGTTCACTGTGTGCGATTGATGAAAGATCAAACCGTACTTGTCTGTGATCGCTCTAACAATCGCATCCAAGTATTCACTAAAGATGGCAAGTTCATTCGCCAAATGGTTTCTGAACCGAATACACGCGGCTCAGGCTCAGTCTGGGACTTGGTTGTAAGCGAAGACCCTGCCCAGAAATATATTCTGCTGGCGGACGGTGCAAATAATGAGGTACGCATTGTGGTGCGCGAAACAGGTGAAAAGATAGGTTCGTTCGGACGACCAGGGCGTCAGGCCGGCGACTTTCACTGGGTGCACAATATTGCCATTGACTCGCAAGGCAATATTTACACTTCTGAAGTGGACAATGGCAAGCGTATTCAGAAGTTCGATCGTGTGAAATAAAACGAGTGATGACTGATTGTGTGACAAGCGCTGTCACACAATCAGAGAGCCGTCATTACGTCAGTCTAGCAAGCCAGGGCCTTCATCTCCGCGTAGAGATCGGCTTTACCTTCAAAGCCAATACCAACAAGCTCTGGTAGTTTGACAATGCTGTTCTCGACTTTCACCCCATCTGGAAAACCACCATAAGGCTGGAACAGATCGGGATAACTTTCATTGCCTCCCAAGCCCAAACCTGCCGCGATGGCCAGCGACATCTGATGACCGCCGTGCGGCACACAGCGACTGGGCGACCAGTCATTTTCTTTCAGCATCTCAAGTGTTCGCAGGTATTCAACCAGTCCATAGCTCAAGGCGCAATCAAATTGCAGCCAGTCGCGATCACGACGCATACCTCCATAACGAATCAGGTTACGCGCATCCTGCATCGAGAACAGATTTTCACCCGTGGCCATTGGATTTTCGTAATGATGGGCTAGCTCTGCCTGTAAGGCAAAGTCCAGTGGATCGCCAGCTTCTTCGTACCAAAAGAGGTTGTATTGAGAAAGCGCTTTCGCGTATTCGATCGCTGTTTTGGTATCAAAGCG
>CANCRX010000040.1 GCA_947380655.1 Alcaligenaceae bacterium | reverse complement strand
GGAACGCCTGTCAGTGGTGGCACCATCGGCGCTGAGAAAGGTACCTTGACACTCATGGCTTCTGGCCCTGAGGCTGCATACCAAGAAGCCCATCCTGTTCTTTCAATTTTGGGCAAAAATATTTTTTATCTGGGCGCCGAGCCTAGTCTGGGCCAGACGATGAAAATCGTCAATAACACTTTATGCGCGGTGAGTATCGTCGCCAGTTGCGAAACGCTGGTTTACGGTGCGAAAGCAGGGCTGGATCCCAAGACAATGCTCGATGTCATCAATGTCTCAAGCGGTCGATCCTTTGCCACACAGGAAAAAATCCCGCAATGTATTCTGAATCGTGAGTTTCCAACGCGTTTCACGACCGACCTACTGCATAAAGACATCAAGCTGTGCATGGAAGAAGCCGAAAAGCTCGGGGTGCCGATGACGGTGAGCCCCGCAGCCAGGCAGTTTCTGGCGTTCGCGATTAGCCAGGGCGATGGTCCGCGAGATTATGCCAATATCATTCGTCATATCGAGGGGTGGGCGGGTCAGGAGTTTGGTCAGCACACCACAATGGATCAGTGAGCCGAGTCATGCTGAGATTGAAAAAAAATGCGTTCTGGGTAACTTGCGTAGCTTTTATTTGCCTCAGTGGGCTGATGCAACAAACCAGCTGGGCGCAAACCCCTAAGCCACGCACGTTTGGTGATGCAGCGTATCAACCAAAATTGGGTCAGGTAGGAAAAGATGTAATCTGGGTCCCCACCAGCGATGCAGTGGCCGCCATGATGTTGCAGGCGGCTGCCGTCACGCCTGATGACCTGGTGTACGACCTGGGGGCGGGCGATGGAAAAATTGCGATAGCCGCAGCGCGTGATTTTGGTGCTCAATCCGTAGGCATCGAATACAACCCGGATTTGACCGAACTGGCTAAACGAAATATCGAACGCGCAGGATTGACCGACAAGGTTAGGATGATCCACGGCGATATTTTCAAGGAAAATTTTTCTCAAGCGAGCGTGGTCACGCTTTACCTGTTACCAGATCTGAATCTTCAGTTGCGACCCACCTTGCTTAAGATGAAACCTGGCACGCGAATTGTTGCCAACTCTTTCAACATGGGTGACTGGGAGCCAGACCGCGTGTTGGGCAGTGACGAACAGGATCGCGCCTATTTCTGGGTGGTTCCAGCCTATGTCGCAGGCACCTGGAATATTTACGGGATGGAGGCCTCAAAAGACGCAAGCGTCGAGATAGTCCAGCATTATCAAAAGATCGGCGGGACCTTAACGCTGTATGGAAAAAAACAAAGTATTCTCGGCGCGAAACTAGTAGGAAATCATTTAAGTTTTAGTTTTGTTGATCATTCCGAGCAACTAAGGGTGCTGGACATGACCCTGAGTGATCAGGCGATGTCAGGCCATGTAATGGAAAATCTACCGTTGTATCCCGTGACGGCGAAACGTAATTAAGGTTTTTAAACGTAATGAATGTTTCACAACAGAATGTCGTTCAAGAGCCCGCCAGAACATTAAGCGCTTTCAGTGCGATCGCTATTATTGTGGGGATCGTCGTGGGCGCAGGGATTTTTAAAACCCCTTCGATGGTCGCTGGTGTCACGGGCGATGCAGGCTGGATGGTCGTTGCCTGGATACTGGGAGGTGTCATTTCCCTGGCTGGTGCACTCTGTTATGCCGAGCTTGCTACGACTTATCCTCATGCAGGGGGCGATTATCACTTCATTGCCAGAGCCTTTGGCAAGCATCTGTCCTTTCTCTACGCCTGGGCCAAGGCTACCGTGATCAATACCGGATCCATTGCGTTGCTGGCTTTTGTTTTTGGCGATTATATGAGCAAGGCTTTTTCCTTGGGACCTCATTCCGTTGCGATGTGGGCCGTCACGATTGTCGCTGTGTTGACGATTGTCAATCTGATTGGTATTCATGCTGCGTCCTGGGTGCAAACACTGTTAACCATCATTGAGGTCAGTGGTTTGGTGTGTGTGGCGATAGCAGGTTTCCTGGTTGCTCCTGAGGCACCCGCATCACCGGCACTCTTTTCCTCCACGCCAAGTCTGGGGATGTTTGGCTTAGCGATGGTATTTGTGCTCTTGACTTATGGGGGGTGGAACGAAGCCGCCTATATCTCGGCGGAAGTCAAAGGAGGACGCAGCGCGATCGTGCCAGTGATCGTGATCAGTATTCTGATCCTCACACTCGTCTACGTGTTGGTCAATATTGCAATGGTTGCAGGCCTTGGTATGACCGGTCTTGCGGGTAGCCAGGCTGTTGCAGCAGATCTGATGGGAAAGGCTTTTGGTCCGTGGGGTGAGCGGGTGCTAGGGGTGTTTGTGGCAGTTTCTGCACTGACGAGCATTAATGCGACGATGATTGTGGGTGCACGTACTAATTATGCGTTGGGCCGCGATTGGACCGCGCTGCGGTTTATGGGCTACTGGCATGCACACCGCGGCTCACCTATTGCGGCGTACTGTGTTCAATCGGTTTTGAGCCTTGCGCTGGTGGGGTTTGGTATTTGGCAGACCGATGGGTTCGAGGTGATGGTTGAATTTACCGCCCCTGTTTTCTGGTTGTTTCTTTTTCTGGTGGGGTTGTCGCTGTTTGTCATGCGGATCAAAGATCCACTGACTGAGAGACCCTTTAAAGTTCCTCTATACCCTTTGACGCCGATTTTGTTTTGTCTGACCTGCGCGTATCTGACTTACTCAAGCATTACCTATGCTGCAAGTAAAAATGCGGTGCATATATCGCTGATCGTCATGGCAGTTGGTGTCGTTGCTCTGTTTCTGACTGTAAAAGTCAAAAAAAACGCGGCTGCAGACTAGGTATCAGCCCGTAACCGCGGTTTAGATTGCTGTTAGTGTTTGATGCCGAGTACTGCAAGTGTTTCACCGTAACTGATGGCGTTCTCGCAAAGATAAGCCACGACATCGTCGGGTTGCATGTTTTCGAGGATCTGGACGACTTGCTCAGTGATGTCACCTGACTGGTCCACTGCGGCAACATGAACCTGTACGCCGCTTTCAAAAATCGCTGTTGGGATGAGTTTTTCGACCACGGTAAAGTCTGCCGGTGCAATCACCACATAAGCTTTGACGTGCAAGTCTTCGGCGGTGACGCCCATCAGTACGCCACCTTCGACGGTCTCAATCACCTGGCTATGAATCATGAGGTCCATGGCTTAGGCCGCCTTGGCAGTGATGACTTTTTCTTCGAGTGCATCGAGCAGGCTGGCCAGCAGTAAATTAAGCTCCGCGCACATCAGCGTGAAATCGCCATCGAATTTTTCATTTTCATTGGCAGCCATCTGACTGTCTGATTCATCGAGGATGTCGAGCGCAGCTATGCGTTTGACGTCGAGAGATTCATTCAGGACAAAGGACACGCGATCGTTGAACGTAAGTGCCAGGCGTGAACATTGTTTGCCACCCTTAACGTGTTTCTGGATTTCATCGCTGTCCAGCGCTGACTTAACATAGCGCACCACAGCAGCTTTGTCGCCGCCTGCGCGCAGTTCTGCGTCCTGGTCGATGGTGAAATTGGGCGCAGCCTGGCCGCTGATGATCCAGTCAGTCATCGCAGCGCCGGGGCTGATGGTGACTTGGACGGGTTCGACCGGGAAAGGGTAGATGGCTTTTCCGAGTGCGGAGAGAATTTCTTCGGCTTTGGAGGTTGATGCGGTATCGATGATCAGCCAGTGGTTGACGGGATCAATCCACACACGCGTGTCACGCTGCAAGCTGAATGCTCGGGGTAATAGCGTATTGGTGACCTCTTCTTTGAGGTCACGTAGCTGTTTGCGACCAGGCTTGAAGCCTTGTTGCTCTTCGAGCTCTAGGGCGCGGGCTTTTACGAACTGGTTAATGACGGTCGCGGGCAGCAGCTTTTTTTCAGTGCGATGAGCGCACAGAATCTGTTTGTCAACGCTGTAGGCGAAACGTGCATCTTGTTCACGTGGGGGAACCCAGCCGACGGAAAGAGGCGCGGAAGCGCCCACAGACACAAAAGCCTCTTTTGCGAGCAGGGCGTCAAGCTGGTCTGGTGTTTGATTCCATGAGGAGGCCAGACGATATATTTTCAGATTCTTAAACCACATAAGACGCCCACAAAAAAGAAATCGATTCTAGCTGATGCATCGACTTTATTGGGGCAGGCGCGCCAGATCATCCTGTCATGCCATCAAAGCAGGTCCGGATCAACAATTCCACGATTTCAGCATCTGAAAAGGCACCGCCCATTTTTAGAAAATCAGCAACTGGGTCACAAGATCGCGCAAAAATGGTGTAGAGGATCACTTCTCCGGGTAACGTGTTGGATAGCGTGCCATGTTCCTGTGCTTCACCAATCCAGCCACCGAGTTGTTCGGTTAGTGCACTAAGTTTTTCAATATAGGGCGGGTAGGTCAGTAATGCCTGCTGGATGCTTGAACGCGTAGAAGGAAGCAGTGGCATGGTTCCGCCCAGGTGCGTCTGGATTGCCCACCGAACGATTGATTTGAGCTTGTCTAGCGCGCAGAGCGAGGCCGGCAGGCTAGACGCGACAGCGATGGTCTGCTCCATGAGTCGGGTCATTGAAGCCGCAGAGAGGACTTCCTTGGACTCGAAATGCTTGTAGAGGCTGGCCTTGGCAATCCCGACCTCTGCTGCGACCTCATCCATCGTCATGAGATCAAAGCCTTTTTTAGCAAGCAAACGATTAACAACATCGAGAATCGCGTTTTCTCTGAATTGGAGTTGTTGCTGCTTAAAAGAAAGTTTTTTTGCTGCAGAGCCGGACATTGAATAGGATCCAGATTAAGGATTAATAACCGATAAGTATATATTATTACTAATCAGTCGCATTTTGTACTAATTCGTGTAAAAATGAGGTTTCTATATATTGCTGCATTTTTTTGAAAGCTTTTGAACAGCTTGATCAACCCTTTTTTGATGAACTTTCCTTGAACACGACGCAAACGGACTTACTGCCCCAGGCACTCCTCAGTGCTCATCCTCATACCTGGACGATGTCCGGAGAGGGGGTATTTAGCTGGACGGTATTCAAACTCTATCGTGCACGGTTATTTGTTTCTGGTGCCCACTACGACCTCAACCAGCCGTTTGTTCTTGATTTGAGTTATTTGAGAACATTACCTGCCGAAATGATTGTGTCGGCTTCCATAGACGAGTTGAAACGTTTGCGCCAGCCAGCGACAGAGGTATTGCAATCCTGGTCAGACACTTTGCATCGCATTGTGCCCGACGTTACCTTGGATGATCGCTTGGTCGGGTGCTTTACTCCCGGGCAAGGCGTCAGTTTTTATTCAGCGACAGCATTACTCGGTGAAATCAGTGACCCTGCCTTTGCAGAGGCCTTTGCGGCGATCTGGCTGGATCCTGAGACGCGCAGTTCGAGTCTTCGCGCGTCCTTGCTGGGTGAGGGTGCTGTTACCCTTAAAGAGGGTATTTGAGCATGCACACTCCTGACCCGCATCGTGCACAAGCCATGGATCGAGCAAAACTTCCTGCTGGTAGTCGTATTGCTGTGATCGGTGCGGGTATCGCAGGGTTGTCCAGCGCCTGGCTGTTAGCCGATCGTTATCGCGTCACGCTATTTGAGTCAGCCCAATATTTTGGTGGTCATTCAAACACGGTTGATGTCACGCTCGAGGGGATGACTCATCCTGTTGACACTGGATTTCTGGTGCATAACGATCTGACCTATCCGAATTTGATTCAGTTGTTTGCACACTTGGGTATTGCTGTGCATGCGACTGATATGTCGTTTGGTGTTTCGATTGAAGATCCCGATATCGAGTGGGCGGGTACCAATCTGGATACCGTGTTTGCGCAGCGTACCAATCTCCTGCGTCCAAAATTTTTGAGTATGCTGCGCGATATTTTGCGCTTCAACCGCAATGCGCAAGCATATCTTGAACAAGCCCGGTCTGAGCCCTGTACATTAGCGGCATTGCTTGAAAAGGAGCGATTTGGTCAAGCGATGCGGGATTGGTATTTACTGCCGATGGCTGCTGCGATCTGGTCTTCGACTGTTGAAGATATTCTGGATTTTCCTGCAGAAAATTTTCTCGCATTCTGTTTGAATCATCGCCTGCTCCAGATTGAAAATCGTCCGCAGTGGAAAACCGTGATGGGTGGTTCGCGTGAATATGTAAAAGCCATGCTTAAGCAAATATCCGACGCGCGGCTGAACTGTGCCGTTCAGCGGGTTAGAAGGGATGCTCAAGGCCTCACGGTAGAGTCAGCTCAAGGAACAGAGCGCTTCGATGCCGTGATTTTCGCCTGCCATGCGCCGACCGCTTTGCGACTACTTGATGCGAGTGAGCAAGAACGTTCTGTGTTGAGCGGCTTTCGCTATCAGCCTAATCTGGCTGTATTGCATACTGACACGGCTTTGCTGCCGCGTCGGAAAAAAGTCTGGTCTGCCTGGAACTATATGACCGCTAGCGGTCGGGGTGCGCAGCGTCCTGTAGCCGTCAGTTATTTGCTTAATCAACTGCAGCCTTTGCCTTTTAAAACACCTGTTGTGGTGACACTCAATCCCCACCGGTCTCCCGATGCTTCCAAAGTGATTCAACAGTTTGAATATGAACATCCTGTGCTGGACATGCGCGCAGCACAGTCACAGAAAATGCTGAGCACGATACAAGGTAATGACCGGGCATGGTTTTGTGGTGCCTGGGCGGGTTATGGCTTTCATGAGGATGGTTTAAAGGCCGCTCTGAGAGTGGTGCGTGATTTTGGTGTTGAGCCGCCCTGGAATGCCGTCTATGACTGAACACCCAATCGAGTTATGTCAGGGCAGGGTAATGCATGCGCGCATGCGCCCCTTCATTCACCGTTTTGTTTATCGGGTGTTTTGTTTGCGACTACGCATTGACCAGCCTAACAGACTCGCGTCATTTAACTCCTGGCTGTTTGGTATCGAGCGTAGCCGACCAATCAGTTTCTGGTCTAACGATCATGGCGCCTGTGATGGCTCTGATTTATACGTATGGATCAAGAGCAAAGTCGTGCAGGCAGGCATGCAGTTTGAGGTGGGGGCGACGACGTTACAGTGTTTCCCGCGCGTATTAGGTTATGTATTTAATCCCGTGAGCTTTTGGTTTATTCATGATCGGGAGGGGCAGTTACGTGCGTTACTTGCAGAGGTGAACAACACCTTTGGCCAGAAACACCAGTATTTACTGAGTACACGGGACTTGAGCCCGATTGGCGATGAAACAGAACTCGAGTGCATAAAAGTCTTTCACGTTTCACCGTTTTGCGAGGTGGTCGGTCGCTATCGCTTTGCGCTGCACGAGCGGGCTGGGCATCAGCGCGTGTCAATTGATTATCATGACACGCCAGATCTTCCTGAGCCTTTATTGCGTACCGCGATTGTGACCCAGGCCACGCCGCTGACTACCCGCCTGCTTTTTACTTCGTTCATCTCGATGCCGATGATGACGATTGGTGTGATGCTGCGCATCCATATCCAGGCTTTTAAATTATGGCGTAAAGGCGCTCGTTATCATTCAGTGCCCCAACGACCAGAACAAGAACTCACTACCAATCAACAGGTTGAGAAATGAATCTGAATGGACAACCCCGTCTGGCTTTGATGCAGGGCATGCCCTGGTCTGCGAGACTGTTTGTAAATTTGCTGAGCAAGATTTCTGTTGGCTCACTGACCTTGACGGACCCGCAGGGATCTTCAATAACCTTAGGACGCTTGGGTGAAATTCCACATGCTGATTTACGCATACATGACTGGCGTGCCTGTGGTTTGATTATGCGTCAGGGCGATGTTGGCTTTGCTGAAGCGCTCCGGCGTGGTTGGGTGGATTGTCACGATCTGCTGGCGTTGTTTACGCTTGCGATGCGTAACGATAAATTAACCGCTGCAGTCGATGGACACTGGTGGGCATTACTACTCAAACGACTCAAGCACTGGGTGCTGCGTGATAACAGTCGCCGTGGGAGTCGTCGCAATATTTTGAGCCATTACGATTTAGGTAATGATTTTTACAAGCTCTGGCTCGACCCGTCGATGACCTATTCCGCCGGAATTTTTGATCAGGATTTAACTCGAACGCTTGAGCAATCCCAAGATGCGAAGTACGACCGGATCCTTGATCAACTCAATGCCGTCCCCGGGCAGACAGTGCTCGAGGTAGGGTGTGGTTGGGGAGGCTTTGCGGAGCGTGCTGCACGAAGGGGACTGAATGTTGTTGGCATTACCCTGTCCGACGCCCAGCTTGAATGGGCCCGTAAACGTATCCATCAAGCAGGCTTTTCCGATCGCGTAACTTTACTGTTGCAAGACTATCGCGATGTGACGGGCACCTATGATCATATTGTTTCAATCGAGATGTTTGAGGCAGTTGGGCTGCTGCACTGGCATAGTTATTTTCAAACCCTGGCGCGCTGCCTCAAACCTGGCGGTCGTATTGTGGTGCAAACCATTGATATTGCCGACTCGCATTTTGAGGTCTATCGCGATGGGACCGACTTTATTCAACAATATATTTTTCCTGGTGGCATGTTGCCCAGCCCTAAACGTTTCGAGAAGGAGTGTGAGCGTGTCGGGTTGCAGTCCCTTGATGCGAAGTCTATTGGCTTGGATTACGCCGAAACGATGAAGCGCTGGGCGCAACAATTTGAACAGCATATCTCGGCAATCAGGGAACAAGGCTTTGACGAGGCATTTATCCGGATATGGAGAATGTATCTCGCGTATTGTGAAGCGGGATTCCGCGAGGCCAGAACAGACGTCAAACAATGGACCTTATGCGCAAAACCCTGATCTCAACGCTGTGGCTGGTGTGTGCTTTACTACAGCAGGTACAAGCCTCGGAGTCACATCCACTCTTACCCGAAGCGACTGCGGTCGCACCTTCGGTTGAGTTCACGCGTTTTGGCTTTTCTATTTATCGTGCACAACTGTGGGCTCCAAAGGGGCGCTATATCCCTGATCAGCCCTTTGTACTATCGCTGACTTACTCGCGTGACATCGCGCGCGACAGACTGCTGGATGCAAGTCTGACGCACATGCAAAAACTTGGCGCACCGGTGCAAGACCAGCCGCATTGGCGCGGGGAACTTGAAAGCGTCCTGACGGACGTGAAACAAGGCGATACGCTTTCTGGTGTGTATCGTCCGGGGCAGGGAGCTGAATTTTTTTATCAGGAAAAAAAGCTGGGTGACCTCAATGATGCACTCGCTCTTCATTTTTTTTCCATTTGGCTTGATCCTCGCACAAGTGAACCAGAGTTGCGTCTGGCACTGATAGGCCAATCAAGATGAAAAGATTTGGACTCGCTGGCTACGCCGCACTGAGTTTGCCGATGGCGATGGCTATGCTGCCGATTTATATGATCTCGCCAAAGTTTTATGGCGATGCGCTGGGCGTTGACCTGGCTGCACTGGGTGTGATTTTGTTTCTGACGCGGATGCTCGATACCGCTCAAGATCCATTGATTGGTCGTCTGGTTGATTTGCTACAGCGTAAAAAATACGGCTGGACTGTCCTCATGTCGCTCTCGACAGTTGTGCTGGCAGCAGGCTTTGTGATGTTGTTTGCACCGCCTGCATGGAGTGAGTCGGGCTTGTTGTTATGGCTCGCGCTCTCGCTGATTATTGTCTATGCCGCCCATAGCCTGATCAACATCTGTTACCTGACCTGGGGTGCTCGACTGACCGATGATGTTGCGGCGCGTGCGCGTGTTACCGCCTGGCGCGAAGCGTTCGGTTTGGTGGGCGTGGTAGTGGCCTCAGTGCTGCCTAGCTTCTGGGTGAGTGATCTGGGGGCCCGTGCGGGTTATCAATTATTTTCCTGGGTGTTTGTGGGTTTACTCATGATCGGCTTATTGACAACCCTATTGTTCTCACCAAAACCGCAGATTGCTCTGGGCAAGGGTTTGGAAGGCTGGCGTCACGCTTTGGCACCTAAAGGTGTGAGACGCGTGATGTGGTTTTATTTATTTAATGCCATTGCCGTGGCAATCCCTGCGACGCTTGTATTGTTTTATATCGATGATGTGGTGCAGATGCCAGATCAGGCGGGGTTGTTCTTGGGGTTGTACTTCATGGCCGGGATGCTGACGTTACCTGGTTGGGTCGCTCTGTCAGATCGCATGGGCAAAGCCCGTGCGTGGCTCGCCGGTACCTGTCTTGCAACGCTGGCTTTGTTCTGCTCAGGCTGGGTGGGTGCTGGGGATGGTTTGTTCTACGGAATTATTTGCCTGGCTGCAGGGGCCGCCCTAGGCGCTGATGTGGCGTTGCCCCCAGCCATGCTGGCCGATGCAATTCCCAAAGGCCATCGTCAGAGTACCGGTTTGTATTTTGGTATCTGGGTATTGATCGGCAAGTTTGCCCTCGCAGTCGCTGCAGGTTTAGCCTTGCCGAGTCTGAAGGTATTGGATTATCAGCCTGGACAGCCTGCCACTGCAGGCGCACTGATCGTGTTGTATGTTTTTCTGCCAATGGTATTTAAAGCGCTCGCTACCTTGGCGCTTTTGCCAAAGTTCGAGACTCAGTTTTTCACCCGGGTCTTTTCCCGAAAGGCACCTCAGTCATGAAACTCAAAACATTATTTACTACGGCTTTGACGGCCTTGCTGACCGCTTGCGGTCATGTTGATGTTGAACATTACGCACAGGAAAAGCCTGTGCTGGAGATGTCGAGCTTTTTTAACGGCACGATCGATGCCTGGGGGATGTTTCAAAAAAGAAGTGGCGAAGTCGCCAGACGCTTCCATGTTGAAATCCAGGCAAACTGGTCTTCACCCGATGAAGGTACGCTTGACGAACATTTCACCTATTCGGATGGTGAAAAGCAACGACGCGTCTGGACACTCAAACGTCAGTCTGATGGAACATGGCAAGGCACAGCCGATGATGTCGTGGGCGTCGCAACCGGTCGCATTGCCGGGAACGCCTTAAGATGGACCTATGTTTTGCGCTTGCCGGTTGATGGAAAAGAATATCTGGTTAATTTCGATGACTGGATGTGGCAGATGGATGATCAGTCCATGATGAACCGCTCGACCATGTCGAAGTTTGGCTTCGATCTGGGCGAAGTGACATTGTTTTTCCGCAAACGCGTGGCTGGTAGCCCCTCGTGATGAAACCGCTGAATCCTCCCGTGACTAATTGGTCAGGTAAACGTATCTGGCTGGTGGGGGCCTCGAGTGGCATTGGCGCAGCCTTAGCGAAACGACTGCTCGCAGCGGGCGCACAGGTCGTAATCTCCTCTCGGCGTATCGATCAATTAACCCTCGTCGCAGAGGGTCACCCCAACGCCCACATCGTGGCCTTTGATGTCACGCAAACAGAGGCCTGGCCACAGGCATTATCCCAAGTAGTGGAATATCTGGGAGTGATTGATTTAGTGATCATGGGAGCCGCTCGCTACGACCCGACACATAGCTGGGAAATTGATCTGGCTCAGGTTGAAAAAAGCTTCGATTTGAATGTGGTGAGTATGTACCGTGGACTTGCTTTCATCGTGCCTGCGTTATTGGCTCAGGGCGCAGGCGGGATTGCCATGATTGCCAGCATCTCAGCCTACACAGGCTTGCCGCGCGCCTTGATCTATGGGGCGACTAAGGCTGCCCTGAACAACCTCGCACAAACGCTTTATTTTGAGCTGGCGCCAAAAGGCTTAGCGGTTTATCTGATTAATCCTGGCTTTGTGCAAACCCCCATGACGGCAGTCAATGATTTTGAAATGCCAGGACTCATGACGCCAGAGCAAGCTGCTGCAGCCATCATGGCAGGGCTTGAGAAAGGGCGTTTTGAAATTCGATTCCCTGGTGGCTTTGCGAATCTATTGAGGTGGCTTGCAAGGCTACCTGATCGTGTACGGTTTGCTATGCTGCATCGCCTGACAAAAATGTGAAGGACTCGATAGTCATGCATGACACCCGAAGTCGATTCAACGCAATCACCCAATGGTTTGAAACCCTCACACCTCAAACACTTGGTCAGATCGCTTCGATTTACAGTCCTGAGGCAAGTTTCCTCGATCCTTTTAACAATCTGGCTGGAATACAAGGCATTACCCAGGTGTATCAGCATATGTTTGATACCCTAACTGCGCCAAGCTTTGTGATTACCAATTCAGTTGTGCAGGATCAGCAGGCATTTGTTGCGTGGGATTTTAATTTTGAAATACGCGGCAGAACCATGCTGATTCAAGGCTGCACACACTTCGTTTTAAACACACAAGGGCTAATCATCATCCATCGTGATTATTGGGATGCAGCAGAGGAGTTATATGAAAAAATTCCTGTGCTCGCGAGTCTGATGCGATTCCTCAAGCGCAAGCTGACGGTTCAACGGTAAGCAAAAAAAAAGCTCCCGAGGGAGCTTTAAAAAAGCCAGTTGGGGTGCAGCACTCCCAGCCGGCGGGGGAACTATTTTGCTTAGTCGTGGATATCGACGTGGCGTGTGTCTTTGATAAACAGCGTGCCGATCACCAGAGTCATCACGGCGATGATGATTGGATACCAGAGGCCGTCATAAATATTGCCTGTTGTCGCAACCACAGCAAACGCAACCGTTGGCAGGAAGCCACCGAACCAGCCGTTACCAATATGGTATGGCAAGCTCATTGAGGTGTAGCGAATCTTGGTTGGGAAGAGTTCCACCAGCATCGCAGCGATTGGTCCATACACCATCGTGACCAGAATCACCAGGTAGGTCAGCAGCACGACAACCATGGTTTTGTTGATTTTTGCTGTATCTGCACTGGCAGGGTAGCCTGCAGCACGAATCGCAGTGGTCATTTCTTTCTCTAGTTTTGCACTGGCTGCTTTAAAGTCGGCAGCGGACAATGCTCCTCCTTCAAAAGAAGAGATTTCTGTCGAACCAATCTTCACTTTTGCAACGGTACCAGCAGGTGCGATTTCGTTTTTGTAGTTCACAGCATTTTTAGCCAGGAACGACTTAACCACGTCGCAAGAGCTTGTGAACGCAGCAGTACCTACGGGGTTGAACTGGAACGAACACTTGCCTGGATCGGCGATGACCGAAACCGGTGCAGAAGCCTGAGCGGACTCAAGTGCTGGATTGGCATAGTGTGTGATGGCTTTGAACACAGGGAAGTATGTCAAGGCAGCGATCAGGCAACCCGCCATGATGATGACTTTACGACCGATCTTGTCTGAGAGCACACCAAAGATCACGAAGAACGGTGTACCGATCAACAGCGCTACGGCAATCAGGATGTTAGCCAGGTTGCTGTCAACTTTCAGTGTTTGTGTCAGGAAGAACAGGGCATAGAACTGACCCGTGTACCAGACCACTGCTTGACCAGCGGTCAGGCCAAACAAAGCAAGCAGAACGATTTTGAGGTTGCTCCACTGACCAAAAGACTCTTTCAGTGGTGCCTTGGATGTTTTGCCTTCCTCTTTCATGCGCTTGAAGGCGGGTGACTCGTTCAGTTGCAGACGGATCCACACTGAAACACCCAACAGCACAACGGAGACGAGGAAAGGAATACGCCAGCCCCAGAGTTTGAAGGCTTCTTCGCCGATCGCAGTCCTCACACCCAGGATCACCAGCAGTGACAGGAACAAGCCCAGTGTCGCGGTGGTTTGGATCCAGCTGGTGTAGGCGCCACGCTTGCCGTGAGGGGCGTGCTCAGCAACGTAGGTTGCCGCACCACCGTACTCACCACCGAGCGCCAGACCTTGAGCCAGACGCAGCACGATCAACAGCACAGGCGCTGTCATACCGATCGTGTCATAGCTTGGCAGGATACCTACAAAGAAGGTCGATGCACCCATGATCAGAATCGTGATCAGGAATGTATGTTTACGACCAACCAGGTCACCCAGACGACCAAACACAATCGCACCAAACGGACGCACAGCAAAACCCGCAGCAAATGCCATCAGCGCAAAAATAAATGCAGCGGTGGGGTTTACAGCCGAGAAGAAGTGCGAAGCAATAATGGCAGCAAGCGAGCCATACAGATAAAAGTCATACCACTCAAAAACGGTTCCGAGGGAGGAGGCGAAAATAACTTTCCGCTCTTCTTTGCTCATTGGGCGTGGCGCTGGATGCACCTTACCCGCTGTGGCTGTCGTCATGGATGTGTCTCCTGATTGAACGAACTGGATATTGATTATTGTTTTGAACGGATCAAGGGCTGATCAGATCTGGCCTGAACTTTATGCGTCCATCCTGACGGGGTTCTGACACATTGCTTACGCGAAACTTAATTTTTGTGTGTAAAAGTTACAAAAAAGCCCCGCATGCTAGGGGGCTTCTCTGTGTACGCTTATCGCTAGGTGTTTTCCCTTAAAGTGGGACACTTACAAGTGGGCGGCCTTCGATTGTCCATAAATGCAGTGAACCATCGTAGAGTTTGACGGACGGATTGCCGACTATTTCAGCAGCAACAAACCACGAGCCGGCAGCAAAGTGCCCACTATTGCAATAGCTGATGGCCGGCGCCGAAGGTTTGATCCCACTTTCTGCTAACAGTGCTTCGTAGGTTTTTTTGTTCAAAAAGTACAGCGCGCCATTTTTAGAGCGAGTCAGTAATTCGGGCGCGAAATCTTTTGCACCCGCAATATGGCCGAAACCATTGACGTAATCTCGTTTTGTGACGCCAAAGAATTGTGAGGGTGGACGGGAGTCGATTAACTCAACTTTGCCAGATGTTGAGGCACTAGCGACCTCCTCAGAGGTGGCGACCAGCTCTTTACGGTAGTCTGTTGCGAGCCAATTTCCAGTTTTCAAATTACTTTTTTCGGTAGAGACTTCTTTGCCGTCCATCAACCAGCCTGCTAAGCCTCCATCCAGTACGGCAATGTTTCGCTCGCCATACACTTTGAATTGCCACAAAACGCGTAAGGCCTCATCCACATCGGCAATATCAAGACCGATAGGAACCAAAACGATTGGTTTGCCGGAGTTGATGCCTGCAGTTTGAACCAACTTTTCAAAGTCAGCCTTTTCAGGAATCAGGTATTTGACTTTTTTGGCTTCGATTGTTTTCTCTGCACGTACTTTTGTAAAGTCAATTAGTGCAGAATCTTGGATGTGACCACCGACTTCGACCAACACTTTTTTACCTGTTTTTTGGTCCGTTTCAATTTCTGGTTTACGCAGAAATGAAGCGACGTCACTTGTGACTTCGACGATCTGTACGTCGGCTTTGTTTTTGGCAAGCCAATCCGCATCCACGACGGATGAAGGCAGTGTCAGGGCTTGTGCGAGAGTGGCCAAAGCGCTGAGCGATACGGTGACAATCAGTTTAGAGAGTTTCATAAATTATGCCTCTTGTGAGTAGAACATAGTGCGTGATGGCAAAGATAATTTTTCAAGAAAATTAATCTGACAAGCAGTTAGGCAGTGTTGTGATCGGTCTTCAAGAAAAGTGCTTTTTTTAAAACCTGCTGAAACATGTGTATGAATCAATACATCTCTATTACGTATCAATGAGGTGATTTCCTCTTCATACAAAATCAGCAAGGCTTGTATCCATTTGGCGATCGGGGCTAGACGCCCCTTGGCTGTAAATGAGTAGTCCCTGAGATACGCTTGTACGGTTGTTGCTTTCTGTAAGGACTCACCGGTGACCCATTGATTGGTGGTGAACAGACGTACCGGCAGACCTTTGGTATCCAGAGCAATGCCGATCAGATGTGTAAATATTTCTGGCTGACTGACATCGCGTTTGAAAAGATGAAAATGGCCATGCTCTGCTTCTGGCATGTCTGCGGCTTCATGCGCGTGATAATAAAACTCATAGCCCGTGTCTACATCTGAACAATCATTTTTTGGATAATGGGTCCACGCCACAAACTCATTTGCACCACACAAGGCAGCCTGGCAGAGGGCGATACCCTTTGACGCGTAGCTTGCCTGTAGCCGCATCAAGGTATTCGTCGCACGTTCACGTGCTTGCGCAGAGTTGTTGATCGTTGACATTTTCAGTTATAGGTAGGGCTATTATTCAATCGCCTGACTTGCGTTTTTTGGGACCACAAGGATTTGAGGGGCCACATGGATTGCTGGCTTTTTTCTTGCTTGGACCGCAAGGATTCGAGCCCTTTTTCTTGTCAGGTGCGCAAGGGTTTTGCGCCGGTTGTTTCGACGCATCTCCTGCTGGTTTTTGTTCTGTCCCTTGGGTGGGGGGTGTGGCGGGTGCATCTGCGGAGCGTGCGACAGGTGCGGCGACGATACTTGCCATAGCAAGCGCGAATGCGGCGACGGTTGATTTTTTATTCATTTAATTCTCCAGATAACGTAGGATTGATTTTTGTGGTCAAGTACTTTTGTGCGAGGACTCTGTGCCGAATACCGCTTGCTGCGCAGTGACCGGCCCGACTGAGCGTTTTTCCATAAAGGTGCCCAGTACGAACACCCCGATCGCAGCAAGAATCATGATGATGTTGATCGTGAGGTCCGAGACATTGAATGCCTCGGGTAAGGTTTCTGCGTTGAGGTATTCGCCTAGAACTGTTAGTGGTTCAAGACTGTCAAAGAAACCAGCAAAGAGCCAGGTGCCCAGCAGCAGACCAAGCAGGAAAATCGCGGCATCGATCCGACCCGATACAAACCCTACGACTGAAGTTCCTGGGCAATAACCACCCACGGCAAAGCCAACTCCAACCAACGCGCCACCCAAGGCTGCTGCGCCAAGAAATGCAGGGGGAACAAATAGGTCTTCAACTTGGATGACGCCAGTTTTTTCAAAAATCATTAAGCCAACCGCCGCAACAACAATCGCTGTGAACATGACTTTGAATACGGACCAGTCCGTCAGTCTGAATTGCGCGGTGAGTTTGCAGGGACTGCCAAAGCCCGCGCGTTCTAATACGAAACCGAAGCCGGCACCTAGTAAAAGTCCTGAGAGTACGGTGCTTAGCATGATGTTTTCCCTGTTTTGAACAAACGGCTAGCCAACAGACCAGCACCAAAAAATGTAATGAGAAAGACAAACCCAGCGATCGATAGCGTGGCCGAACCCGACAAGCCCAAGCCACTGGTGCAGCCTGCAGCGACACGCGCCCCAAAGCCAGCTAGCACGCCACCAGCCAGTGCCGTCAGGGGACGGCGGCTGCCGCCAAGAATTTTTCCATCCATCTGAAAACGTATTCTTCCTGCGAGCCCGGCTGAAATCAGAGCGCCTAAAGCGACACCCATCACTTGCCAGGTAATCCAGGAACTCAGTGGATGACCATCTTCAATCATTGCACCCAGATAGTCGTTTGCTGCGGTGGCGATCGGTGCGAACTCCATGCCGATCCAGGCGGTTAGGCGTGTTGTAAATCCTGTCGCACCGAGGCCATGACCCGTCAAGACAAAGGTCGCGAGCAGTACTGCGCCTAGCAATAAGCCTGACACCAGTGGATGCCAGAACGGCTCCGGTGCTTTGTGTAGATTTTTATTCATATGACAAACCATCCTTAAATTATATTAAATAACATAATATATTTATATATAATATTAATCCATATAGTTTTGTTGTGTCAAGGCTGTTGTGTCAAGGCTCTGTCAATCTTATTTACCGTGGCGTGATGACTCACAATCAGCCTAGTGCTACCGACTTTTCTGATTCGTTAAGTATTGATACAGGTCAATGTCATTTATTACTTTCAGTAATAAATTAATAACTACGGTATGTGGTTATTCTGGAGTAAGTGATGGACGAAGCAACGGAATCAGTCATGGTTCTTCAGGCAGGAAAGCGTGGATTTTTGAAAGGATTGCTTGGTTTGAGTGCGACCGCCACGGTCATTCCAATTAGACCTGTCCAGGCTGCAATCGGCACGCAGCCGCTGCGCCGTCCGGGCGAACAGGGAAAGCGCTACGGCATGCTTGTAGATATGCGTAAATGCATCGGATGCCAGGCCTGTACGGTTAGCTGTTCGATGGAAAATCTCCCGCCACTCGGGCAGTTTCGAACAACAGTCCTCCAATATGAAATTGATCAAACCGACAAACCAGCCCCTTCAGCGATGGTAAGTTTGCCAAGACTTTGCAATCATTGTGACAACCCTCCCTGTGTTCCCGTTTGTCCTGTGCAGGCGACGTTTCAGCGCACCGATGGAATCGTATTGGTCGACAATGAGCGATGTGTTGGTTGTGGCTATTGCGTTCAGGCCTGTCCGTATGACGCACGATTTATTAACCATGAAACACAGACCGCAGACAAGTGCACCTTCTGCGAACACCGTTTAGCGGTGGGTTTGTTGCCTGCGTGTGTTGAAAGTTGTGTGGGGGGGGCTAGGGTGATCGGTGATCTGAATAACAAAGAAAGCACCATATCTCGCATGATTGCATCGCATCAGGACCAGATCAAAGTACTCAAGCCTGCGATGGGTACCTCACCTCATGTGTATTACATAGGTCTACCAGAAGAGTTTGTGAATGGCATTGATGGACAAGCGGGTGTGCGTTTGCTTGCCTCGCATTAATCCCTCCCATTTCCAAGGACAATCTGATGCAAATTATTGAGTTACTGACGCCCGCCTATGAGGCTGCTTGGCTGCCTTGGGCCGTTCAGTATTTTTTCCTCATTGGCATCGCAAGCACTGCAGCTCTCACGGCAGCGGGGCTTGCGCTGCTTACCCAACCTGGATCACCCGACTGGCGCTTAATGCCGGCGGTGATGATCGTATTGGTAACAAGCGCCATCGCCGCGCCCGTATCGCTCCTGGCTGACTTACATCAGCCCGGTCGATTCTGGCATTTTTATGCTTACTTCACACCGTGGTCCTGGATGTCTATTGGTGCCTATCTTTTACCTGTTTTTGTTTCGCTCGTTATCGGCTTTTGTTCAGCCTGGTGGCTTGGGTATTTGACCGTCATGCGAGTCTTGGCTGTCCTGTTGATAATTTCCGCGATCAGTATTCTTGTTTATACCGGCTCAGAGGTGATGGCTGTCCGTTCCCGTCCCCTTTGGAATACTGTGTTTCTTCCGATAAATTTTGCGCTGACAGGTTGGTTAGCTGCGATGGGCGCAGTGCTGCTTGTCACGCGCTGGTTACCGGGCGGGTTAGGCGCGACGCCAGTCCAATTAATACGCAGGCTAGGGCTGATAGCTGTGACCCTGCTTGTCATGAGTGCGCTGGTATGGTCCGTACGTGGTATGACTGGGGGAGAGCCTTCATATACAGCAGCGCTGCGTCTGTACGAACTGTTTCCTGTCTGGCGGATCAGTTTGCTTGGATCTTTATTGGCAGGCCTGGCCATCTTTGTACTGGTCGTGCGCCACGCGCGATTTTTACTACGCCCAGGCTATTCCTTTCTTGTTGCAGTCATGATGCTCGCTACAGCATGGATTTTTCGATGGATCATATTTATGTCTGTGCAAGGAGTTCCAAAATATGGGGCCGGCCTATATATCTATCAAATGCCGTGGGGAGGCGACGGTCTGATGGGAATGCTGGGTGTGTTGGGTTTGTGCATCGCACTCATTTCTATCGCGTTATTTCTGCTTGAGCGTTTTCCTGGTCACGCACGATGTGACGCACGGTTAGCTTGAAAAAAATAGTGAACAGGATTTAAGAATCATGAGCAAAAGTTACGACAACGACAGGTCATCAGAGCATGATGAAAAAATCACTTCACGTCGCAAGCTGATCGTTCAGGGTGGCGCTGCTTTAGGTGGTCTCGCCGCCTTTGCGGCAGGTTACGGTGAGACGGTTGTCAAAGCCGTTGAGGGTTTGGTCAAAGGCACTGCGGGTGTAACAACTGCGCATCAGACGCGCGGCAACTCGCTCACGCCAGAATTTCGTATCGACCCAGCGACCGGTGTGCTTTCGACACAACCTGGACAAACGGTCAGCCCATCAAGTTGTCTAGGCTGTTGGACACAGTGTGGTGTGCGTGTGCGCGTTGATACAAAATCTAATCGTATTCTGCGCATTGCAGGCAATCCCTATCATCCTCTTGCAACCACGCACCCAGCTTCGATGGAAATGCCTGTGCGTGAAGTTTATGCAATGTTGGGTGGGGAGTCAGGTTTGGAGGGCCGTGCAACTTCGTGCGCCCGAGGTTCAGCTATGCAGGAGCAACAGACCAATCCATATCGCGTCCTCAAGCCTTTGAAAAGAGTGGGCGCAAGAGGGACAGGGAAATGGGAAACAATTTCTTTTGAGCAACTGGTCAAGGAAGTCTGTGAGGGTGGAGACCTCTTTGGAGAGGGGCATATAGATGGCTTGCGAGCCATCTATGACCACAAGACATTGATAGATCCTGAAAATCCTGAATACGGACCACTTGCGAATCAATTGCTGGTGACCGATGCGGCCAACGAGGGACGTACGCCACTGATTAATCGATTTGCGCAACAATCGTTTGGCACAGTGAATGTTGCCAATCATGGCTCGTATTGCGGTCAAACATTTCGCGTTGGCGCAGGCGCTGCACTAGGGGATCTGTTTGGTCAGCCCCATGGCAAACCAGATTGGTCGCGTGCACGTTTCGGTCTCTTTATCGGCGCGGCTCCCGCGCAATCTGGTAATCCTTTTCAGCGGCAAGGGCGTGAATTGGCCCAAGCACGTACCCGGGACGAGATCACCTTTAAATACGTTGTTGTTTCACCCGTCCTGCCAACTTCCTCTAGCTTTGCAGCCGGCTCAGGCAATCGCTGGGTCGCAGTTAAACCCGCCACTGATTTAGCCCTTGCTATGGGACTGATTCAATGGATTATCGAAAATAAACGGTACGACGATAAATCTTTAGCGCAGCCTGGACCCGAGGCTATGAAAATCGCTGGTGAAGTGTCGTGGACCAATGCAACGCACTTGATCATTGCTCAAGCAGATCATCCGCGATTTGGAACATGTTTGCGTGGTCAAGATATGGGATGGCCACGGATTGGTGATGAAAAAACCCCCGATGTTTTCGTCGTTCAGTTAGCTGATGGTTCATTTGCTCCGCATACAGTAGCCTCACCCGCTGAATTATTTGTTGACAGGGTAGTCAATGCCCCTGGTGTTGGAGAAACACCATTACAAGTCACCTCTGCCTTGACGCGATTGCGGACAGAAGCGAATCTGAAGTCACTGGATGAGTATGCCGCTCTGTGTGGAATTGCTCGTCACGAGATCGAAGACATGGCGCGTGAATTCACCAGTTATGGCAAGCATGCCGTTGCAGACGCGCATGGTGGAACGATGAATGGTTCAGGGTTTTATACCGCTTATGCGATCGCGATGCTTAATACCCTTGTCGGCAATCTCAACGTAGCTGGTGGACTTGTGCTTGACGCGGGGCCGTATGGTCCTTTTGGGCCTGGGCCGCGTTATAACTTTGCAAAATTTCCAGGTAAAGTTCAACCACAAGGCGTAGCGCTCTCGCGCCATCGTTTTCCGTATGAAAAAACAAGTGAGTTTCTGCGAAAAAAAGCAGCGGGCCAATCTCCGTATCCAGCGCGTGCGCCGTGGTATCCCGCTGTAGATGCCTTGAGCAGTGAAATGCTTTCTTCCGGACTTGCTGGCTATCCTTATCGTGTGAAAGTCTGGCTTAATCACATGAGTAATCCTGTCTATTCGATTGCGGGCTTTAAAAATCTTGCGTTAGATCAGTTGCGTGATCCCAAGGTATTACCGCTTGCGATTTCAGTGAATCCATTTATCAACGAAACAAATGCATGGGCTGATTACATCGTTCCTGATACGGTAACTTACGAGAGTTGGGGAATTGGTGCCCCCTGGGCCGATGTCGTTGCCAAATCCTCTACCGTTCGTTGTCCTGTAGTGACGCCGGCTGTATCAGATACGGGAAAGGGTGTTCCTGTTAATTTGGAATCTTTTTTGATTGCTATTGCTAAACACTTACATATGCCAGGTTTTGGTCAAGGCGTGATTACAGACAAAGAGGGGGAGCTTTACGATCTCAATACTGCGGAGGATTTTTATCTGCGGGGCATCGCAAATATTGCTTTTGCAGCAGGTAAACCGGTGGGCCCAGCAAGCGATGATGATATTGAGGTGACGGGAATGCAGCGTTATGTTCCGATGCTGCAGGAAAAATTAAAACCTGACGAGTGGCGTCAGGTAGCGATGATCCTTACACGTGGCGGTAGATTTGAGAAGCTTCAGACGGCATGGGAGGATGATCATATTCGTGCGGCACATGTCAGGCCTCTGCAAATCTGGAGCGAAGATATTTCTAAAATTCGACATTCGATGACCGGTGAACGATTGAGTGGTTGCCCGACTTGGTATCCGACACGTCTTGCAAATGGTCAATCCATGCGCGAGCGTTTCACTCTCGAGCAGTTTCCTTTTTTGTTGACTTCTTACAAGTCTAATTTAATGAGTTCGATGTCCATCGCTGTGAATAGATTGCGTCAGGTTCACCCTCACAACCCCGTATCAATCAACCGTACTGATGCAATTCGACTCGGTATAAAAAGTGGTGATGCTGTGCGTATAACGACCCCTGGCGGTTCGGTTGCCGGTGTTGCCATGGTGCGAGACGGAGTGGCTATGGGAGCTATTGCTATTGAGCATGGCTATGGTCACACTGAGCTGGGTGCGAGGGCTCATCGCGTTGACGGAAAAACTACACCGCACGACGCAGCGCTTGCCGCTGGGGTGAGTATGAATGATTTGGGATTCGCCGATGCTACGCGCAGCAGTTCTGGCAATGTCTGGATCGATTGGGTTTCTGGTGGTGTGGTGCGACAAGGATTTCCAGCGAGCATAGAGCGCCTTGGCGCTTAATGAATTTTTTTACAGATCAAGAATCGGAAATCGAATCTCAATGCGCGTGCCAACATTGGCGCTTTGATCTTTATGTGAATCCATGACATGAATCGTGGCGTTGTGACGCAAGGCAATCTCGCGCACAATCGCCAAACCTAATCCGCTGCCGTCTGCGCGCGTCCCTAGCACCCGATAAAAACGATCAAACACGCGCTCACGTTCCTCAAGAGCGATACCTGGTCCCGTGTCTTCGACAGCCAGAATTATTTGTGTCAGGTGGCGTTTTACACTGACCGTCACATGACCCGGAGCGGGCGTGTAGCGTAAGGCGTTGTCAATCAGATTGTTCAGCACCTCAGCGAGCAAAAGCGGTTGACCTCGAATGATGATGGGATCGTCTTGCGCATCGAAACCCAGATCGATCCCCATGTTGATGGCTTGGTCGACCCACTCCAAAGTCTGCTCGCGTGCGATGTCATTTAAATCAACATCGACCATACCAACCTGACCAGGATTTTCTGCGTTCGCCATTAACAGTAATTGATTGACTAGTCGGGTCGCACGGATGGTTCCGGCCACTATTTGCTGAAGACTGGCCTGTGTTTCACCGCTTGTTTCATCGCGCATGGCGAGTTCAGCCTGCGTGCGCAGACCGGCCAAGGGGGTCTTGAGTTGATGTGCGGCATCGGCAACAAAGCGGCGTTGTGTCAGAACGTTGGCGGATAATCTTTTGAGCAGATCGTTCATCGCTGTGATCAGCGGACCAATTTCTGTCGGGGCAGCATTCTCATCGATCGGCGAAAGATCATCGGGTCGTCGCGCACGCAGTCGGCCTTGCAGCGCATTGATTGGCGAGATGCCGCGAGACAGGCCGAACCATATCAGCACGACCGCGATAGGGAGGACAAAAAACTGCGGAATGATCACGCCCTTGATAATGTCATTGGCGAGTTGTTTGCGCCGGTCTGTACTCTCGGCCGCCACCAGCAGCACCGGTCCGGTATCCTTGAGCGAGAGGTCGACCCAGGTATAGGCGATACGAATTTCAAAGTCTCTGAGAGACTCGTTCTGGTAATACACCGCATTGCTCGAGTGGATAGGGGTGTGATCCGGTGTGGGTAAATCCCGATCACCGCCCAGGTATTCCCCGTGTGGCCCTATTGCTTTCCAGAAAACTCCGTCGTTTTCACGGGTGCGCAGTGCCAGCCGTGCTGGCGCGGACATTTTTAACGTAATCAGCCCATTTTCAATTTCTAACTGCTGACCCAGAACTTGCAGCGCGTTGGACAAGCTCATGTCATAGGGGATGTTGGCCAGATTCTGTGCCACAACATAAGTGATCGCCACGCTCATCGGCCACAGTAAAAAGAGTGGGGCAAGCATCCAGTCAAGAATTTCGCCTAGTAATGAGCGTCTGAGCGGGGTATCACTTGGCCCCTCGGAGCCGCCGTGCGTGATTTCCAGCGCTTCCTGGTTGAGCGCTGCAGTCGCGGGTCGACGCTGGGGGCTGTCCTCTGCGCTGGCTGAGACGTCAGGCTTTTGTTTACGTCGAAGCAGACTGAGCACTGTTGTCCCGCTCGAGGCAATAGCCTAGTCCTCTGACCGTGGCGATTTTTACACCACTTGGTTCAATTTTTTTACGTAAACGATGGACGTAGACTTCGATGGCGTTAGAGCTGACTTCCTCGCCCCATTCGCATAAGTGATCAACAATCTGGTTCTTACTGACCATGCGACCACTGCGTGTCAGCAAAATTTCGAGCAGGCTGACTTCGCGCGCGCTAAGGTCGAGTGTTTGGTCATCGACCAGTGCGACCCGACCCGTCTGATCAAAAACCAGACGACCGTGACGCAGGATGGTCGCACCGCCGCCCGCACCCCGGCGAGCCAGTGCACGGACACGTGCCTCGAGCTCAGACAGAGAAAACGGCTTTGCCATGTAGTCGTCGGCGCCAAGATCCAAGCCCTTGACGCGTTGTTCGATGCTATCTGCCGCAGTCAGGATCAGTACCGGCAGTCGCGAATTGCGCGCACGCAGCCGGCTGAGAACATCATGGCCGGACATTTTGGGCAGACCGATATCTAGAATCAGCAGGTCAAACTCTTGCGCAGTCAAGGCTGAGTCCGCCGCTATGCCATCGCTCACCGCATCAACGGCATAGCCGTTATTACGCAAGGAGCGTGTCAGGCCGTCAGCGAGAATGCTGTCGTCTTCGGCAATCAGGATACGCATACGGGCGCCGCCATACAAAGTTAGGTCAGAAAATCCAACGAATATGACTATTCTGTCACGATGCTTACATCTTGCCTACGAGGCTTACGCCAAATAAGGATAAACCCCATGTGTGATAAAAACAGTTGCACTGTTTATTTATACAGTATAATCTGATGTAATAATTTGAAATTACCGGTTTTAAACAACTGCATTCATTTAAACAAATGCATTAAAACTACCGATTCATACGGCTACACATTAAAGGATCTCTCATGGACGATAAAACCCTCAAGGCCGGCTCTTCCGAAAAAGGCAAAGCACTCGCAGCTGCACTTTCTCAGATTGAAAAGCAGTTCGGCAAAGGGTCGATCATGCGTTATGGCGACAATGAGGTCGAACACGATATTCAGGTTGTCTCGACCGGTTCGCTCGGGCTCGATATCGCTTTGGGCGTCGGTGGTTTGCCACGTGGTCGTGTTGTAGAGATCTATGGTCCAGAGTCCTCTGGTAAAACCACACTGACCCTGCAGGTCATCGCAGAAATGCAAAAAGTCGGCGGGACCTGCGCGTTTATCGATGCAGAGCATGCCCTGGATGTCCAGTACGCCTCAAAACTCGGCGTTAACCTCACGGATTTGCTGATTTCCCAGCCAGATACGGGCGAGCAGGCGCTTGAGATCACCGATGCGCTCGTGCGTTCGGGTTCGGTCGATCTGATCGTGATTGACTCCGTCGCAGCGCTGGTTCCCAAAGCAGAAATCGAAGGCGAAATGGGTGACTCTCTGCCTGGATTGCAAGCACGTTTGATGAGCCAGGCCCTGCGCAAGCTCACCGCTAGTATTAAGCGCACCAATTGCATGGTGATCTTTATTAACCAGATCCGCATGAAAATCGGTGTGATGTTCGGCAATCCCGAGACTACGACGGGTGGTAATGCCTTGAAATTCTATTCTTCAGTCCGTCTGGATATCCGTCGCATTGGCGCGATCAAGAAGGGTGAGGAGGTTGTTGGTAACGAAACCCGTGTCAAGGTTGTTAAAAACAAAATCGCTCCTCCCTTTAAACAAGCAGAATTCGACATCATGTACGGTGCCGGTATTTCACGCGAGGGCGAGATCATCGATCTGGGCGTAACAGCCGGTATCGTCGACAAAGCGGGTGCATGGTTTAGTTACAACGGCGAGCGCATTGGTCAGGGTAAGGACAATGTCCGTGAATACCTGCGTGAGCGTCCCGCCATGGCTATTGAGATTGAAAACCGTGTCCGTGAAAAACTCGGCGTTGCGCCCAGAGCGGGTGGTGTACCTGCTGCAAAACCAGCAAAGGCTTCAAAAGCCGCGAGTGCGCCGGCAGCCGCAGCTGAGGAACCCGATGCAGACGAACTCTGATCGTTGAGTTAAGTAGTGATTCATTCTGATTCATGTTTTACATCATCCTCTGACGAGGATGATGAGGATTTTGTTCCAAGTTCAGGGGCAAAAAAACGGCCCGGCCTTTCCCTCAAAGCCCGGGCCGTTAGTTTGTTGTCGCGCAGGGAATACAGCCGGGTTGAACTTGCGCGTAAATTAACTGCCCATGCTGACTCGAAAGAGGAGCTTGAGGCATTGCTCGATACGCTCACCCGCGAAGGCTGGCAGTCAGATGAGCGCGTCATTCAAAGCGTTGTGCACCGAAAATCGCCCATTCATGGCTCTTTGCGTATTACTCAGGAGTTAAAACAAAAAGGCCTGACCGATGCCCAGGTATCTGAGATGCGGATGCAGCTAAAAGATACTGAGCTTGAGCGAGCGCGTGGGGTGTGGGACAAAAAGTTTGGCTCCAAGGGCGGTGTGCAAACTCCCAACGATTACGCCAAACAAGCGCGTTTTTTGGCAGCCCGCGGTTTTTCTCACGATATCGTGCGTCAGGTATTGAAAGCTGCGTTGGCGGGTTCACCCCAAGATAATCTTGACGAAGACAGCATTTGATCTGATTTGGTCAGCCTGCGCTATACTTCTAGGCTTTGCTGCACTGTGTCATAAATACACACTAAATCCCTATGCCGCTTCCAGAGCCCACCTGCCCACGCAAACCGATGCACAATCGCTCGTATCAGGTGCATTCCTTTGAGCGTGAAGACGGCAATTGGGATATCGAGGCGGAGCTAATAGACAGCAAAGCCTACGATTTCACCCGGCGCAGTGGTGAGGTCCGCCATGCAGGTGAGGCGTTTCATCACATGCACATGCGCGTGACAATCGACAAAACTTTCACTATCCTTGATGCAGTCGTGGCCTATGATGCGGCGCCTTTTGGTGAGGTATGCACGTCGATTTCCGACGAATACCGAGATCTGATTGGCATGAATCTGCTTAAAGGCTTTCGCCAGCAGGTCAAGGAAAGATTCGCACGCACTGCGGGTTGTACGCACATGAGTGAGCTGGCAGCGGTACTTCCCACCGCTGCTGTGCAGACCATGACACGCCGTAGTGGCAGTGGTGATCCGGCTAGAAAACCTTTTCATCTTGATGGCTGCCGTGCCTGGCGCCTCGATGGCGAGATTACGAAAGAGCATTATCCGCAATGGTATGTATTGCCGAGTAAGACAAAATCTACGACTACTGGCTAGATGTTGAGCATGCAGTCAGTTCCTTTTTACGTACTTTTCTGAAATGACAGGAGCCCCATGAAAATCCACGAGTATCAAGGCAAGGAACTACTTAGACAATTCGGTGTTGTCGTGCCACGTGGCATTCCCGTGTTTAACGTCGAAGACGCTGTTGCTGCAGCTGAAAAGCTCGGCGGCCCGGTTTGGGTTGTCAAAGCGCAGATTCACGCAGGTGGCCGCGGAAAGGGCGGTGGCGTAAAAGTCGCGAAGTCGATCGATGAAGTGCGTAAATACGCCTCTGAGATCCTAGGCATGCAATTGATCACGCATCAGACTGGACCTGAGGGTCAGAAAGTTCGTCGCCTGCTGATCGAAGAAGGCGCCGATATCAAAAAAGAATACTACGTTGGTATCGTCACCGATCGTGGTACTCAGCGCGTGTGTGTCATGGCCTCCAGCGAAGGTGGCATGGACGTTGAAGAAGTCGCTGAGCATCACCCAGAGAAAATCCTCAAGGTGTTTGTCGATCCAGCTAAAGGCTTAAGCGATGCAGAAGCCACAGACCTGGCGCGCGGTATTGGTGTGCCTGAGGCTTCAGTTTCCAAAGCGGCAGCCGAGTTCCAGAAACTCTACAAAGCGTACTGGGATACCGACTCATCACTGGCTGAAATCAACCCACTGGTTTTGACAGGTAAGGGCGACATCATTGCTCTTGACGCAAAATTCAACTTCGACAGCAACGCGTTGTTCCGTCACCCAGAAATCGTGGCGTACCGCGATCTCGACGAAGAAGACCCCGCTGAGATCGAAGCCAGCAAGCATGAGCTGGCCTATATCCAGCTCGATGGCAATATCGCCTGCCTGGTCAACGGTGCAGGACTTGCTATGGCAACGATGGACACCATCAAGCTGTTTGGCGGCGAGCCAGCAAACTTCCTCGACGTTGGTGGCAGTGCGACGGCAGAGCGCGTGACCGAAGCCTTCAAAATTATGTTGGCGAACAAGCACGTTAAAGCGATTCTGGTCAACATTTTCGGTGGCATCATGCGTTGCGATGTGATTGCCCAAGGCGTGATCACTGCTTGCAAAGCTGTCAACCTCTCCGTGCCACTCGTGGTCCGCATGAAAGGTACCAACGAAGAGCTGGGCAAGAAAATGCTGGCTGAGTCCGGCTTGCCTATCATCAGCGCTGACACGATGGCTGAAGCTGCCACCCGTGTTGTTGCTGCGGCCAAATAATTCGCCAGGGATTCAGATATGTCGATTCTTATCAACAAAAATACTAAAGTCATCACACAGGGTATTACTGGCAAAACAGGTCAGTTCCA
>CANCRX010000039.1 GCA_947380655.1 Alcaligenaceae bacterium | reverse complement strand
AGTCGTGCTGTCGCCGATTCCAGTGAGTCGTGACCTGGAAAGTCTGCCAAGGGTGCTTGAACCGTTACTGTGTAGTGACCGGTCTGGGGGTCCCATTTGCTCACAACCGGTAATACAGGTTGATGCCACTTGCGGGCGATTTGTGCGGTAGCGGTTTGGGTCGCCGCCTCAAGCCCGAAAAATGGCACAAACACAGCGCCTTTGCGACCAAAGTCCATATCAGGGAGGTAATAAATAGGTAGGTGCTGTTCGATGTAACGAATCAGCGGGCGAATGCCGTCGCGACGACTGACCAAATGAATGGTGTTGAAGCGTGCGCGTCCAAGTCTGACTAGCGCGTCGATGTCTGCGTTGCTTTGCGGGGTGTACATCGTCGCACCTTCGGGTCCTTCAAGCGTGAGTCGGGTCGCGGCGGCGTCGAGTCCTATAAAGTGCGGGGCGAGCAGCATGACCGACCCATGCGCGGCGATGAGTCCAGGGACTTGTTCATGACCACTCACCCGGATCAACGTGCGGATCGTCTCGGCTGAGCCAAACCAGAACACACTGCGATCTACAAAGCTCTGCGTCAGGGCCCGAATATGCTTTTGCATGAGTGCCTGCCTTTGTCTGGCAGTCATTTCTGGAAAGCACAGTTCAAGATTGCGCGTAACGATTTTGAGGCGTTTCGCAATCAGCCAGGGGGCGAGCTTGGTGAGGCATGCGCCCAGTCGCATGCGCGTTTTTTGCGATCGATGTGCAAGCCACTGAAACACGCTGATCAGTAGCCACATGTTGAAGGATTTATGTTTGAGCGCATTAATCGCTAGCTGCCAGGCAGCCTCGTCTTGCGCTGCATGGTCCATGGAGGCAGGGCGCGATGATTGTGAGCCAGAAGCGTTTAAGCCGCTCATGAAAATGTGGGTATTAACAACATAAGTCTATTTTCGCTTAAAATAACTTCAGTCGCTGTGTTAACCGACAACTTGCGGGGCGACTGAGTTGGGTTAAAGCATGTCTTGTTTTAACCGGCAAAAAAATAATTCCGCTAAAGCGTCGCGCCCAATCCAGCATCTTTTACAGATCACGATAAGGGGTGCAACGCACCTCTTTAACCATTTTGGCTTTTTGCCAATAAAAGGGCGTGATCATGTCTAAAGCAAGCGATTTTCTTTTTACCTCCGAATCCGTATCCGAAGGCCACCCAGACAAGGTAGCTGATCAGGTTTCCGACGCGATTCTGGATGCCATTTTTACGCAGGACCCCCACGCCCGTGTTGCAGCGGAAACGCTTTGCAATACGGGTCTGGTTGTACTGGCTGGCGAAATCACCACCACCGCAAACGTTGACTATATCCAAGTCGCACGTGACACCATCAAGCGCATTGGCTATGACAATACCGATTACGGTATCGATTACAAAGGTTGCGCAGTGTTGGTGGCCTATGACAAGCAGTCGCCTGATATTGCTCAGGGTGTCGATCGTTCCTCAGAAGACTACCTGAACCAGGGTGCTGGCGACCAGGGTTTGATGTTTGGTTACGCATGTAACGAAACACCTGATTTGATGCCTGCGCCAATCTGGTACGCACACCGGCTGGTTCAGCGCCAGAGCGAGCTGCGCAAAGACGGCCGTCTGCCCTGGTTGCGCCCTGACGCAAAATCGCAGGTGACGTTCCGCTATGTGGATGGCAAGCCTGTCGAAGTCGACACCGTGGTGCTCTCAACCCAGCACGCACCGGAGGTTTCTCAGCAGACCATTCACGAAGCCGTGATTGAGGACATCATTCGCCCAAGCTTCCCTGAAGGTCTCTTGACCCCTCAGACCAAGTTCCTGATCAATCCAACCGGTCGTTTTGTAATCGGCGGCCCACAGGGTGATTGTGGCCTGACCGGCCGTAAAATCATTGTCGATACCTATGGTGGCGCGTGCCCACATGGCGGCGGTGCATTCTCCGGTAAGGATCCTTCAAAAGTTGACCGTTCAGCCGCCTACGCTGCACGTTATGTTGCCAAAAACATCGTGGCTGCCGGTTTGGCGACACAGTGCCAGGTGCAGGTGAGCTATGCCATCGGTGTGGCTGAGCCGATCAACATCACTGTCTATACCGAAGGCACGGGCGTGATTCCTGATGAGCAATTGGCCAAGCTGGTGCGCGAGCACTTTGACCTGCGTCCAAAAGGCATCGTCAACATGCTTGATTTGTTACGTCCGATCTACAGCAAGACTGCTGCCTATGGCCATTTCGGTCGTGCAGAGCCCGAGTTCACCTGGGAAGCTACTGATAAAGCGGCTGCCCTGAAGAAGTCAGCTTAAGTGACGACCGATTCACGCCCTGTGGTGGTGGAGGACTTGTCGAACGGTGCGGATTCGCCTTGCGTAGCCGTCTGCTCGACACTGTTCGATGATATTTGCAGGGGCTGTGGTCGAACGGTCACCGAGGTCTCGAACTGGGTGTTCATGGATGATGCGGAAAAGAAAGCCGTATGGACCAGAATCCTGGCTGAGGGCTATCCACGCAGACCGACGTAGTTGTTTCGACCGCTGTAAAAAAAGGACCCCTTCAGTGCAAATTGAAGAGGTCCTTTTTTCTTGTGCGCTTTACTTTGACACGCGCCCGATAAGGCGATTGAAAAATTACTCGGCAGAAATTTTCGCTTCTTTAATCAGTTGCGTAAAGCGTGGCACGTCTTTTGCAATCAGCGCAGCAAAGGCTTTGGGTCCTTGCTCGGATTCAGGGGGAATCACGGCAGCCATTTTTGCAAAACGTTCTACCACTTCAGGATCTTTCAGTGCATTGGCCAAGGCTTTCGCTAGACGATCTACTACAGCAGGTGGTGTGCCTGCGGGGGCTGCGATAGCGTTCCAGACGCTGAGGTCATACTCTGGTACGCCTGCCTCAGCGAAGGTCGGCACATCCGGAATCTGAGCCAGACGGTTTTTACCCGACACGGCAAGTGCGGTGACACGACCACCATTGTGAATTGGAATCATGGTGACGGTTTGATCGATCACCGCGTCAACCGTTCCTGCAAGCAAATCAGCGATGGCTGGGCCCGCACCTCGATAATTGACAAGGGTGGCATTGGTTTTAGTTACGTAAAGAAACATTGCTGCACCGATGTGTCCGGTAGAACCTGGACCCGCAGTACCAAAGTTCACAGATTTGCCATCTTTTTTCAATTGCGCCACAAATTCGCCAAGGGTCTTATAGCCACTTTTCTTGCTGGCAGAAATCACCATCGGGACATCCGCCACGACGCCGATCGGGGCGAAATCTTTGACAGGGTCGAATTTGATATTTGGGTAGAGGGGGGCGGCGATTGCCATCGAACCCATGTTGCCAAAAGTAATGGTGTAACCATCCGGTGCGGATTTCAGCACTTTTTGTGTGCCAATGGTGCCGCCTGCACCCGTGACGTTCTCAACGATCACTTGCTGACCGAGATCCTTTGACATGGCCACACCAATAATACGTGCAAGGCCATCGCTTGAGCCACCTGGTGGGTACGGCACGACCATAGAGATTGAGCGTGTCGGAAAAGTTTGCGCGAAACTGGTCGCGCAAATCAGCGCCGAACCAATCAGTGCTGCACGGATGATTTTTTTCATGAAGGGTCTCCTGCCTGCCTTGGGTCAAATGCCGCGGTCGGGCGATATAAATATTCGTTCAGCACACCCGCATAATTTGCCTGTGTGCTGAACGTAGTGCAGTCGGACAGGCCTTAGTCCGAAAGCGTTGAGCCTGCCAGTTTTTCTGACATTTTTGCAACGGCAGTGTGATCCTGGCCGGGGCCGAGCATGGCTGCTGACGCTGCCCACATCTCACGGCACAGCGAGGCAAAGGGTGTTGGCGTATTGGTGTCCTTGCCGATCCCCAATGCGATACTCAGGTCTTTGACCATCAGGTCCAGACCAAAGCCTGCGTTGTACTTGCCTGACAACACGAACTGCTTGAATTTCTTTTGGGTCGAATTGTTCATGCCGGTCGACGCGTTCAGTACATCGACCATGGCGGCAGGGTCCAATCCAAAGCGTTTGCCGATAAGCAGCGCTTCAACACCAATCAGAAAACCACCTGCTGAAACCAGGTTGTTGAGTGCTTTCATGGCATGCGCAGAACCGACATCACCGGTGTGGGTGATGGCGTTACCCATGCATTCCAGCACAGGACGCACGCGTTCAAGCAAGGCAGTGCTGCCGCCAAACATGATCGCTAGTTCGCCCGTGATGGCGCGTGGCACGCCACCCGAGACGGGTGCATCGACCAGATGGCCTTTTGCCGCTGCAACTTGATCTGCCAAGGTTCGTGTAATCGTGGGTACGCCTGAGCTCATTTCAACGATCACGGCATCTGGACGCAGTCCAGCAATGACGCCCTCCGGACCATTGAGTACGCTGTCGACAATCGCACTGGTTGGCAAGATCGTGACGATGACGTCAGCGCCTTGCGCCAGTGCGCGATTGGAACTGGCAACGGTGCCGCCAATTTCCTTGGCAAATTTTTGTGCCCGTTCAGCCGAGGCGTCAATGACGAGCAATGGGTAACCTGCTTTGTGCAGCAGAGAGGCCATCGGCCAACCCATGCTGCCCAGACCGATAAAACCGATCGTTTGTTTTGCGCTCATTATTTAGCTGCCTTTTTGGCGGGGGCTTTTTTAGCGGGAGCAGCTTTCTTAGCGGCAGCTTTTTTAGCCGGTGCTTTTTTGGCGGCCTTCTTGGCGGGGGCCTTGTTGTAAGCGCCTTGCTCTTCCAGAACCTGATTAGCGGCTTTGAAGGCATCCAGACCCGCTGGAATGCCGCAATAGACGGTTGCGTGCAACAGAACTTCTTTGATTTCTTCGACGGTTACACCGTTAGTCAGTGCGCCTTTAACGTGCAGTTTGATTTCAGCCGAGCGGTTCAGCGCGGTCAGCATGGCGAGGTTGAGCATGCTGCGTGTTTTGCGTGACAGGCCTGGGCGTGTCCATGCATAGCCCCAGCACATTTCGGTGGTGATGTGCTGAAATGCCATTGTGAAGTCATTGGCTTTAGCGATCGAACCATCGACATATTCTGTACCGAGTACGTCGCGACGCACTTCAAGTCCGTCTTTATACAGTTTGGCCAATTCGTTTTTTGCAGACATGTTTTGCTCCAAGGGTGTTGTTGGTATGGATGAAAATGAGTCGAATGCTCGAGTCAATCTTTGATTGTGTGCGTGCGGCTTTACCTGTGTCAAGTTGATTGTCACGGCAGGGCTTGACAGGGCGTCACGCACACGACCAAAATGAGTCCATAAACAGTGATAAAAATTAACTCTGGAGGCTTGATGAAATTGCCTGAATACGAAGTGTTTGCCCTGCGCTACGCAACGATGGATAAGCGCACGCGCCGCGATAATTTCATTACGCACGATCCCCATGACGAGCCGATGCCGATGGACTATTTCGTTTGGGTGATCCGCAATGCGGATCGGGTGGTGCTGGTCGATACCGGATTCAACGCCAGACAGGCTGCTGAGCGTGGTCGCACGTTAATACGCTGCCCGATTGGCTCGCTGTCTCTGCTGGGGATTGCGCCCGAGCAGGTTGACGATGTCGTGTTGACGCATTTGCACTATGACCATGCTGGCAACATCGATCTGCTCCCGCGTGCGCGTTTTCATATTCAGGAAGACGAAGTCAACTATGCCTGTGGTCGTCATATGTGTCAGGGACTGTTCAGACATGCCTATGACGTTGAGGATGTAGTCGATCTGGTTCGCCGTGTCTATGCGGATCGCGTGTCTTTTTATGATGGTGCCCATACCCTGGCGCCCGGTATTGAGCTGGTCAAAATTGGTGGCCACACTAAAGGGCTGCAGTCGGTGCGTGTCCATACCGCACGTGGTTGGGTGGTTCTGACCTCGGATGCCAGTCATTATTACGAAAACATGGAAAAACCTTCGCCATTCCCGATCGTGTTTCATCTGGGCGAAATGCTCGCAGGCTACGATACATTGCGCAATCTCGCCGACTCGGCCGATCACCTGGTTCCCGGGCACGATCCTTTGGTCAGAAAGATTTACCCCTTCTGGGGTGAACCTGCCAATGACATCATGGCCTTGCACCAGCCGCCCAAAGCGCGTCCAGCCTGAAACGCTGACCAGGCACCTTAAATGGTGCTTGGTATAAACCCTAGCATTGTTGTCGGATATCAGGTTACAATGACAGCGCTTTTGAGGAGCGTTGCGACGGTATTGGTGTAAACCTGCCGCCAGGCTCAAAAGCTTTAACGTTACCGCCGGTATCCCCCGGCCTTAACGGCGCTCACCCAATCCTGCAAAAGCAGCGGTTGTGGTGGTGTGTAAACGCAGCATCCAGACACAGCCCTTCCCATGCTTTGCAGGCCTTACGGAGCCTACCAAGCCATGAACGCTGTTACAGATAAATTTACCGACTACATCATTACTGATATCGCACTCGCCGATTGGGGCCGTCGCGAAATCCAGATCGCTGAAACCGAAATGCCTGGTCTGATGGCCACGCGCGAAGAGTTCTCAAAAACCAAGCCACTGAAAGGCGCTCGCATCACGGGTTCGTTGCACATGACGATCCAGACTGCTGTGCTGATCGAGACACTGCAGGCACTGGGTGCCGAAGTCCGCTGGGCCTCATGCAATATTTTCTCAACCCAGGATCACGCTGCTGCTGCAATCGCTGCGGTGGGTACGCCTGTTTTCGCCAAAAAAGGCGAGTCACTGGTTGAATATTGGGAATACACCCACAAAATTTTTGAATGGCCAGGTGAACACCAGGCCAACATGATTCTGGATGACGGCGGCGATGCAACACTGCTGTTGCATCTGGGTACCAAGGCTGAGACAGATCTGTCAGTCCTGAATAATCCAACCTCAGAAGAAGAAGTCATTCTTTTCAGCGCGATTAAAGCCACGATTAAGCGTGATCCAAAGTGGTACTCCACGCGTTTGGCCCAGATCAAGGGCGTGACTGAGGAAACCACCACAGGCGTGCTGCGCTTGTACAACATGTCCAAAAAAGGCGAGCTCGCGTTTGCTGCGATCAACGTCAACGACTCCGTGACCAAGTCGAAATTCGACAACCTGTATGGCTGCCGCGAATCACTGGTTGATGCCGTGAAGCGCGCAACCGATGTCATGATCGCAGGCAAGATCGCTGTGATCGCTGGTTACGGCGACGTGGGTAAGGGCTCCGCTCAGGCGATGGCTGCTTTGCGCGCCCAGGTCTGGGTGACAGAAATCGATCCAATCTGCGCACTCCAGGCAGCAATGGAAGGCTACAAAGTGGTCACCATGGAAGAAGCCGCTGACAAAGCCGACATCTTCGTGACCGCGACTGGTAACTACAACGTCATTACACGCGCCCACATGGACCGCATGAAAGACCAGGCGATCGTTTGCAATATCGGTCACTTCGATAATGAAATCGATGTGGCTGGCATCGAAGATCTGCAGTGGGAAGAAATCAAACCCCAGGTCGATCACGTGATTTTCCCGGATGGCAAGCGCATCATTCTGCTGGCCAAAGGTCGCCTGGTTAATCTGGGCTGCGGTACCGGTCACCCATCATTTGTGATGTCTTCGTCATTCACCAACCAGACGATGGCGCAGATCGAGTTGTTCTCGCGCAATCAGGACTACACCTCTGGTCAGGTTTATGTGTTGCCTAAGCATCTGGATGAAAAAGTTGCACGTCTGCACCTGAAAAAGATTGGTGCCAACCTCTCGACACTGACGCCACAACAGGCCGCCTACATCAGTGTCAAACAGGAAGGTCCTTTCAAGGCTGACACATACCGCTATTGATCTAATATCGGCTATTGTGAGGTGGTGATCCCGGCAGATTTTCTGTCGGGACACCATAATGTTTATCGGAGATCACTATGACTTTGCTGCTCGTCTGGATTTTGAATGCTGTAGCGCTGTTGGCGGTTGCGTATTTGCTCCCAGGTATCACGGTGGCAAGTTTTGGTTCTGCCATGTGGGCTGCGCTGATTCTCGGCCTGGTCAATATGCTGGTCAAGCCTGTACTCATTCTGCTCACGCTCCCCATCACGATTGTCACACTCGGTCTATTCCTGTTTGTGATTAATGCCTTGCTGTTCTGGTTTGTCGGATCCATGCTGACGGGTTTCAAAGTCAATGGTTTTTGGTGGGCTGTGATTGGCGCTCTTGTTTACAGCCTGCTCTCGGGCTTTTTGACGAATCTGATTACCAAATGACATCTCAAGCTGGCCCGGCTTTTAGCCTGGAGTTTTTCCCCCCCCGCGACGAGGCTGCGAGTGCGCGCCTCATTGAGGGGGCCAAACAAATGCTGGTGATTGAACCGCACTACGTGAGCGTTACGTTTGGTGCGGGTGGATCAACACGTGAAGGCACACTCGATACCGTTCGCATGATGCGTGATTTAGGGTGTGATGCTGCACCGCATTTGTCGTGTATCGGCGCATCGCACGAGGATCTGAGAGTGTTGTTGCAGCGCTATCGTGAAGAAGGCGTTCGCCGCATCGTTGCCCTACGGGGTGATATGCCTTCCGGCATGGGGGCCGATGCTGCCGGCGCTTTGCGACACGCCAATGATCTGGTGGAGTTCATTCGCCGCGAAACGGATGACTGGTTTCATATTGAGGTGGCTGCATACCCTGAAATGCACCCTCAGGCGGCTGGTCCCGAGCAGGATATGAATAATTTTGTTCGTAAAGTTCAGGCTGGTGCCAATAGTGCGATTACCCAGTATTTCTTTAATGCAGATGCGTATTTTGATTTTGTTGATCGTGCGCAGGCCCGCGGCGTCACAATCCCGATCGTGCCCGGCATTATGCCAATCACCAATCACAACCAGCTCATGCGTTTTTCAGAAATGTGTGGTGCTGAAGTACCCCGCTGGATTCGTTTACGTCTTGCTGAAATGGGTGATGATAAAGAGTCAATCCGGGCCTTTGGTGCGGATGTTGTGACGGATCTTTGTCAGACACTCTTGGATAATGATGTGCCAGGTTTACACTTTTATACGTTAAATAACGCTGAAGCAACGCTTGCGATCTGGCGTGGTTTGTTTGAATCGTAAGTAGCCGTGGAGATACATTCGCCGCAGCTTTAAACTCGATCGTCAGCAGGCAAGTAAAAAGACAAGTAAGAAGACACGTAAAAAAGGGAACTCATGAAGAGTTCCCTTTTTTACGTGTGCAGCACTGAAGATTTAATCTGCGTACTGACCTGCGGCCTTAAGCAATGGGCCCCATTTAGCAATCTCAGATTTCAGCCAGGCTTGGAGTGCAGCAGGATTCTGTTCCGATTCAGGAACGATAACCGCGCCCAGGTCCTGGATTTTTTGAACAACAGCAGGATCTTTCAACGCCTCTTTCACCGCTTGATTAAAGCGTGCAATCACCTCTGGTGGTGTGCCTTTTGGAGCATAAATACCGTGCCAGACGACGATTTCAAAGCCCTTCAGGCCACTCTCAGCCAGTGTTGGCGCATCGGGTAATGAGGCAAGACGGTCTTTGGTTGTGACGCCGTACAGTTTGACTTTGTCGGCTTTGATTTGCGGCAGAGTCTGCGTAGTTTGATCGCACAGCACATCGAGTTGCCCGCCAAGCAGGGCTGTCATGGCTGGGCCTGTGCCAGAGTAAGGAATCGCAGTGAATCCTGTGCCCAACGCCTGCTGAAGCAGGGTGCCACAGAGCTGGGACACTGCACCTAATCCTGCATTGGCGAGATTAATTTTGTCGCCATTTTCTTTGGCGTATTTGATGAATTCAGGCATATTGTTAGGCGGGAATTTTTTGCTACCCAACAATGTCATGGGCACATCGGCCAACAGGCTGACATAGCTGAAATCCGTCAGCACATCAAAAGGAAGTTTGCGATAAAGCGTGGGGGCTGTTGCCATGCCGTTGTGATGAATCAGAAAGGTATAGCCATCGGGTGCGGCTTTTGCGACGACGCCTGCTGCCACGGTACCGCCAGCGCCGAGGCGGTTTTCAACTACAACCGTTTGCCCCAGACTTTTGGTCATTGAGGCCGCGAGGGTGCGAGCCAAAACGTCAGTCGGCCCTCCTGCCGCAAAAGGTACAACCAGCGAAATAGGTTTTGAAGGGTAGCTCTGAGCAATTGCTGAGCCAGTGAGCATGGTTGTCAGCAAGCTTGCACCCACCAGCATGCCACGCAAGGATTGAGCAAAAGTCATCTTTATCTCCTGGAAAATTCAAAAAATGCTGTGTCGCACTTTTGCTCGCGCATTAGCTTGCGAGAGCGTGTGTCATAAAAGCGTAATGATAACTTTGATACGCGATGAAGGGGATAAATAAACGTAAAACACCCCTATCAGCGTTGATTTTTCTCAAATTGCGCAGAAAGCTTATCGTTTAATCGCGATTCGGCATCAACCCAGAGTAATGTCTGGTTTGGCTGGGCTCCATCCTTGCGCACTGAGGATCGCCTGCAGGGGGACGTCATGTGTTTGAGGCGAGTAGTCCGGGTGCCTGTGACTGAGCAAGGCTTCTGACCACGCAATACCAATAGTCAATGGGGTGTGCTGTTGTGCATGCATGGCGCTTAAGGTTCGGTCGTAGTAGCCGCCGCCATACCCAAGACGGTCTCCCTGAGAGGTAAATCCAAGGGTGGGGATCAACAAAATATCCGGCTGTAAGGGCTGGGTGCGCGCGGGCTCCATGACGCCGAAATTGCCCTGCGTCATCGGTAAGTCGGGTTGCCAGCGATGAAACTCAAGCGGTGCAGACCGAGTCGCTACGACCGGTAATGCAACGATATGCCCCACCTGATTGAGAGCATGCAAGACGGGCGTAATGTCTGGTTCGTCCGCTAACGGCCAAAAGGCGGCGACGATCCGTGAATGCGTCGGTTTCCCATCTAGCCCGGGTAGCCATTGCGAGAGTTTTTCGCATAGCAATTGACTTTGCTCAACCCGTTGCGCATCAGTCATCGCCTTGCGTGCGGTGCGCAAGGACATTCGGATCTGCTCTGCGTTATTCTTTAACATATGTCGCAACGGTGCTGACGGATGTGGGGATGGGCGTTTTTAATGCACGTAAGAACAAAGTATCAGAAATTTATGCCCTGTGCGCTACTGCGCATGCAAATGTATGCGCATACAACATTGCGCCTGATTAATCTTATCTCGTGCATGCTGTTGAGCGTAATGCTGGGTGGCGCTGCCAGTGCGCAGTCAAGCTTCGTGCTCAAGGCTGACGGAACGCTTGAACAGCAAAGTACACTTTCATCGACCTTGACCGCGGTAAAAGAAGGCACGGGGTCAACGGTTACCCCTGCAGCAACAGGCAGGACGTTGCCGGATGGCATGCCGGACATCGCCACACCGGTGCTGTCCTCGCGCTCAAATAACGTTGTCTCGGTACAGCCCAATACGAATGTCAAGCCAGGCGAGTCGATCGCTGCACCCGACTCCACACCCGCGGCACGCGCGGTCGCGGTCGCGCGCGATGCGATGAAAAACAAACAGTGGACGCAGCTCAATGCGCTGGTGCCACAAGCGCGCGCCGATGTGCTGGGGATCTATCCTGAATACTGGTCTTTGCGCACGCAGTTGGGCTCAGCGGGCATGGACAGCACGCGTCAGCAATTGAATGATTTTTTACAAAAAAATGAGGGTGCATTTCTGGCTGACAAGCTTCGCGGCGAATGGTTGTTGGCGGCGGCGCGATCGGGTGATTTTGTGACGGTGCGCGAACTTGGCCCTATCCAGAACAGTAATAGCCAGATTGCCTGTGCACAGCTTGAGGCTCGCCATATGAACGGGCAACGTGCGAGCGCAGTAGAGGCAACAAAAATCTTTGTGCCAGTCGCTGCCTGCTGGAAATTATTTGATCAGTTGGTCGCCGATAAAGTGCTGGGTAATGCAGAGTTAATCCCTTTCATGCAGGATGCACTCGAAAATAACAAGCCTGTCGATGCCCGACGCCTGGCCGCTTATATTTTTGATTCAGCTGACTTGGCGACCTATGATGCGATGATGCGTGAGCCACAGAAATGGCTTGCGTCGCAGACCAGTGCGCGCACTGCGCCAGGCAACGAAATCATTGCGATGGCGATCGCGGTGTTAGCACGTAAAGATCTGAGCGCCGCTGAAAATGCTCTGCGCACGACCTGGGCGGACAAGCTACCCAAAGAAAAAGTTCAATGGGTATATGGTCAGTTTGCCTTGCTGGTTGTCTTTAACCTCGATAGTCGTGCGAATGATTGGTATCGTCAAACCGCAGGGATCCGACTTTCTGAAAATAACTACGCCTGGCGTGTCAGAGCTGCGTTGCGTCAGCCGAAAATAGATTGGGTCTGGGTTGGGCAGTCGATCGATCAGATGGGGCCTGCGCAGCGCAGTGATCCCGCCTGGATTTACTGGCGCGCACGCGCACTGGCCGCCACCAATCACCCGGTTGAAGCTCAGGCGCTTTACGCAAAGATTGCCGATCAATTTAATTTCTATGGTCAACTTTCTGCAGAAGAATTAGGCCGTCCGATTGTGACGCCGGCCCCCCCCGCTCTGGTGTCTGAGCAGGAGATGGCACAAGCGCGAAATAATCTTGGTCTGCGACGCGCCGTCACGCTGTTCAAGCGTGGCTGGCGGGGCGATGCCGTGCCAGAGTGGAATTTCGCCTTGCGTGGGATGACCGATCGCCAGTTGATGGCTGCAGCAGAACTGGCACGCCACGAGCATATCTACGACCGTGTGGTGAACACCTCAGATAAAACCTTGAAGGAGTTTGATTTCTCCCAGCGCTACATTGCGCCCTTTGAAGGTCGGGTCACGGCGCAGGCCAGGCAGGTTGATGTGGATCCGGCCTGGGTCTATGGGTTGATCCGTCAGGAGTCTCGATTCATTATGGATGCGAAGTCTGTTGTTGGCGCTTCAGGTCTGATGCAATTAATGCCGGCTACTGCACGTTGGGTTGCCGGAAAAATTGGCCTGACAGATTTTAAGCCACAGCATGTCAATGATTTTGATACCAACACAAAACTTGGCACCAGCTACCTGGGTATGGTACTGGCTGATGTGGGCGGTTCGCAGGTGTTGGCCAGCGCAGGCTATAACGCAGGTCCTGGTCGTCCGATGCTCTGGCGTTCTAAATTAAACGGACCGGTCGAAGGTGCGATTTTTGCCGAAACGATCCCTTTTAATGAGACACGTGATTACGTTAAAAACGTCATGTCTAATGCGACGTATTATGCGGCGATGTTTACCGGTCAGCCCCAGTCTTTAAAACAGCGTCTGGGGCAGATCTTGCCGCAGCCCTACGGTAAAACGCCATTGCCATGATGCAAGACCCTTTCATTGATGGTTTAGAGGTTTATGTTGTCGGTGGCGCTGTGCGCGACGCATTGCTGCAACTGCCGGCGGGCGATCGTGACTGGGTCGTGGTGGGCGCTTCACCCGAGGAAATGGCTAAAAGAGGTTTCATTCCTGTAGGCGGTGATTTTCCGGTTTTTTTACACCCCCTGACGAAAGAAGAATACGCACTGGCCAGAACCGAGAGAAAGTCTGGTCGTGGCTACAAAGGCTTTACCTTTTACACAGGTACTGATGTCACGCTCGAAGAGGACCTTAAACGTCGTGACCTGACGGTGAATGCGATCGCACGTTCCATGTCGGGCGAGTTGTTTGATCCACTCAATGGTGTGAAGGATGTTCAAGCGCGTGTGTTACGTCATGTGGGACCTGCCTTTGAAGAGGATCCAGTTCGCATATTGCGACTCGCACGATTTACTGCGCGCTTTGTGGACTTTGCGATTGCACCCGAGACACGCGCGCTTTGCAAGAAAATGGTTCAGGTGGGGGAGGTCGACGCCCTGGTTCCAGAGCGTGTTTGGCAGGAACTTGCACGCGGTTTGTTCAGTGCGATGCCTTCGCGCATGTTCGGTGTGCTGGTCGATTGCGGTGCGAGCGAGCGCGTGATGCCCGGCTGGGGCGATAGTGAGCAGATGCGCCTAGCCGTGGATCGTGCGGCGCAGACGGGTTTGTCTTTGTCTGCGCGCTTTGCTCTGATGTGTCTGCATACACAGGACCCCCAGGTACTTGCCAAGCATTTGCGCGCGCCAACCGAGTGTGCGGATATGTCGCGCTTGCTGCCCCTTGTCTTGTCAGCCTTAGGCGTTAGCGCCATGACACCTGAACACGTTCTGGCACTGTTAGAACAGTGTGACGCAATCAGAAAGCCTGAGCGCTTTATCGAGTTGTTAGCTGCGGCAGGTGTCGTGACTGAAGTGTCGGTTGAACATTGGAAGCATTGGCTCAAGGCGGTGATGTCGATTGATGCGGGGGCAGCTGCCCGAAGCGCCCAATCCCCGCAGCAAATCAAGGTGGTGGTCAGGCAGGCCAGGCTCGAGGCCTTAACTGCCGCGTTTTAATTTAAAGCTATTGGTGGCAGCGCAATCATGATTGCACCACTCAAAGGCTGTCGCGGCGATCGCCACGCGTAAATCCGATTAGCCCACCATCAATATTGCGACCGATTGTGATGACTTTGAATAACTCACCCATCTCGGCCTCGGAGGTGAGTTTTTGAATTGCAACGCGCAGATTGGTGTGGCCTCGCGCACTTAGATCGCCTTGTTTCATCATCACTTCGGATAGGCCTGCGTTGAGCAGGAATCTGGCTTGAGAGGTGTAGCCATAGACCTCAAGCCCTCCTGATAATGCCGCATCAGCCATCGCAGTGAAGTCTACGTGTGCGGTGATATCCTGGAGTCCTGGTGCCATTAAGGCATTGTCGTGCGCTAGATGCTGGATGTGACACATCAGTGTGCCACGATGTCTTTGCGGATGGTAATACTCATGCTGAGGGAAGCCATAGTCAATCAGAATCGCAGCGCCACGCGTGAGCCATTGGCCTAAACTTTTTATCCAGCCCTCTGCTTGCAGGTTAATCTCGGAACAATAGTCTGGAAGTGCCGGCATGCGTTGAGGTACCGTCGCGCGCAGCGCCGCATTGGCTGTACGATCCTGATAGTCGAATTGCTGACCATTCCAGATCACTCCGCGTTGCTGGAGTTCGCCTTGTGCGGACCAGGCAAATAACTCGACAGGCATCGCATCGAGTACTTCATTGGCAATGATGCAGCCAGAAAATTCCTCAGGAGTGCGCTCCAACCAAGTGATCCGATTACCCCAGACTGCCAGGCGTTGCTGCTGTCTGGCCTTGAGGTCTGCAGAGACTTCCAGGATTTGATAGCGAACCGGCATGCCAAGCGCATCCATCGCTGTCATGACATCATTTGCCAGTGCGCCACTACCGGCGCCAAACTCAAGAATATCGAGTGCGTTGCTCTGCTTCAGTATCTCTGCGACTTGATTGGCCAGCGTGAGTCCGAATAGGGCCGTGAGTTGTGGCGCCGTGACAAAATCGCCTTTAAGCTGTTTCGGATCATCCGCTGCAGGCTCGGCAAACTTGGTGTTGCCAGCCGCGTAGTAACCCAAGCCCGGTGCATAGAGCGCATCGTGCATCCAGTTGCTGAAAGGAATCCAGCCACCGGCCTGTTCGATTTGCGCACGTAAAAAAACGCTGACATGCTGGCTATGCGCCAGCGCGTCAGCGCTTACCGGGATGGAGTTCTCCGCGGGCACTGCGGTATCTCTAATTAACGGCGGCCGCCGTCAAAGGTAAAACCACGACGCGCACCGGTTGCGGCACGTGGTGCGCCTGGACGTGGAGCACCAGAGCGGGCGGGACCATCACCACGTGGGGCGAAGGTTTTGCCGCCAGGTGCTGCTGCCGCACGCGGCGCAAATTCGCGACCTGGACGGGCTGCAGGCTTGCCAGCATAAGCAGGACGATCTGACGGTGAGCGGTCTGCACGGTGCTCGTAAGGAGGACGCGCATCGCCACCACGATTGCTTGCAAATGGATTGTCGCTACGTGGAGCAGGTCTGTCACCACGTGGTGCGTAAGCAGGCTTATCACCGCGCGGAGCAAAGCTACGATCGCGATCACCGTAGGATGGTTTGTCACCGCGTGGGGCAAAAGCAGGTCTGTCGCCACGTGGTGCGAATGCGGGCTTGTCACCGCGTGGGGCAAAACCGCGGTCGCGATCGCCATACGATGGTTTGTCACCACGTGGGGCATAGGCAGGCTTTTCGCCACGATCTGCATAAGGACGATCGCCGCGTGGGGCAAATGAACGGTCGTTACTGCGATCGTTGCTCCAGCGACCACCTTTGCCACCTGCGCCGCGTGAGGAAGAGCCCTCTGGACGCGCACGTGGAGTGACCTGTGGCTCAAGGCCGGCGATCACGTCTGATTTGATGGTGTAGCCAATGAAGTGCTCAATACGGCGTACTTTATGACGCTCGCCGTGGATCGCCAGCGTAAACGCATGGCCATCACGACCGGCACGGCCTGTACGACCGATACGATGAACGTAGTCTTCAGGCTGCATGGGCAGGTCATAGTTGATCGCATGGCTGATTGCCTGCACGTCAATGCCGCGTGCCGCAACATCGGTTGCAACCAGAATGCGTACACGACCGTCTTGCACTTCAGACAGGGTACGTGAACGTTGACGCTGGTTCATGTCGCCATGCAAGGCCATACATGAAAAGCCCTGGTCAGCCAGGTGCTCGGCCAGATCATCCGCACCGCGTTTAGTCGCAGTAAAGACGATCGCCTGATCCATAGAGGCATCACGCAACAGATGGTCAAGCAAGCGCAGCTTGTGTCCGGCGTTATCTGCATACAGCAGACTTTGTGTAATGTTGGCATGGCGGTCTGACTGACCAGCCATTTCAATTGTTTGTGGATCGCGCATCATGCGTGCTGCGAGTTTGCCGACGGTGCCATCAAGCGTTGCCGAGAACAGCAGCGTCTGACGTGCCTCGGGACAACGATCAACAATGGTGTTGATGTCGTCGATAAATCCCATGTCGAGCATGCGGTCGGCTTCGTCCAGCACCAGTGTGTGTACGGTCGACAAATCAACGCGACGGGCTTGTAAGTGATCAAGCAGGCGGCCTGGTGTTGCGACCAGAACGTCGACGCGACGTGACAGGGCTTTGAGCTGAGCGCCGTAAGGCATGCCGCCGACGACGGTAGCAATACGCAGGTCATCAAGGTTGCTGCCATACATGGCGGTGGCTTCGCTGACCTGAAGAGCCAGTTCGCGGGTGGGTGTGAGTACCAGAACTTGAACGCCACGGCCTTTGTTCGCAGGTGTTTTAGCGATACGGTTCAGGGCGGGCAACATGAAAGCGGCAGTTTTGCCAGAACCCGTTTGTGACGAAACCATCAAATCCTGACCAGCGAGTGCTGCAGGAATTGCAGCCAGCTGGACTGGTGTCGGGGTCGTGAAACCGGTTCTTTGAATTGAAGATAGCAATGCGGGGACGAGCCCCAACGAATCGAAGGACATGACTTTCCTTTAGGCCAGATAGTGGCCATATGACGCAGCCCGGGGTTTTGTTAGACCGGCGGTAGTCGGTTGAATCGAGCATCGTGCCGACCGAATCAACCGAACGTCTGGGCTAAGTGATCTATCTATCTAGATCACGCTTGCTGCCCACGAAAGGAAAGGAGGTCAGGAATCGATGATGAGTGGCACCTAATCAGGTCATTGCCTGTCAGAGACTGCTTGCGCCCTGTAACTTGTAGTGCAGCGCGGTGCCTATGAATTGGTGCAGTGCCAGAACTATAACCTAGTTAATGCTCGGGGTAAACCCTTTATTTGAATTATTTTATATTTTCCACTGAATTGGACTGCGCATGTGTTGTAAAAGCCACTCGTTGGCTGTTTTGAAATGGTTGCAGCCCAGAAAGGGGACCGGCGGACGTCTGGCTGAAAGCGGCGATGGGTGGTTCGCCGCAAGGATCAGGTGCCCGCTGTGCTTGGCGATCAGGTCTTGTTTGGCCTGAGCATGCGCCCCCCAGAGCATGAATACTTTGGGTACGGGTTGCGCTGCCGCGGCGCTGATCAGTGCGTCGGTGACTTGTTCCCAGCCTAATTTTGCGTGCGAAGCAGGCTGACCATCTTCGACCGTGAGTACGGTATTGAGCAGTAATACCCCTTGCGCGGCCCAGCCCGATAAGTCGTTACCTGGAATAGCGGGACCAATATCGAGTCGACCTTGTGCGGGGCTCCCCATTTTGGAGGGCTGCAGGCGATAGCTTGAAATGTTTGCATCCTCACTGTCTTGCGAGGTCAATGGGTAGCTGCGATCAATTTCGAGAAAAATATTTCTCAGACTAGGCGGACGCTTGAGATGGTCTGGCACTGAAAATGCAAGGCCTTGCGCTTGTTCGGGTCCATGATAGGGATCTTGACCCAGAATCACGACTTTGATGTCTGCAGGTTCAAGTGCATCGAGCGCGCGAAAGGGGCGTGCCGGATAGATGACTGCGCCTGCTTGTTTGCGAGAGGACAGGTGTGCACTGAGGCGCTTGAGTGCCTCAGTGACCTGCTCTGTCTGTAGTGCTGCCTGCCACCCCTCGCAGACAGTTGCTGCGTGGGTCAGGAGATTAGTTTGTGTCAGTTCGTTTGAGGCCATGCCTCTATTGTTGCACGCTCAATCGGTCATGCTTTGGCTTGTGCGCGTCTGGCAAGCATGGACTCAAGCGCGGTATGTCGCTCCAGAATCAGCCGTGCCTGCATGGCCACCGGCGCATCGACCATGCGGCCTTCAAAGGTGCAGGCCGCTCGTCCGGCTTTGCATTCTGCATCAAACGTTTCAAGTAGCGCACGCGCACGCGTCACACTCGCTTCAGGAGGACTGAAGGCTTCGTTTGCGGCCTCAACCTGCGAGGGGTGAATACAGAATGCACCCTCAAAACCGAGTTTCGCTGCCCGTTGCACGGTGTCGCGGAATTTTTCTTTGTCAGCGAAATCAGCGACTGAGCCCACAAACCCGATCGGTGCAATCCCCGCACGCCGACATGCGGCAACTGCCATGACATTGGGCACATACAGCCCATCTGGATCAACGGCCATACGCATCGAGACCGCCAGGTCTTCAGCGCCTACAATCATGGCGCAAACACGGGGGTGCGAACGTGCAATACCATCCATGTTATGCAAACCCTCAGCATCTTCGACCATCGCGATCAGACGGGTGTGGCCACGCGGCAGACCTGCCTCGAGTTCGCACTCATCAAGAATTTCTGCAACGGCGCGTATAAAGGAGCCGTCCGGTACTTTGGGTAAGGTCAGCGCGTGAACCGATTTTCTGACGCAGGCCTCAATGTCACGCACCATCATGCGCCAGGGGCGATTGATCCGAACGATCACGTCGTAGCCCGCAGCGGCCGCGCGGTCTGCCAGTTCACCAATACGTGCCCGGGAGGCGTCTTTTAAGTCCGGCGCGACACTATCTTCGAGATCAAGCTGGATGGCATCGGTTGGTCGCTTTAAAGCACTCTCCAGAAAACGGTCGCTGCTTGCAGGGACAAACAGCATTGAGCGCCAGCTAAAAGGTGTTGAGGTCGTCATGTCGGGATGCGTTCCACTAAAAAGTTAAAGTCAATCAATGAGTAGGTTTGATGTTGAAATACTAGTCAACTTGCGCACCAGAGGCTTTGACAATGTCGCGCCATTTGATGATGTCTTGCTCAAGCCGTGTGTGCAATTGTGCGGGGGTATCAAAAGCAAGCTCCACACCTTGTTCGGCGAGTTTCTTCTGTACTGCAGGTTTTTGCATGATACGCGTCGTTGCTTGAGACAAGGTGTTGATCACCTCTGGAGGGGTGCCGGCCACCCCGAACAGCGCGATCCACAAATCGCCACTGAAACCTGGAATTTTTTCGTTGATAGCCGGTACATCTGGTAACGCTGGTGAGCGTTTCTCCGTGCTGACACCCAGTGCGCGCAGTTTGCCATTGCGGATATTAGCAAGAGAGGAGGGCAGGCTTGCAAAGACGATTGGAACCTGACCACCCAGCACATCAACCATCGCAGGGCCTACGCCTTTGTATGGAATATGCTCCATTTTCAGCCCGGCGCGTTTGTCCAGCATCGCGCCCAGTAAGTGATTGAGTGTGCCATTGCCGGCAGAGGCGTATTGATATTTACCTGGGTTGGCTTTGATCAGTGCGATGAACTCGTCCAGGGTATTCGCAGGAAAAGTCGGGTTGACCAGCAACACATTCGGGACTGCACCGATTGTGGTGATCGGTGCAAAATCTTTCACAGGATCAAAGCCTACATTTTTGTAGAGCGAGGGGTTGATGGACTGAGCACTATTGACTGTCATCAGAAGCGTGTAGCCATCGGGTGTCGCGCGTTTGGTTTGCTCGGTGCCAATATTGCCACCCGCACCTGGCCGATTAGTGACCACAACCGGCTGTTTGAGTTCTTCTGCTAGCTCGATGGCGATCAGGCGTGCGACGATGTCGTTGGTCCCACCGGGCGCCTGTGGAACGACCATCGTGATCGCTTGATTAGGATAGGACGTAGCAGACTGTGCATTCGCAACCGTGCTTGTCATGCCTGCTGTCAAACTCACGAGTGAAAGGAGTCCTGCGTGCAGCAAATGCGTGAATGTTTGTCTCATAAGAGGTTTCCCTTTTTTAATTAGTGATCACGGCATCATGCTGTGGATTGCAGCATGATAAGCTGGGATGCGTGCCTGGATAGCCTGGAGTCTTAGTGCCTGCCGATCGCGAGCGTGGTCGTCGGCTTGAGGTTGTGCCGCCCAAACCGGTTGAGGAAAATGGGGGTCATCGCGCCAGCGTGGAATGATATGCCAGTGCAGATGGGGAACCATATTGCCAAAAGCTGCGAGATTGATTTTGTCTGGTTGCAGTATGTCGCGCTGAATCATTTCAATCTTCAATACGTTCTGCATCAGCATGAGTTGATACGCGGGCAGCAAATCCGTCATTTCTGCGACGTGTGCTTTCCAGATTACGCGCGTAAAGCCGGGATACTGAGGGTCCTGCGCATCAATGATGCGAAGCAGATCGTTTTCCCAAAGGAGTTGACCGCCTGTTGTTTGACAAAGTGTGCAATTACTCATTGTTCTGTTCGAGTGCTAATACGATTTGTTTAAGTACTTCAACGCGTGCATGCCTTTTATCGTTAGCGGCAACGATATGCCAGGCAGAATGTGGTGTGTCTGTATGCGTAAACATATCCCCTGCGGCCGCTGAGTAGGCTTTCCATTTGTTGCGATTACGCCAGTCATCCGGTGTGATTTTGAATTGCTTGTAAGGCGAATGTTCGCGTTCACGAAAACGTTTTAATTGTTCTTGTGGTGTGATGGCCAACCAGAACTTCAGCACAATGACACCGTGTTGGGTGAGTTGCTGTTCAAAATCATTGATCTCGTCATACGCGCGCAACCACGTCGTGCGGGGGATGAGTTTTTCGACACGCTCGACCAGCACGCGCCCATACCAGGAGCGGTCAAATATTGCGACACGCCCTTTGCTGGGTACATTTCTCCAAAACCGCCAGAGATAGGGACGTGCGAGCTCGCTGAGTTTAGGCGCAGCGACTGGCATGATGTTGAATTGGCGGGCATCAATCGCGCGCGTGACGCGTCTGATTGCACCGCCTTTTCCTGCTGCGTCGGGACCCTCGAACACCACGGCTAAGGCTTGTTTCCTGAATTTTTTATTACGGATCGCTAACGCTAATCGATTTTGCCATTGCAAAATTTGTGCGTCATAGTCCTGTTTGGAGAGCGTCGCGGTGTAATCGAGTTTATCCAGAGGGTTAACTCGACGTTTAAGGTTTGGAGCTGCTGATGGGTCGTGGAATGCGGGAACTTTTATCTCAGGTGCCTTGAGCGCTTGGTAAATGGCTTGTGCGGTTCTGACGGTACGAAGTTGCGGATCTGCGCTGGGAATAATGACCCAGGGTGCGTGAGGTGCGTCAGTCGCCTCGATGATCAGTTGTCCAGCCCTGCGGATAGATTTAAATTTTTTGTGCGCACGCAGATCGCTTTTGTCAATTTGCCACGCGGTCGATGGGTTCGCTTGCCGCTCTTGAACACGTTTGTGTTGGGCTTCTCTGGACAGATGGAACCAGAGTTTCAGAACCTGAACACCGTTGGCAGCTAAATTCGCTTCAAATCTGCGTACAAAAAGAATGTTGTCTTGCAGTTTTTCGGCATTCAGTGATTTTTTTGCGGCTTCGTCAAATAGTGTCGTGTAGCCTGAGCCGAACACAATCCCAATTTCTCCTTTTTGCGGCAGACTCATCCAGAATCTTCGCGCAGCTGGATAAGCGTAATCGGCTTTGCCAGCTGCAGGAAATGCAATCGTATGCACATGACGGGGGTCGAGCCATTCGTTGAGCAAGTTGATAGTGTCGCCTTTACCCGCCCCATCAATGCCTGCAACCAGGATGAGCAAGGCCCGGTCTTGCAGATTGATATGTTTGTACTGTTCGTTGACAAGCTGCACGCGCAAGTGTGATTCTATTTTTTTGAATTTTGCTTGCGACAGTGCTGGGTCGGATTCTGCTTCCTGAAACATGCTGGCTCGCGTCAAGGTGGGGTCAAGTTAAGCATAGTCCAATTCAAATGTTCTGCTGGGCTGGATATATGTTTTCCCAGAAATATGTAAATATATTTATTTATATAATATAAATATGTATAATAATAAAAATTAAATAGTACTACCTACCCCCATACTCAGGCCTAAACCTGACTCTCCCTTCTGAGTGACTTAAGATGACTATGGTTAGCTTGCCAGATCAAGCCGTTGAAAAACTCAAAGCTCGCGCAGTCGACGCGTGTAATGTTCTCAAGGTGATGAGCAACCCTGATCGGTTGATGTTGATGTGCATGATGATGGATATCGAGCGCAGTGTGGGCGAATTGGAAATGCTGACTGGTATCAAGCAGCCAACGCTATCGCAACAGCTTGGCATTCTAAGATTCGAAGAGCTAGTAGAGACACGCAGAGAAGGAAAAAACATCTATTACAAGCTCGCTAGTCCGATGGTCGCTGAATTGATGCATACCCTGTATCAGACATTTTGCTTAACGAACGCAGAGAGAAATAAATGATTAACTGGGGAAGTTTCACGCCATTGACTTCATTGCTTGGAGGCGTCTTGATCGGTGTTGCCGCCGCGGTGTTGTTGCTAGGTAATGGCAGGATTGCGGGGATCAGCGGAATCCTGGGCGGCCTATGGTCAGCCGATCGTAGTGATCGCCTATGGCGCGTGGCGTTTGTGGCAGGCATGCTGATTTCACCTACGGTCTACGGCTTGTTTGCGATCTTGCCTGAGGCGGTCATCGACGCCAGCATACCGACGCTCATCGTATCGGGTCTGCTGGTAGGGCTAGGCACGCGCTATGCCTCGGGCTGTACCAGCGGTCATGGTGTTTGTGGCTTGTCACGCGGGTCGATCCGTTCTTTGACCGCGACGATAGCGTTTATGGGGGCAGGCTTTTTGACCGTCTTTATTGTGCGTCACGTACTGACCGGACTGAGTCTTTAAAGGTAATCATTATGTTGAATCTTTCTGCGCTGATTGCTGGTCTGCTCTTTGGTTTGGGGTTGATTGTTTCGGGTATGGCAAACCCTGCCAAGGTGATCGGCTTTCTTGATCTGGCTGGCAAATGGGATCCTTCGCTCGCCTTCGTAATGGGCGGTGCCATAGGCGTGGGTATTGTGGGCTTTACGTTGGCACGCCGCCGTACCCGCAGCGTGTTGGGTGCACCAATGCAGTTGCCCGCAAGCACTGAATTGTCCAAGCGATTGATATTCGGCAGTCTTGCCTTTGGTATCGGCTGGGGTCTTGCCGGTTTTTGCCCGGGTCCTGGGATTGTGAGTGCTGCGGCAGGCTATAGCAAAGCTTGGGTGTTTGTGGCCGCCATGGTCGGTGGGATGATGTTGTTTACGCTGCTTGAGCGTTTCAAGTTTTCTAAAAGGAGTCTTTCATGAAAGCAAACGTCGGTACGATTGATCGCACTATCCGTGTTGTTGTCGGGCTCGTTCTGATTGGCCTGACTTTGAGCGGCAAGATTGGTGTGTGGGGCTGGATTGGTGTGGTGCCCGTGTTGACAGGGCTCTTTAGTTTTTGCCCCGCCTACACGCTGCTGGGGGCGAATACTTGCCCGAGTAAGTCAGCCAAGTAACAGGCGGTCTGGTAATGCTCAAGCAACAAACCTAGCATCGCTTGTTGCTTGAGACGAATGACCAGAGTGTTAAGCGATCAGTCTGGCAAGTTCCTCGCCAGGGTCTTCTGCGCGCATAAATGCTTCACCCACCAGAAAGGCGTGGACTTCATGCTGGCGCATCAGCTGGACGTCTTCAGGGCGCAGGATTCCACTTTCAGTCACCACGCGCTTACCAGCAGGAATGCGTGGCAGCAGATCGATGGTGTTCTGCAGTGAGGTTTCAAACGTCCGCAGGTTTCTGTTATTAATTCCAAGCAGCGATGTTTTCATCTGCAGTGCCATGTCGAGTTCTTTGCCATCGTGGACTTCGACCAGTACATCCATACCCAGATCAAAGGCACAGGCTTCAAACTCGTTGAGCTGCGATTGCGTGAGGGCAGAGACGATCAGCAAAATACAGTCAGCCCCCATCGCCCGTGCTGCAATGATCTGATACGGGTCGACCATAAAATCCTTGCGTAACACAGGCAGACTGCAGGCAGCACGCGCTTGGCGCAGATATTCGTCCGCACCCTGAAAAAACTGCACATCCGTCAGGACGGACAAGCAGGCTGCGCCGTGCAAAGCATAAGATTGCGCGATCTGCGCGGGTTGGAAATTTTCTCGCAGGATGCCTTTGGAGGGGGAGGCCTTTTTGATCTCGGCAATGACGCCCGGTTTGCCCGCAGCAATTTTGTTTTCAATCGCTTGTGCAAAACCGCGCAGGTCGTCTCTAGCCTGGGCTTGTTTCAATAGTTCTTGCTCAGAGCAAACGAGGCGCTCGGCGGCGACTTCTTGAAATTTGACTGCCAAAATTTTGTTGAGAATATCGCTCATGCTGCAAACTTCCGAGTGAAGGCACAAAAAGATTCAAGTTTGTCACGTGCGGCACCACTGGCGATCGCTTCAAAAGCGATCTTGATGCCGTCGCTAATTGTCGACGCGTGATTGCCAACATAAATTGCCAGGCCCGCATTGAAAGCCACGATATCGCGCGCAGTCCCCGTCGTATTGCTCAATGCTTCGAGAACCATGACGCTTGACTGTTCTTTGCTTGCAACTTTAATGCTGCGGTTAGATGCCATCGGTAAGCCAAAATCTTCAGGGTGTATTTCATATTCGCGGATGTGGCCATCTTTGAGTTCGCCCACGAGTGTGCTGCCGCCGAGGGAGGCTTCGTCCATGCCGTCTTTACCGTGCACAATCATGACGTGACGTGAACCAAGGGACTGCAGGACACGCACCTGAATGCCGACCAGATCAGGGTGAAAAACGCCCATCAGCTGATTGGCTGCACCTGCGGGATTGGTCAGTGGACCGAGCAGGTTAAAAATAGTGCGCACACCAAGCTCTTTGCGCACGGGTGCGATGTTTTTCATCGCGCCATGATGTGCCGGGGCAAACATGAAACCGATGCCTGTGGCCTCGATACACTCAGCAACCTGGGTCGGTGAAAGGTTCAGATTAGCGCCGAGTGCTTCGAGCACGTCTGCGCTGCCGGAAGACGACGAGGCGCTGCGTCCACCGTGTTTGGCGATCGGCACACCAGCCGCTGCTGCCACAAACATGGCGGTGGTGGAGATGTTGAAGGTGTTGCTGCCGTCACCTCCCGTGCCACACATATCGACCATCTCATGAGGATTGGCGACGTGAACGGGCGTTGCGAATTCGCGCATCACTTGTGCCGCAGCGGTAATCTCGCCAATGGTCTCTTTTTTGACGCGCAGCCCCATGAGTAAGGCCGCAGCGATGGTGGGCGACATTTCGCCACGCATCAGCATACGCATCAAGTGCAGCATTTCATCGTGAAAAATTTCACGATGTTCGATGCAACGGTGCAGGGCTTCGCTGGGGGTGATCGACATGCTTATTCCTTTTTGCCTGAATCCAGTTCAAGAAAATTACGCAGCATCGCGTGACCGTGTTCACTCAGGATCGATTCTGGATGAAACTGTACGCCATAGATTGGCAGAGTCTTATGGCGTACCCCCATAATTTCACCATCTGCAGTCTCAGCGGTGATGGCCAGGCAATCAGGAATCGAGTCGCGCTCAATGGCCAGCGAGTGATAGCGAATCACGGTAAAGGGCGAGGGCAGCCCCTTGAATACATCAGAGCCCGTATGCGTGATCTGGGATGTTTTTCCGTGCATGATTTCTTTGGCGCGAATTATGTTGCCACCGAACGCTGCACCGATGGCCTGATGCCCGAGGCATACGCCCAAGATAGGCACTTTGCCTGCATAGCGTTTAATCACATCAATCGAGATGCCTGCTTCGGCAGGCGAGCAAGGTCCGGGCGAAATGCAAATGTGATCAGGCGCCAGTGCATCGATTTCTTCGAGCGTAATCTGATCGTTTCTATAGACACGTACGTCTTCACCAAGTTCACCAAAATACTGGACCAGGTTGTAGGTAAACGAGTCGTAGTTATCAAGCATCAGTAGCATGTTATGTATCCTGTCATGTCATCAGAACGGGTCGTCAAGACCGTTTTGTACTTGCTCGGCGGCACGCAGCACAGCGCGTGCCTTCGCTTCGGTTTCAAGCCATTCTTTTTCGGGGTCTGAGTCGGCAACGATGCCGGCAGCAGCCTGCACATAGAGCATGCCGTCTTTAATAATGCCTGTACGAATCGCGATCGCGACATCCATTTCGCCGCCATAGCTCAGGTAACCCGCGGCACCACCATAAATGCCACGACGAACAGGCTCTAACTCGTCAATCATCTGCATGGCACGCACCTTGGGCGCACCCGTCAGTGTGCCAGCCGGGAAAGACGCGCGCAGCACATCCATATTGCTCATGCCTGGCAACAGGGTCCCTGCGACGTTTGAAACCAGATGCATCACGTGTGAGTAGCGCTCGATCACCATGGTGTCTGTCACCTCGACGGTGCCAATTTTTGCAACACGGCCGACGTCGTTGCGTGCCAGATCGATCAGCATGACGTGTTCAGCACGCTCTTTAGGATCGGCCAGGAGTTCTTCAGCGAGCGCGGCGTCTTCTTCAGGCGTGCCACCACGTTTGCGGGTGCCAGCCAGCGGACGGATGGTGATGCGTGTTTCAGGTTTGACGCCTTCATCGGCAGGCAGAGTTTCCTGTCTGACCAGAATTTCTGGCGAGGCGCCCACCACCTGAAAGTCACCGAAGTTCCAGAAATACATGTATGGCGAAGGGTTGAGCGAGCGCAGCGAGCGGTAAAGTGACAGGGGCGAGTCACTATAAGGTTTTTTGATGACCTGACCGACTTGTACTTGCATCAGATCACCGGCCGCGATGTATTCCTTGGCGCGTCGAACTGCGCTCAGGTAATCTTCTTTTGCAAAGTTGCGCTCTTCTTTGGTGGCAACACTGCCATGGCTATAGGGAATCTCGACAGGTTTGCGCAGGCGGATCCGCAGCTCTTTCAGGCGCTGCTGGGCATGGTTATAGGCCTCGGGCGTGGCAGGATCTGCGTAGACCATCAGATAGATGCGACCAGCCAGATTGTCAACGATGACCAATTCGTCGACCTGAAGCAGCAAGATATCTGGCGGACCCTCACCCATCCCCTCAGGGTAGGGTTTAGTCGCCGCTCCGAGTTTCGGCTCGATATGACGGACGGTGTCATAACCGAAGTAACCCGCTAATCCCCCGGCAAAACGTGGCATACCGGGTCGCAATGCGACTTTGAAGCGCTGCTGATACTGGGAGATGAACGCAAGCGGATCTCCTTCGTGGGTTTCGATGACTTTGTCATCATGCAGCAGTTCTGTTTTTGTCCCGCGCGCGCGCAACACATTGCGTGCAGGCAGGCCGATAAATGAATAACGTCCGAAACGCTCTCCTCCTACTACCGACTCGAGCAGGCAGGTATTTTTGCCCGCCTGCGGACCTGAGTGAGCGAGTTTGAGGTAAATACCGAGCGGTGTGTCCAGGTCCGCGTAGGTTTCCGCGATCAGGGGGATGCGGTTGTAACCTTGTGCAGCGAGCGCTTTGAATTCGATTTCAGTCATGATGTGGTCTCGGTTCTTGCTTTGGGCAAAATCTGCTTTTTCCAATAAAAAAGCCCGTCCATGGTTGGGCGGGCTAGGTTTTTACTCGACGGTTTCAGGAAAAAATCCGGACAACCTTAAAACAAACCATTACCCGACAGACAAACGCCACCAACGCCACCAGGCGCCAGTTACGAGTTGAATGCGGGTTGATAAATTCATTTTCAATAGTATTTCAATGTAATGCGTATTCAATGAGTGGGTCAGTCAGTGGAAGGAATGCGTCGAAATCCACAGCGCTGCCGCTTCGATGGTTTCTACTATAGCATCGACCTTCAGCGTTTGCACGCTCTGGCCTTCGTTATAACCATATGGGACGATCAGCACCCGACAGCCTGCAGCCAAACCAGAGGCGGCGTCGTGCTTGGAGTCGCCGACGACGACTGTTCGCGCAGGTGCTGCACCGAGCTGTGCGCAGGCGTACAACATCGGGGCGGGATGGGGTTTTCTTTCGCTCAAGGTATCACCGCAAACCACTGCTTGCATATACGGGGCTAAGCCAGTCCGCTCAAGCAGCGGCAAGGTGAATTCGGTCGCTTTGTTCGTGACAACAGCGAGCTTGAGGCCCATTTTTTGCATCAACTGGAGCCCCGATAGAACTCCCTCAAACAGCACCGCTTTTTGACCGTTGACCGCATGATAGTGCGGGGCAAATGAGGCGCGGCCACGCGCCAGGAGTTCAGCTGGAATAGGCGCCCCGTCCAGATCCTCGGCCAGACTACGCTGAATCAGGTTGTCCACACCCCGTCCGACATAGGTTGCGATCAGGGCTTGCGGCAGGGCAGCGAGTCCGAGATCCGCACGCATGGCGTTTGCAGCATGCGCCAGATCAGGGAT
>CANCRX010000038.1 GCA_947380655.1 Alcaligenaceae bacterium | reverse complement strand
CATGAAATTCAGTTTCGTTCATAATCCTTATCCTCACGTTTGAGGGAGTTTGCAGTGATCAGCAAAACCCACTATCGCAGTGTTGTTCGCATTGTAGCGATGCTGGCGTTCGCGTCATGGCTTGGCGGCTGCGGCTATAAAGGCCCGCTATCCTTGCCTGGCAAACCTGAAGTACTCACACCTGCCGTCTCGCCCTACTCTATGTATGGTGCCTATCCGGATGAGGACAGCGCGATCATTCCTTTCTTTGATGAAGATCTGATCCTGATGCCAACCCCCGTGATCATCGAATAAATAGCCTTAACTTTTACAATCAACGCCACATCCCGCATACAACACTACGATTGTCGTTCGGGATGCATCGAAAACACTGAATACCCATAGCGCCAACATGACTGCTCAAGCCACTGATTCAAGTATCCATACCCCTGCCGGTTCACCTCACTTTCATTTTAAAGACGGTGCACTCCACGCGGAGGCCGTTTCCTTGCAAAAACTGGGTCAAGACCTGGGCACTCCTCTTTACGTGTATTCGCGTGCAGCCTTGGCGACCGCGTTTAACGCCTATAAAGAAGCGATCGGCACACGTGACGTACTGGTGTGCTTTGGTATGAAAGCTAACTCCAATCTGGCCGTACTGAAAGAATTCGCACGTCTGGGTAGTGGTTTTGATATCGTGTCGGGGGGCGAGCTTGCGCGTGTACTGGCGGCCGGCGCCAATCCCTCCAAGGTCGTGTTTTCAGGGGTCGGCAAGCAAGTCTGGGAAATGCGGGCGGCCCTCGATGCAGGTGTTAAATGCTTTAACGTCGAGTCCATCCCTGAGCTCAAGCGTCTGTCTGCTGTGGCCACCGAAATGGGGCAATCCGCAGCGGTATCTTTGCGTGTGAATCCTGATGTGGATGCAAAAACACATCCCTATATTTCGACTGGTCTGAAAGAAAACAAATTTGGTATCGCGATCGAAGAGGCTCCTGCAGCCTATGCACTCGCCGCCTCTTTGCCCGGCATCTCTGTGGTGGGCGTCGACTGCCACATTGGTTCACAGATTACCGAAGTTGACCCTTATCTGGATGCACTGGATAAATTGCTCAAGCTGATCGATGAGCTCAAAACAAAAGGGATCATCCTCAAGCATCTGGACATCGGCGGTGGCTTAGGGATCAAATATGACGATGAAACACCACTCGCGCCCAAAGTACTACTCGATAAAGTATTTGCGCAATTGCAGGCGCGTGGCTATGCCGAGCTGCAGCTGGTGATGGAGCCTGGCCGGTCGCTGGTTGGCAACGCTGGCGTCATGCTTACAACCGTGCAATATCTGAAACACACTGAAGCGCGCAATTTTGCGATTGTCGATGCGGCGATGAATGACCTCATGCGTCCTGCCTTGTACGAAGCCTGGCATGGTGTATTGCCGGTTGTACCAAATAGCGGTGCAAACGCTCCGGCAACGACTTTATATGACGTGGTAGGCCCGGTGTGCGAAAGTGCTGACTGGCTGGCGCGGGGACGTCAGATGGCCCTCAATGAGGGTGAGATCATCGCCATCGAGTCAGCAGGTGCCTATGGTTTTGTGATGGCCGGCAATTACAACAGCCGTACTCGTCCTGCTGAGGTCATGGTCGATGGCGACAAATACCACGTGATCCGTCAGCGCGAGACATTCGAAGACCTGATCCGTGGTGAGAGCTGCTTGCCCTGAGGCGTTAACTCAAGGCAGCAGCGTAAGTGTTCAGCTTAACGGTTTAAAAACCCCGTAAAGAAACTCACCGTATTCGCAGCCAACGAATCAAAGTGGTAACCGCCTTCCTGCACCACGACGGTAGGAAGATTTAACGCACCAATCTCGCGTCCCAGACGACCAAAACCTTCTGTTGTCACGGCTACGCGTGCTTGCGGATCATCTTTGTAAATATCAAACCCTAAGGCCAACACCACGGCATCAGGTTTGAAATCTTTCAATGCATTCAACGCAATCTGAACACGCTCAAAGAAAACCTCTTCTGACGAGCCATGCGGCATAGGAAGATTCAAGTTGTAGCCTTTACCTGTTGCGACCCCCCCCTCGTCATCAAAGCCTGCTGTCGCGGGATAAAAGTTTGTCGGATCGCCATGCACGGAAATGTAATACACGTCGTCGCGATCGTAAAAAATTTCCTGTACGCCCTGACCATGATGCATATCGGTATCAAGGATCACCACACGCTTGTACTGACCACGTAGCAACTCAGCAGCGATCGCAGCATTATTGATATAGCAAAAGCCACCTGCTGCGTCTTTACGCGTGTGGTGGCCAGGCGGTCGGCACAAAGCGTACGCTTTTTGATCGCCTGCAAGTACTGCCTTGGTCGCGGCGATCGCGGACTGTGCACCCCAATAAGATGACGTCCAGGTATGCTCACCGACCGGACAGCTGCCGTCAGCGAGATAGCGTGCAGCCTGACCCAGAATGCCGCGCAAAGCATTGGGCTCACGCACATACACGTTGGAGATGACTTCATCACCCCAGTCTGGACCACCCGCTACCCAGGTCGCATGTCCTGTCTCGAGAAAAGTAAGATATTTAGGATCATGCACCGCAAGCAAAGGCTCTCTGCCATAGTCTGCGGGCTCAGAGACTGGCAGGTTCATTTGCGCCAGACCTTTAAGAATCTGCGTAGCACGCTCAGGTATCTCCTGTGGCACACGCATCTGCCCACGTGACAGATAGGTTTTAGGGTGATGCAACATTTGTTGAGGGTGAAAAAAAGTTTTCATCAGATGACCTTTCCCGGGTTGAGCAGATTTTTTGGATCGAGTGTCGACTTGATGAGTTTCATCAGCGCCATCTCGGATTCGTTACGTGTGTAATGCAGATATTTTTTCTTGTTCAGACCGATACCATGTTCAGCAGAAATTGAGCCGCCAAATTTACGTACCATCTCATAGACGCAGGCATCGATCGCCGCCGCAGGAAACTGCGCGCGGGTTCCGGGCACATGAATCACAACATGCAAATTACTGTCTCCGATATGGCCAAAATGCGCGTATTCACTAGTCGGAAATTCGGCTGTGAAGGCAGCCTGCAGACTGGCAACAAAGCGACTCATGTCACCGATCGGCAAACTGATATCGTAGCCACGGTAGGGTGACCAGAGGACCGGGAATTCTGACACCGCATCGCGCAGACGCCAGAAATCAGCCGCCTCTTTACCCGACTGGGCGATCGCTGCATCAGTGACCCAGCCTTGTTCCATCGCGCTTTCCAAAAGCGCTGCATAACGTGTCTGATCATGCTCGCTCAAATCTGTCGCTAACTCGATTAAGGCATAGGCCGCAGCACGCGTCGGTAAAGGCGTACGGATACCTGGCACGCGTTGCGTCATGAAATCGTAAAAATCCGGCCACATGACTTCATAGGACATGAGTGCGCCACCGGTTTGCTTGAGATGCGCGAGAAACTGCACCGCCGCATCAGGCGTGTCTAAAGCACAAAAGGCTGTGAAGTAACCAGGCGTGCGTGCATGCAGACGCAGCACTGCGCGAGTGACAATACCCAGTGTGCCCTCTGAACCAATGAATAATTGTTTCAGGTCGTAACCCGCATTGTTTTTGAGCATCTTGTTCAGACTATTGACGATGGTGCCATCCGCCAACACGACTTCGAGTCCAAGGATTTGCTCGCGCATCATGCCGTAACGAATCACACGATTGCCGCCTGCGTTGGTAGAAATATTACCTCCAACCTGACACGAGCCACGCGCGCCCAGATCGACCGCGAAATAGAGATTGGCTTTCGTAGCGGCCTCCTGTACCAGCTGCAGCGGTGTGCCGGCCCAAACGGTCATGGTCGAAGACGCGGGATCGATTTCCTCAACGCCATTTAAACGTTCCATAGAAATCACAACTTGCCCATCATCAGGCAGGCCGCCAGCGACTAACCCTGTCATACCTCCCTGCACGGTGACAGAGTGATCGTACTGATGACAGATTTTCATGATCGCAGCGACCTGCGCCGTATTAGCGGGTCTCAGTACAACCAGTGGCTCACGCACGGCGGTGTGCTGCCAGTCTGTTTTATATTTTGCGTCGATCGTATCGCCTGTCAGCACGTAGGCCGCACCGAGGGCGCTCACAAACAAGTCGATCATGGGTTGGCTCATATATTTTTTCTTCTCAAATAAGCGGTCAACATCGGTAATGTTAAGGATAAACCTGCAACGGCAATCAGCACAATTCCCGTAAAGGACAATAGACCCGGCGTATGGCCAAAGATCAGCTGTCCAAATATCACGGCCAAGACAAGCTGAAAATAGTTAATCGGTGCGAGGATGGAGGCGGGAGTCGCTTTAAAGGCATAGATCAATAAATACTGCCCCGCACCGCCACATACACCCATCAGCAACAATTCGAATATATCTGAAGTATCGGGCCAGACTTGTGGCCAGAACAGAAACAATACGACAAGGCCCATCGGTGCACAAATAACCGCCGTATAAAAAAACTGTTGTTCGCTCAGTACGCGACCAGTAAGTTTACGGGTCAGTAGCTGCACCATCGCGTAGCAAAATGCCGCCACCAGCATTAACCCAGAACCGAGAGGGGATAAATCACCACTGGGATTAACGATCAACAACATCCCAAGCATTCCAACAGCGACAGCGAGGTATTGTTTAAGATGTACTTTTTCCCCTAAAAAAACAGGTGCAAGTAAAACAATGATCAGGGGTGCTAAAAAATAGAGGGCGGTCGCCTCGCCAAGCGGCATGAACTGCAGCGCCGGCATAAAACAAATACCGACAAATCCAAGCATCAGTCCACGCAACAACAGCCATTTGCGTGCGGACGGCTGGATATAAAAGGGCACGCGCTTGAAGAACATCAAGGAAAGTGACAAGCAAACAATCACACCATAGCGGACCAAATTGACAAGTGGTGCTGAATTACGCAAGACGAGATCCTTGGCAATCACATCCAGTACAGACAGGCAACACAGCGAACACAGAAAAATCCCGCAGCCCTTAAGAAGTTGTAATTGCTGTGTCGAACTAGTCATGCCTGTTTCGCCATCGGCTTCCAGTCTTGACCCGGAATAGCATTGATCAAGGTCTGGGTATACAGATGTTGGGGACGCTCGAATACCGCTGCAGGGGTACCCGACTCGACAATACTGCCTTGATGCATCACAACAATTTCATCGCATATTTGTGCTGCCACACGCAAATCATGAGTAATAAAAATCATTGCGACATTCAAACGCCGCTGTATATCTTGCAATAAACGTAAGACTTGCGCCTGCACCGATACATCGAGCGCAGAAACAGATTCGTCGGCAACGAGCAATTCGGGATTTAACGCTAACGCGCGCGCAATGCCGATACGCTGACGTTGGCCGCCAGAGAATGCATTGGGATAGCGATCAAACGCAGACTCTTCGAGTTCAACGAGCTTGAGCAATTCGCGTGCACGTCGCGCCGCCTGCTGATACGAGACACCATTGGCCACTGGGCCATCCGTGAGGATGCGCCCAACCGTATGGCGAGGATTCAGCGAGGCGAAAGGATCCTGAAAAATCATCTGGATTTTATGGCGCAGCGGACGAAATTGTGCAGCAGATAATGGCGCGATATCCTGGCCCTGAAAAAACATCTGCCCGCCATCAATCTCTGTGAGTTTGAGCAGGCAGCGTCCAATGGTTGACTTGCCAGAACCTGACTCACCCACGATACCAAGCGTCTGTCCGCGGTTGACGGTAAAACTCACTGCGTTCACCGCATGTACTACGCGTTTTTTTACAAACATACCTCTGGCGGTCACGTAGGTTTTTTTAAGCGCGACGACCTCCAGTACTGGCAAATGCGTCTGGCATAACTCAGCCTCGCTCCTCTCTTCATCAGACCTTGAGGTGCCGTGCGGTACCGCTGCAATCAGGCGTTTTGTATACGGATGCACAGGGGTGTTCAGCACCGCTGCAGCCTGGCCTGACTCAACAATCAAACCCTTTTCCATGACCAGCACTCGATCCGCAATATCGGCCACCACTCCAAAATCATGCGTGATAAACATCACCGCCATATGCATGGAGCGTTGAATGTCCTTAATGAGTTTGAGAATCTGGGCCTGCGTAGTGACATCGAGTGCTGTGGTTGGTTCATCGGCAATCAGGATTGCTGGCTCCAGCGCGAGCGCCATCGCGATCATGACACGTTGACGCTGACCACCAGAGAGCCTGAAAGGATAGGCATATTGCAACGCTTGCGGATCAGGCAAACCTACCAGCCCCAGCAACTCCAGGACGCGGGTGTGAATCCTGAGTTTTTGATCAGGTCCCGCAAAGGCGTGATGCACCTGCATCACCTCCGCAATCTGATCACCGACTTTCATCACAGGATTGAGTGCCGACATCGGCTCCTGAAAAATCATGCCGATATCTTTGCCACGCAAGCCCAGTAGCACGTGCTCGGACTGCTGCAGTAAATCCTGATCGCGAAATTGAATTCGACCTGCCTGGGGTTTCAGATAGGTCGGGAGTAAACCCATAATAGCGTTTGCACTGATCGATTTGCCTGAACCTGACTCACCGACAATGCAGAGGATTTCGTTGGGATGGAGCTCAAACGAAATATCCTTGACAGCATAGGGACGATCACCCCCTACAGGTAACGCAACCGAGAGATTCTGGATCGCGAGTAAGGGCGAATGACTAACGGGTTTCTCTGAGAAGGCCATGATCAGGACTCCCCGCGCTTGCGCAGCTGGGGATTCATTGCATCATTGAGGCCTTCACCTATCAGATTGATCGCCAGCACGGTCAGCAAAATCGCTACGCCTGGCATGACGCTCATCCAGGGTGCTTCACGCAACATGGTGCGAGAGGCGCCGATCATGAAACCCCAGCTCATCATGTTGCGATCACCTAGTCCCAAAAAGGCCAGCGCCGACTCGGTCAGGATCGCGGTCGCAATCATCAGCGAGGCTGTGACAATAATGGGAGAGATCGCATTAGGCAGTATCTGCGAAAAAATAATCTGGCTCGGACGCTGACCAATGACCACGGCGGCTTGCACAAACTCTCGTTGCTTAAGGGAAAGGAATTCTCCTCTGACCAGCCTGGCAACAGGCGGCCAGGAGACAATAGCAATCGCCCCCACGATGGAATAAATAGAAGGACTTAAGATCGCCACGAGCACGACCGCCATCGCGAGCTGAGGAATAGTCTGAAAAAATTCGGTAAACCGCATCATCGCATCGTCGATCCAGCCACCGTAATAGCCGGCAGCCGCACCTATCATCACGCCGACCAACACGGCAACGAGTGTTGAAATCACTCCCACCATCAAGGAGACGCGTGCACCATAGGCTAGCCCAGCAGCAATATCACGCCCAAGCATGTCGGTGCCTAGCGGAAACTCACTCTCCTGAAAGGGCAGCAACAAAGGCTGCCCGACCATCATCCACGGTGATTCTTCAAACAGGAACGAACAAAAGACTCCCGTCAGAATCACAATCAATAAAATCCCACTGCCTAACAGGGCACCACGATTCATTGCGAAATGTTTTAAAAATTGCTTCATGTTAGGTCCCGAATTCGATCCGCGGATCAATGAATCGATACAGCAGATCGGTTAACAGGTTAAACACGACGACCATCGTTGCAGTCACCAGAAATACGCCAAGCAGCAATTGATAGTCCCGCTGCAATAAGGCATCAAACATGAGTCGCCCGATTCCAGGCCAGGCGAATACGGTTTCTGTCAATACCGCACCGCCCGCCATCTGGCCAAGCTGAATGCCTGCAAAGGTCACCACGGGAAGCAGGGCATTACGCAACACGTGTTTGCGGATTACCTGGCCGGCAGGTACCCCTTTGGCGCGCGCAGTCTTGATGAAATCCATGCCCATCACCTCGAGCATCGTTGCGCGCGTAAGGCGCGCGTAGACTGCCATAAAAAAACAGCCCAACGAGATGACAGGTAAAACCAGATGGGTCGCGACATCTGCCACATGTGCCCAGCCGGTATAGTGTGCACCAACCGATTCCATACCAAAAGCAGGCAACCAGCCCAGCGTCACGGAAAAGAAAATAATCATTAACAGCGATAACCAGAATAAAGGCGTCGCATACAAAAGTAGAGCGCCAGTCATGATGGCGCTATCAAGCCATTTATGACGGCTTGTGTAGCGGCTACGGGAGGCAAGCACGCCCAGAGCCACACCCAGCACAATCGAAAATATAAATGCGCAACCCATTAACAATAGCGTCGCTGGTAGCCGTTCCAAGATCAGATCCAGAACAGGTAATTTGTTGCGATACGAGTAGCCCAGATCAAAATGCAAAATGCCTTTGAGATAGAGCCAAAGCTGCTGATAGAGCGGCTGATCAAAACCAAACTGCTGCCGCAGTTGCTCGACGTAGGCTGGGTCAGAAGAGGCTGCCTCACCCGCCATGATGCTCGCTGGATCGCCGGGGGCCAAGCGGATCAGAAAAAAGTTAAAGACCACTACGCCCAGGATCACACCGAGTGCTTTCCAAAGTCGTGAAGCAAGAAAAGATAAAAACTTCAAAATTCGTGTGTCCTGATCGTGCGGTCTAAAAAAACACGAGCACCTGTAAGAGGTGCTCGTGTGATTGACTGACTATTTATTTCTCGATCCAGACATTATCAAAACTTTCGTTCAGACCAATGGCAGTCGTCACAAGATTTTTGATATTTTTACGATAGAAAGTAGGGTATTCGATTTCAAACAGGAAACCGTTCGCGACCTCGTTGACCAGAATATTCTGAGCCTCGGAGTAAAGCTTTTGACGTTCTTCTTTGGTGATCGCAGAAGCACCTTTATTCAGCAAATCATCAACTTTAGGATTGTTGTAACCCTGGTTGTTGACGAAAGGCGAGCCTTTGACCGCATTGGTGGACAGGTAGTGACGTGCCACACCGAGTGCTGGATCACCATACTGGTATGTGAAGTTAAACGTCAGATCAAAATCAAAATCACCCGTGCGCTTAGCCCAGCCACCAGCGTCAGCGGCTTCGATTTCGACTTTGAAACCAATCTGCTCGAGACTTTGCTTAGTGTATTCAGCCAGACGATCCCAGGCTGAGCCATAGGGAAAGCTCAAGATCTTGATGGTGCGCGCACCAACGTTCACGCCAGACTCTTTGATCAGCTCGCGTGCTTTTTTGAGATTAAAGTCATATTGCGTGACTTTTGGCTCAAAGAACAATGTGGTTGAGGCCAAGGGACTGATTGCGATTTTTCCCAGACCAAAGAAAATATTGTCGACAATGAACTTACGATTCATTGCATGCATCACGGCCTGACGAACTTTGACATTATCAAAAGGCGCGCTACGCTGATTCATAAACATAAATGACAGCGGTGCATACATTTCCCAGCCTTTGGTGGTCATCTCAACATTGGGCAAGGCTTTCAGGCGCTTGACCTCAACGTTATCCACGTCACCACCACGCAGAACCTGCACATCACCTTTTTCAAAGGCCACCGCCCGTGAGGCGGCATCTGGCACCACACGGAAAACGATCTCGTCAAGGTATGGCTGACCTGGTTTCCAGTATTCATCGTTACGCACTAGGGTGACGTATGAACCTTTTTTCCATTCCTTGAATTTGAATGGGCCGGTACCGATCGGAGTCTGGTTCGCGGGGTTTGTCGCGTAATCCGTACCTTCGTAAATGTGCTTGGGTACCATTGGCATGTTGTCGACGACAAAGATACTCAGGAATGGTGCGAAGGGCTCTTTGAGCTTGATTACAACATTGTTGGCGTCTGGCGCAGTAATGGAGTCAACGTATTTGTTAATCACCAGACGACCGCGCGGGTGCATTTTGCGCAAGAACTGATCCATGCTGAACACGACGTCAGCGGAACTGAATGGCTTGCCATCATGCCATTTGACGCCCTGCTGTAACTCAAAGCTGTAGGTCAAGGCATCAGGCGACACTTTCCAACTTTTAGCAAGCGAAGGCAGAGGCTGCAGTTTTTCATCATAGGTCAGCAGGCCCTGATAGATCTTGCCTGCTACGTATTGAGTCGGACCTTGCTGATTAAGACCTAGCATCAGGATAGGTGGCTCTGGCTGCACAATCGCGTTGAGTGTTCCGCCACGCGTCTGTGCACCAGCAATATTGCCGAGCGCCATAAGTGTGGTCAAGGCCAGCGCAGAACCGACGCGCAGCAATGTTTTATTTATGTGATGGTGCATAAGAGTCCTCGTGTTGACTAACAGTCAGGTTTCGACCTAATGATCGGGCACACTAAATATCGCATTGTTGTCGGCGATTGTCCACCACTATGAACAATATACTTAGCCAGGCTCACCACACAGCACGTCATTGTGGACTTGAACTTGAAGCGAGCCGTGATGTGGGAGAATGGTTTTTATGCAGAGGGGCCGCTTCGCAGTCTCATGAGTAAAACAAAAATAACGATCGCGGGAATGAGCAAAAAACCATAGCTCAAACCATAACTATGGACTGTCCCTGCCACCAAGCCAAAAAAGGGCGGTCCCAACATGACCCCTAGAAAGGTAATACACAGCGTACCACCGGTCGCAACGCTAGCTTGCCCCTTGGGTGCCTGGCGGGCAATTTCAGCCAGATACACGCCATTCCAGCCAATCGCAGATGCGCCAAAAACAATCAAGATCGGGAATAATATCCAGAGCGAGGTATCTTCACGCAGAAATGCGGTACCTACCGCACCGACGGCTAATAAAACGGTGATCACAATCAACATCATGACCGCACCGAGCCAGCGATCAGCAACATAGCCCCAGAAAATCCGACCACCGACCCCTGCGGCCTGGGCAACCGTCAAAGCAACACCTGCCGCAACCAGCGACCAGCCAAGATCCTCAAACAAAAAAGTCACCAGATACGCCATCAGTGACATCTGGCAGATCGCAAACAAAAAAGACATAAACGACAGTACTTTCAGGCTACGGTGTCCAAAGATCAACTTCAACGGTAGTACAACGGTCGTGAGAATGGAGGGCTTAACGGTTGGGTCGCGATCATCATCCAGTCCGGCACGCAAGGATTGAACCGACCAGGCGCACAGCCAGCAAGCAATCCCAGCTGCAATAAAGGTCCATTTCCAGCCAATCAGCAAATCCAGTGAAGGCACCAACGCCCCTGCGACCATGCCCCCTAGGGGCACACCCGTTTGTTTAATGGAAAAGACCAGCGATAACTGGCTCGGCGGGGTAGTTTTAATCAAAAGATGTGAACTGGCAGGCGTGATTGGCCCATATCCTGCGCCAATAAACAAGGCGCCCAGTGCGATCACAACGGGCTGCGGCACTGCGCACAGACATAAGCCAAGTCCTGAACAGAACAGACCGACCTGACTCAAGCGAATCGCCCCCCAGCGTTTGACTGCAGCGCCGCCAAGCAAGCTGGAAACCATGGCGGCGAAATACACCAGTGCCACATAGGCACCGACATAGGTTGTTGAAATATCAAGCTCTTTGGCAACAACGGGGGCGACGACCGGCAGGGTCATCAGCGCCATTGCCACGAGCGCCTGAATGGTTAGTGTGGCAACTAAAACAACCCAGGGTCTGGCAGGCGTCACGATGTTTCGATTCCGTTGTTATTGACGTTTTATTCAGGCATTCTGTCGGGTTAAAGCGTCCCGTAGGAATGCAATCCCGACAAAAACATATTTACGCCCAGAAAAGCAAAACCCGTCACGAGTAATCCAACCAGTGCCCAATAGGCCGCCATCGTGCCGCGCAGACCTTTCATCAAACGCAGATGGAGCCATGCCGCATAATTGAGCCAGACGATCAGCGCCCAGGTTTCTTTTGGATCCCATTGCCAGTATGCACCCCAGGCATCCGCAGCCCATAGTGCGCCAAGAATAGTCGCCACGGTAAAGAAGGCAAACCCAATCGCAATCGCCCGGTACATGATGTCATCGAGGACTTCGAGCGAAGGCAACCTGGCAGCAATCGGCCTGCGAAACAACAGGATCGCCCCAACAATCAATGCGCCAATGCCGAAATACAACATCCAGGTCGCTGATAACCCCTGTGTGCGAAACACCATCGGTTCGCCCGCTAACAGCACGCCGAGCACAAACAATGGCGCAAGCTTGAGCCAGGACTTGGTCTGACCGTGTTGTTTAATTAAGTAGGCGAATCCCACCATTGCAGCAAGCGAGAACGTGCCATAACCGATGAAATTAGCTGGGACATGGATTTTCATCCACCAGCTTTTGAGTGCTGGTACCAGCGGCTGGATCTGAAACGCATCGCGTGTGAATGAATACCACAGCAGGAAAATCACTGATGATGTAATGACCAACATCACAAAGCCACCGAGTGCGCGCGTGGCATAGCGACGTTCGTAATACAAATAGAACAAGGCTGTAATCAGCGAAAACAGTACGAAGACCTCGTACAAATTACTAACGGGGATATGACCAATGTCAGAACCCATCAAATGACCTTCACGCCAGCGTACCAGCAATCCCTGAGTACCGGCAAACACCGCCCCCCACGTCAATGCTGTACCCAACCAGGCTGCCGTCGAACTGACCATTCCAATCCAGTAACAAACGGTCGCTAATACAAACAGCGCGCACATCCACAAAATAGAGGACTGTGATGAAAACAAATACTTGAGAAAAAATACTTGTTCGGCGCGAGCGATATCGCCCTGATATAACCAAATCGCAAAACCCGCGCTGGCTGCGCAAATTAACATCAGATTACGCAAAGGCCGCCACAACCAACCCATCCAAGTCAGCACCGGCACCGCCAGGCAAAGGATTGTCTGCTCGTAATAATCCATCGAAGCACTAAAGTTCATCAGTGCATAGGCCGCGCCACAGGACAGCAACAGGAAAAATAATACGTCGGTCCAGTTAAGGCGCCCACGCATGACACGGGCATCACCCGACTCGGACAAGTCATCCCAGTCATTGACGGAAACGGAGACTGATTCAGTCATAGCAAATCTCAATAAATCAGGTTGATCGCTCTGGAGGGTTCAAACGCGACAGGGCCTGTTTGAACCGATCGAATTCACGATTGAAATCCAGTGTACGCTTTTGGGATGTCATCGCAGCCAATACACGCGTGCCCGATGTGCCCTCTGCAGGTCGCAACCAGACCCAGATGCGACGATCACGTACATAGAACATTGTAAAAATGCCAATCACCAGAAACAGGCAGCCGATATAAACAATCATCTTGCCAGGCGTGCGGCTGACTTGAAACACACTGGCCTGAACGTGCTCAAAGGACTTCAGGGTAAATAAGATTGGCGCAGGATAGAGATTTATATCCGAAAGCGCAGCGACTGCCAGGCGGGACCAGGCGATATTCTTTTCCTGATCTGCAGCTGTGTTTCCAAGTACGGGCAAGCCTGCGCGCTGACGTGCAACCTGACGCAGCTCACTCATGGATGAGCCAAGCAACCGAATCACAATATCTGCTGCGCGTTGCTGCTCAGCCGGCGGAACGTTTGTTTCGAGAAACTTGGAAATTGCCTGTAAACCACCTGAGGCAAAGGTATCAAGCGCACGCAAAGCGGAACCCTCCAGCGCCTGTTGATCGGTCGAGCTGCCTGCGTAGGTTTGTGCAAAACGCTTGACCGCTTCTGTTCGTGCGGCAGGATCACCCAATGCCGCACGCACATCCATGAATTCAGATACAGAGGCTTTTTCATCGGCAGGTATGCGCAGATATCGAAAGCCCGCACTACCTGTTTCCTGAACGCCCACCAGGATGACCTGAAACCCATCCATTTCTACTGGCAGCATGTAATTATTAAAAAGTGTGGCCTGCCCACTTTGATCAATCAAGCGATATTCAAGACTCGGGCCAATATTTTTCAGGTTTTTATTTTGCTTGCCCGCTGCGCTGCCTGTCACCGAGGCAACATGCTCGCCAAATTCTTTTGGTGCAGATGGCTCGCCAGCCGAGATGTCTTCAACGTTAATGGTGCGTAACTTTGTGACTTCGAGTTTGACATGCTTACCTGTATCACCCAAGGCTACATCGCTGGTCTGTCCGACCTGGCCACTTACATCAATAGTCAAAGGCTTAGAACCAGAAAGCGGATAACCGATCAACTCAACTTTACTGCCACCATCATCAAAACTCGACTGATAGACCGTGACGCCTTTGAAATGCAAAGGCTCATTGACCTCAATCGTCGCTTCAAACTTTTTGCCATTCTCTGGATCGGTTACCTCGACCAGGCTGGCAAAACGGCTTGGCATACCGGTTGAGTAATACTCAACAAAAAACTTTTTTAATGCCAAAGTGAACGGCAAAGGCTGCACCAGCGCCCCATCATCGACGCTCACGATCGCTGCACTACGATCGCCGCCCTCCGGAACTAGAACATTGGCACGAAAGCTCGGGTTATTGATCGACAAACGACCCGCCTGCGGAACATCGACGATCAGCATATTTTCAAGAATCGGCGTTTTACCAAACAGCCAGACTTGCAAACGAATCGGTAACTCACTATCGAGCAAGCCACCCACGCAGACAATCACAATCGCCGCGTGTGCAAAGATATAACCGAGGCGATTGCCGCTACCGCACTTGGCTGACAGTAACTGCGCATCACCCTCAACCTTGACACGCACGGCATAGCCTTGCTTTTTAAGCCAAGTCTGAACAGCACCTGCTGTGCTTTGCACATCACGCGTTGTATCGAGCTCAACTTTATGATGAAAAGATCGCAGACTCGAGGCACGAATATTTTCCCGAAATGAACTTGCGTCTTTCAACATTTTGGGCGCATTGCGGATCAGACACAAACTCGTGGAAGTCACAAGAAATGCCATCGTGACTAAAAACCACCAGCTGTTATAGATATGCCAGAGTGAAAACTTATCAAACACCTCAAACCAGAACGGCCCGAACTGATCGATATAAGCGCCAGCTGATCTATTTTGTGGCAATACCGTACCAATCAGGCTGGCAAGACAAATAAACACCAGCAAACTGATGGCGAAACGCATGGAGCTCAACAGCTCCAGCAAACCCGTGCGTACGTTCTTCGTGGCAGCAGTCACACAACTCTTCACAAAAAAAAGGGGCTGTCTGAAAGACGCCCCCTTTGATCAATTCGCCCTGCAGATAGTCTGCGGGGTTGAACTTGAATTAACGCAAGCCAGCAGCGTAATCAGACACGGCTTTAATGTCCGCATCATTCATGCGATCTGCAATCTGATTCATCATCGGACCATTTGCACGATGACCGGCACGGAATAACTTGAGCTGATCTTCGATGTAGGAGGGGAACTGGCCGGACAGACGTGGGAACTGCGAGGGGATACCCGCGCCATTAGGCGAATGGCAGCCCGCACAGGCAGCAACGTTGCGTTCAGGGATACCGGCACGCCAGATTTTCTGACCGCGCTCAACAGATTTCACGTTGGTCGCCGTTGCGGGCTCTGTGAGCTTTTGCTGTGACAAGAAAAATGCGACGTTACGCATATCTGCATCAGACAAAGGTGCTGCCATAGCCGTCATCATCGAAGGCGCACCATCAACGCCCTTACGCAGCGGCTCTTTAGCACCCTCTGCAGGACGGAAATTGACGAGCTGTTTATACAGATACTCGTGCGACTGAGCTGCCAAATTTGGATTAGCAGGAATGGTGCTATTGCCCGCTGCGCCATGGCAGGAGACACAGGCAACCACGCCACGCGCGGCATCACCCTGCTCATAGAGCTGGCCGCCCTTGGCAGCATCAGGTTTTGCAGGTCCCGCTGCATCAGCAGCAAAACTGGGGGATACGGCTGTGATGCCAAGCAACACACCGCTCGCAAGCACTACACGAGACAACACACGCTTCATTGAAGACCTCGACGATATCGAATCTACAGCTATATATATAGCTATCTAAGCCGCTGATTATACAATAGGGACTTACAACATTTGTATTGGCCCTTTCGTGTCCATTTTGCACCGCGCTTCTTTTTTCACTTCCGCCGCCCGTCTGGACCAGTTACCAGAGCCTGGCGCCCCGGAAGTCTGCTTTGTCGGACGCTCAAATTGCGGCAAATCGACGGCCATTAACGTGCTCGCCAACCAGAAAAGACTAGCGTTTTCCAGTAAAACGCCAGGCCGTACCCGTCTGATCAACATGTTCGGCATCCCCGATCCGCTTGATCCAGAAGGTCAGTTAGGGTTTCTGGTCGATTTGCCTGGCTACGGCTACGCCTCGGTTGCCCATCGCGCCCGCGAAGAGTGGGCCGATGTGCTGGGCGGTTACTTGCAAACCCGCGCCTCCTTGGCCGGCATCGTGCTCCTGATCGATATCCGCCGCGGGGTCACGGATCTGGACCGGCGTCTGGCCAACTGGATCGCTCCAACCGGACGACCCGTATTGGCTTTGCTCACCAAAGCCGACAAATTCCCTTATGGCCAACGCATCAAGGCCATTTTTGCAGTAAAAAAAGAACTCGCTGACATCGGCGCTTTGAATGCTGTTGCATTCTCCGCCACCGCTCGTATCGGCCTCGAAGAAGCCGCCCAACAAATTGAAAACTGGATCTCACCACAGGTCGTGCCATGACAACTCCCCACCTCGTTTTAGCTGATTACCCATCCAGCCGTCCCCGCCGTCTGCGCCGCGATGACTTTTCCCGCCGCCTGGTCCGTGAGCACTCACTCACTGTAGATGACTTGATTTATCCTGTTTTTATCATTGAAGGTCAGGGCGTTATTCAGCCAATTCCTTCGATGCCAGGCGTCAATCGCTATTCGCTCGACACCCTGCTGCCCATTGCCGAAGAGTGCGTGGCGCTCGGTATCCCAGTGATGGCACTGTTCCCGGTCATTGATCCCTCGCTTAAGGCCCTCGACGGTGCTGAAGCCATGAATCCGGATGGTTTAGTGCCACGTGTAGTCAGGGAGCTGAAAAAGCGCTTCCCCGAGCTCGGCGTACTTACAGACGTTGCGCTCGACCCGTACACCAGTCACGGCCAGGACGGCGTCATCGATGAAAACGGCTATGTCATTAACGACATTACCCTGAGCATTCTGGCTAAACAGGCATTGGTGCAGGCCCAGGCCGGTGTCGATATCGTGGCTCCCAGTGACATGATGGATGGCCGTATTGGCGCGATCCGGGAGATCCTGGAGTCTAACGACCACATTCATACCCGCATCATGGCGTATTCCGCCAAGTACGCCAGTGCGTTTTACGGTCCTTTCCGTGATGCAGTCGGTTCAGCTGCCAATCTCGGTAAATCCAACAAACTGGTTTACCAGATGGATCCCGGCAATATCGATGAGGCCTTGCGCGAAGTCGCAGCCGATCTGCGTGAAGGCGCAGACATGGTAATGGTCAAACCCGGCATGCCTTACCTGGATGTATTGCGCCGCGTGAAAGACGCTTTCCGTGTGCCGACCTTTGCCTACCAGGTCAGTGGCGAGTACGCGATGCTTAAAGCGGCTGCAGCGAACGGCTGGCTCGATCATGACAAAGTGATGATGGAGTCGCTGCTCGGATTCAAGCGGGCAGGAGCCGATGGCATCCTGACATACTTTGCGGTGGCCGCAGCGAAATTATTAGCTGAGCGCAAATAAGGCACTGAAAAAGTACTTGTGTCGCAGTACTTGCGTCACAGTACTTGCGTAATTACGCCTTCACTGTTTGTGAGGCGCGATTACGCAGCCTCCAGGCAAAAGAATAAGCAAGCAGTGGTATTGCCACCATCCCGACCGGGAAAACGGCACCCAGGCCGGCTACGTCGACCAGCAGTGCCGCAGCGGTAACACCCACCGACTGCCCAAGAAATAAAAACGAAGCAAAGAGTGAAACGGCTGTGCCGCGCACGGCGGGTGCCATCTGTGTTGCATTCGTCTGCAACACAGCGTGAAGCAGGTAATAGCCAAACCCGGACAAAATGCTCGCAAGTACCGCCCAGTGCCAGGTACCCGAAATCCAGTAGATTGTGTAGGATAAGGCGATCGTACCGCCACCATATAAGGCAAGGCGTCGTTCCCCCAGCATGCCGACCAACTGATTCGCGCGTAGTGCATACATCAGCGCTCCGAGAGCAAATAAACCACCGATTACACCTGCCCAAGAAACTGCAATGCCGTGATGTTCGTGCAAATACGCCGGGACAAAAGCCAGCGGTCCAAACACAAAAGCGCCCTCAAGAAAAACCGTCAGAATTACGATACGTGCCCATGGAATACTAAGGACCTGCTTAAGAGGCGCTAAAAAATTACTCCGCTCACCATGAGGCGTAATTTTTTCAGGTACAGATTTTCTTTTCGATATCAATAATGTCCCCACGACCAGATAGACGACGGCCATCACCACAAACGTCCAGCGCCAGCCGATCGTATCGGCAAAAATCCCACCCATAAATTGTCCGGCAGCCAACCCCGAAATCGAGCCAAGCAAAAATCTTGCTAAGGTTGCCTGACGTTGCTCATAGGGAACGTTATCGCCGATCCATGCCATCGATAACGGGACAATGCCTGCCGCCGTTGCACCTGAAATAAATCGCCCAACTACAACCATGTCCAGTGTGGGGGCCATAGCGGTCAACAAACTCCCGAATGCGCAGCCAATAGTGGCCGTAGAAAGCACCCGAAACTTACCGTAACGATCGCCCATCGGTCCGTAAAAAAACTGCATCACGCCGTATGCAATAGAAAAAAAGGTAACCGAGTTTGAAGCCTGTGCCGTACGCACACCAAAGTCACTGGCCAGCACAGGAAGCAGGGGGTCACAAATTCTGAAAGCACTGGCACTGGCAAATGCAGCCAGAGCGAGAAGAATAATGACCGGGGTTGTTGAGTCAGGTGAAACAGATGCAGCAGGGGAAGACATGAAATCCTGGATTAATTCAATATGCGGTTAAGAGTGGATGCGAAACGCTTCGCATCTTGAAACCCGACGACTCTGATGTCGCGCCGTTCAGCGCCACCCGGTTCAAAGAAAATAATTCCTGGTGGCCCAAATAGTCTGAATCGTTTAAGCAGCGCTCGGTCTGTCGCATCATTGGCCGTCACATCTGCTTGCAACAAGAGCATCTGATTCATTTTTTTTGCAACGTCAGGATCGGCAAAAGTAAACGCTTCCATTTCTTTACACGACACGCACCAGTCTGCATAGAAATCCAGCATCACGGGTTTGTCTGTCTGTGAGAGCAGCGCATCGAGCTCTTCTACGGACTTGATTCTGGTGAAAACAGGTAGGGCTGTATCCATTGCCCTGGTATTTTCGGTTGCACCAGCATTTCCGGTTTTATTGTCTGATGTCGTTGGACCCGTGCCTAAGAGCTGTTCCTTGGCACCATATCCCTGAGGTTTATTGACCGTCATTCTGGTCGACAACACCATCGCAGGTTTATCTTGCGGCATCAATGCCAGATGCGACAAAGGCTGCATTAAAGAACGGCCGCCACTGGCCACACCAACCACCCAGATTGCGCTGAGCAGTACCAGCAACATCCCCAGCGTTTTGCGCAACACACCCGTAAATCCCGCTCCGGGCCCCAAAGAATCAAACGTGCGCAACAGCATGGCCGCGAGCATTGACAGCACCGCCCAACCCAGGATCTGGACCCAGGTAGGAAGCAAGGGCATCACCATCCACCACGCCGTAGCGAATAACAATACGCCAAAAAACTTTTTCACACCTTCCATCCACGCACCCGTACGTGGCATGAATTTACCCGCTGAGGCCCCCATCAGTAACAGCGGCACGCCCATCCCCCAAGCCATGGCAAACAGCACGGTTCCGCCAAGCACCACATCGCCCGTCTGAGAGATGTAGAGTAAGGCGCCTGCTAAAGGTGCTGCGACACAAGGACCAACAATCAATGCTGAGAGTGCGCCCATCAGCCAGGCAGCGCTCATGCGTCCACCAAGAATATGCGAATTCGTCACGGTCAGTCGTGATTGGATACTACTAGGCATCTGAAACTGATACACATCAAACATCGCCAATGCGAGTATGCCGAGTAACAGCGCAAACGCGCCAAGCACCCAGGGAGTCTGCAGCCAGGCAGCGAGCCCCGCTCCACTTAAGCCAGCGGCAATACCCAGTAACGTATAGACCACAGACATACCGGCCACATAGGCTGCTGCAAGCATGAATCCACGACCACGTGAGACGTGATGTTGTTCACCCACTAACAGCACAGACAATATCGGCACCATGGGTAACACGCAGGGAGTGAGCGCGAGCAACACACCAAGTATAAAAAATAGAAGTGTTAACTCCAGAAGCCCAGACGCTGACAAAAGATTTGCCAGCCCCTCGTCGTGACCACCGAATAAAATTTCGCTAAGGTGTCCATCGGTGATGCGGGCGAACAAACTTTTATGAACTTGCTCGACTGTGTAGGCACTCCCGTCTGCGGTAGGAATAAGTGTCGCGACAAAAGGCATCGGCGGATAGCATAGGCCCGCTTCTGCACACCCTTGCCCCATTACTGTTAGCTTAATGGGAACCAGCGGTTTTGACTGGTTTGCAGTTTGATCCGCTATGTTCTTTTGTACTGGAAGCTGTATTGTTAAGCTATTGAAATACAGCTCCATCTCTTTATTAAAGGTCGGATCAAATTTGATCCGACCTGCCGGAAAAACAGCACTTCCTAATTTAATATCTGAGCTGCTGGCGGAAAATTCAAACCGATCACGGTACATGTAATAGCCAGGCGCGATATTGAAAATCAAACTGACTGACTGTGCGCCATTCATCTCCGCGCGCATGACAAAAGCTTTCTCCGGATCAAGAAAACCATCTTCATCCGCCCGGGCCACCTGCGAAACACACAAGGCCAAGCATAAGACAAACCAGAAGGCGCGAAATATTTTCATGCGGAGCGATCCCTTGTCATATCTTTAACCCACTGTATATAGGCATTATCGCCAGCCATGACGGGTACCACAACGATTTCTGGAATATCGTAAGGATGTAGCTCTTTTATTCTTTGAGACAGTGCTGCATAGCGTGACCACGTTGTTTTGATTGTCAGCGGGATTTCTTCTGTTCTCTCAATATCGTCTTTCCATTTATAAATGGATAAAACTGGGGTAGCAATATTGACGCACGCTGCTAAGCCTTCTTCTACAACCAGATAAGCGATGTTTTTTGCAATCTCCTGATCCGGTGCTTGTGTGAGCACGAGAACCACATCGTCTTGAAGCATATACATTTATTCCTGTTAATCATGCATAAAAAAAGCCTCAGTTCAAACTGAGGCTCTCTTTATTAACGGTCTGCAGCTTACTCAGCAGCGGCTTCTACAGCCTCAACCACTGGGCGATCAACCAATTCCATGTAAGCCATCGGAGCATTGTCACCCTGACGGAAACCCATTTTCAACACACGGGTGTAGCCGCCATTACGGGCTGCGTAACGTGGACCAATTTCTGCAAACAATTTCAGAACGATTTCACGGTCACGCAAACGGGCAAATGCCAGACGCTTGTTAGCCAGTGTTGGGGTCTTGCCCATGGTGATCAGAGGCTCAACGATGCGGCGCAGTTCTTTTGCTTTAGGCAAAGTTGTCTTGATTGCTTCGTGGGTCAATAGGGCAACAGCCATGTTGCGAAACATAGCCAGACGGTGGCTGCTGGTGCGGTTGAGTTTACGTAATCCATTACCGTGACGCATGATATTTCCTTTATGAATCTATATAAATAAGCTTGTACCCAGAGCATTTTGCTCGTGGTATTTACTTGGGTTTTACCGGATCTTCTATCAGCAAGGCTGCGGTCCGGTTGGGGGACGTACTATAACAAAAAAATTAGTAGCGGCTTTCACCGCGTACTTAATGACTAGCTTATGGACGCTCGAGGCCCATTGGTGGCCAGTTCTCAAGCTTCATGCCCAAAGTCAAGCCGCGCGCAGCCAGGACTTCTTTAATTTCGTTGAGTGACTTGCGACCAAGGTTTGGTGTCTTGAGCAATTCGTTTTCGGTGCGCTGAATCAGATCGCCGATGTAGTAAATATTTTCTGCTTTCAGGCAATTTGCTGAACGTACGGTCAACTCGAGGTCGTCGACAGGACGCAACAGAACTGGATCAATCTGTGGTGTGCCACGGCTAGGCGCTTCGTAAGAATCGCCAGCACCTTCGAGTGCTGCAAATACTGAAATCTGATCCATCAGGATACGTGCTGACTGACGCACGGCTTCTTCAGGAGAAATCACGCCGTTTGTTTCAACGTCGAGGACCAGTTTGTCAAGGTCGGTCCGCTGTTCAACGCGGGCGTTTTCGACTGCGTAGCTGACACGGCGCACTGGGCTGAACGAGGCATCCAGAACAATACGACCAATTGTGTGTGCACGATCATCGATCAGTGCGCGTACGTTACCAGGAACGTAACCACGGCCTTTTTCGACCTTGATCTGCATTTCCAGTTTGCCTGATTCAGTCAGGGTAGCAATCACCTGACCTGGATTGACGATTTCAACATCATGGGGCAATTCAATATCTGATGCGAAAACAGGACCGGCGCCTTGCTTACGCAGCACCAGGGTCACGTCATCACGGCTGTGCAGTTTGAACACAACACCTTTCAGGTTTAACAGAATGTCCACGACGTCTTCGCGAACGCCAGGAATGGTTGAATACTCATGCACAACACCAGTGATCTGCACTTCGGTAGGTGCGTAACCTGTCATGGATGACAACAGAATGCGACGTAGCGCGTTACCTAAGGTATGGCCATAACCGCGTTCAAACGGCTCCATGATGATCTTGGCATGGTTGGTGCCGACTGGTTCGACTTCGATAGAGCGTGGCTTGAGAAAACCTGACATCGTGATATTTCCTTTTCAATACCCTCGGCTCGTTACACCGATAAGGCTGATGGGAACCGGTAACCCGGCGAGAAAAATACTAGACTAATTTTTGGTGCAAAACCCGCTTGTCAGATTGGTCGTATTTAACACGATCAATACAACGAAGCGGGTGAGCTTGATTACTACGTATTGCAGGCCAGAGAGCCCATAACACACAACATCAAAATTAACGCGAATACAATTCCACAACCATCGACTCGTTGATATCACGAGCGACGTCAGCACGATCAGGAACTTGTTTAAAAGTACCGACCAGCTTTGCTGTGTCAACGTCAACCCACTGGGGGATGCCATTGCCTGCAGCCAGATCCATTGCTTCACGAATGCGAACCTGGTTCTTGGCTTTTTCACGAATGGAGATGATATCGCCAGACTTGATCAGCATTGAAGGAATATCTGCAGTGTGGCCGTTGAGCTCAATTGCACGATGTGAAACCAGCTGACGCGCTTCTGCACGTGTTGAGCCAAAACCCATGCGGTACACAACGTTGTCAAGACGCGACTCGAGCAACTGAATCAGTTGTTCGCCGGTGTTGCCTTTGCGACGCTCTGCTTCTGCAAAATATTTACGGAATTGCTTTTCCATAATGCCGTACATACGCTTCATTTTTTGCTTTTCGCGCAACTGAAGACCGTAGTCTGATGTACGAGCACCTGAAGTGCGACCATGCTGACCTGGCTTGGAATCAAGTTTGCACTTGGATTCAAGTGAACGACGTGCGCTCTTCAAGAACAGATCAATGCCCTCACGACGTGAGAGTTTGCATTTGGGACCAGTGTAACGTGCCATGTGGATACCCCTTAGATACGACGACGCTTAGGTGGACGGCAGCCGTTGTGCGGTACGGGTGTGATATCGGCAATGCTCGAAATCTTGATACCCAACGCATTTAAGGCGCGTACTGAAGATTCGCGACCTGGGCCTGGGCCCTTGATGCGAACTTCCAACGTCTTGATACCGTATTCAATTGCCACTTTACCGGCCGTTTCTGCTGCAACCTGTGCTGCAAACGGTGTCGATTTACGTGAGCCTTTGAAACCAGCACCACCAGACGTTGCCCATGACAGAGCATTGCCCTGACGATCGGTGATTGTGATGATAGTGTTGTTAAAAGAAGCGTGAACGTGCGCAATGCCGTCCGATACATTCTTTTTGACTTTTTTGCGAACGCGTGTAGCGCCGCTGCCAGAAGCTTTAGCCATCGTCTAATCCTTATTATTTCTTCAGACTTGCAGCAGCGCGACGTGGTCCCTTACGGGTACGGGCGTTGGTGCGAGTGCGTTGACCGCGAACGGGCAGGCCGCGCTTATGGCGCATGCCGCGATAGGTACCCAGATCGATCAATCGCTTGATCGAGAGCTGTACTTCGCGTCGCAGGTCGCCTTCGACCGCGAACACACCTACGTGTTCACGGATGCGCTCGAGTTCTGCGTCGGTGAGATCTTTGACCTTTTTGTTCAAAGGCACACCAGCTGCTTCACAGATTTTACGTGAGCGAGTGCGACCGATGCCAAAAATGGCGGTCAGGCCGATCTCTGCGTGCTGATGCGGCGGAATGTTGATGCCAGCAATACGGGCCATGACTGTTCCTTGATTTAATACGTTGCGATGAGGCTAATCATGATTAGCCCTGACGCTGTTTGTGACGCGGATCAGTGCAAATTACTCGCACTACGCCGTGACGTTTAATAATTTTACAGTTGCGGCAGATCCGCTTAACCGATGCCATTACTTTCATGGTTTATTCCTGTTATTTACGTAACCCAGCCGCTTATTTAGAGCGGAAAACGATTCTGGCGCGTGTAAGGTCATAGGGGGTGAGTTCCACTGTGACCTTATCGCCCGGCAAAATCCGGATGTAATGCATACGCATCTTGCCGGAAATATGGCCCAATACTACATGGCCGTTTTCCAGCTTAACGCGGAATGTTGCATTGGGAAGATTCTCAAGAATCTCACCCTGCATTTGAATGACGTCGTCCTTTGACATTGCTCTCGCTTATCTCATTGGCAGATTCGAGCCCTTGAAGTTAGACTTCTTGAGCAGTGAATCGTACTGGTGTGACATCATGTAGGCCTGAACCTGAGCCATGAAGTCCATCGTAACTACAACAATAATCAGCAAAGAGGTGCCGCCAAAGTAAAACGGTACATTCCAACGCATGACTAAGAACTCTGGTAACAAACACACCAACGTGATGTACAAGGCACCAGCCAAAGTCAACCGCATCAAAATCTTGTCGATAAACTTTGCAGTTTGTTCACCTGGACGAATCCCGGGTACAAACGCACCGCTCTTCTTTAAATTATCTGCTGTTTCGCGGCTATTAAACACCAGTGCCGTATAGAAGAAACAGAAGAAAATAATCGCTGTAGCGTACAGGGTGATATAGAGCGGCTGACGGGGTGCAAGTGCCGCAGCCAGATCGCTTAACCAACGCATGTTTTCGCTACTTGAAAACCAGCTAGTAATCGTTGCCGGGAACAAAATGATCGACGATGCAAAGATTGGAGGAATTACACCGGCCATGTTCAGCTTCAAAGGCAAGTGAGACGTTTGTCCACCGTAAACTTTGTTACCAACCTGACGTTTTGCATAATTCACTGTAATCTTGCGCTGACCACGCTCAACCAGCACAACAAAAGCTGTTACCGCAACTACTAACGCAACAATAAACAATGCCGATAATGCAGACATCGCATTGGTACGTACCAGATCAAGAAGTCCTGCTAAGCCGCCAGGCAAGCCTGCAACGATACCGCAGAAAATCAGAATCGAAATCCCGTTACCTAATCCACGCTCGGTAATCTGTTCACCCAGCCACATCACAAACATCGTGCCAGTGACAAGTGTAACAACCGTGGTGATACGGAACATCATGCCTGACTCAATCACCAGGTTAGGCTGAGACTCGAGTGCCACAGAAATGCCTACTGCCTGAATCAACGCCAGCGCTACCGTACCGTAACGTGTGTACTGGGTAATCTTGCGACGACCTGCTTCACCGTCTTTCTTAATCGCCTCAAGGGAGGGTACAACCACTGACATTAACTGCATAATGATCGATGCAGAAATATAGGGCATGATCCCCAGAGCAAAGATCGAGAAGCGTGACAACGCACCACCCGAGAACATGTTAAACAAACCGAGTATTCCGCCCTGATTCTGACGGAAAAGGTCTGCTAACGCGTCTGGATTGATACCAGGCACAGGTATGTGCGTGCCAAGGCGGTAAACCACCAAGGCTAACACCAGAAATATCAGACGACGTTTGAGGTCGCCGAATTTCGGTGCTGCTTTACCTGTTGTCTGTGCTGTTGCCATGCTATCTATGATCCGTCTTAAGCAATACTGCCGCCAGCGGCTTCAACAGAAGCACGCGCACCAACAGTCGCGCTGATACCCTTGAGGGTAACTTTGCGTGTCAGTTCACCTGACTTGTAAACTTTGACGTAACGAACCTGGACACCCACCACACCAGCTTGCTTCAGAATCTGCACGTCAACTTCTTCGACAGGCAGAGCTTGCAAGTCTGACAAACGGATCTGTGCATACAGGTGACCGTCAAGCGTAGAGAAACCACGCTTTGGCAGACGACGCTGCAAAGGCATCTGACCACCTTCAAAACCGACTTTATGAAAGCCGCCTGAACGTGATTTTTGACCTTTGTGGCCGCGACCAGCAGTTTTGCCCAGACCCGAACCAATGCCGCGACCTACGCGACGTTTGGCGTGAGTGGAACCTTCTGCAGGCTTAATCGTATTGAGTTGAGTAATCGACATCGTGTTTCCTTTCAAACTTCCGAAACAGTCACGAGGTAATCAACTTTGTTGATCATTCCGCGAACTTCGGGTGTGTCGATCAGCACTTTACTGCTGTTGACACGACGCAGACCCAGACCGCGAACGGTGTCGCGATGGTCTTGTTTGGTACCGATGGTCGAACGGACCAGGGTCACTTTGACTTGTTTTTGAGCCATGACTTACCCCAAAATCTCTTCGACGGTCTTGCCACGCTTAGCGGCAACATCCGACGGAGTGAGAGACGCGCGCAAACCATTCAGCGTGGCACGAACCATGTTGTAAGGGTTGCTTGAGCCGAGGCTTTTCGCCACGACGTTACGCACGCCCATTACATCAAAAATAGCGCGCATGGGGCCGCCGGCAATCACGCCAGTACCTTCAGCAGCGGGCGAAATCAGCACTGTCGAAGCGCCGTGCTTACCGACCACGGTGTGGTGCAGTGTGCCGTTTTTCAGAGCAACTTTAAACATCTCGCGACGAGCTTGTTCCATTGCTTTTTGAACTGACACGGGCACTTCACGTGCTTTGCCTTTGCCCATACCGACGCGGCCATCGCCGTCGCCAACTACGGTCAGAGCTGCAAAGCTCATGGTACGACCACCTTTAACGACTTTACTGACGCGGTTAACCGCAATCATCTTTTCGCGGAGGCCGTCATCTCGCTCTTCAGGAGCGTTCTTGCGTTGTTCTTTAGCCATTTGACTATTCCTCGCTTAAAACTTCAGACCGGCTTCACGCGCGGCATCGGCCAAGGCTTTAACACGGCCGTGGTAACGGAAACCCGAGCGATCAAAAGCAACCAGCTCGATGCCTGCAGCTTTCGCTTTCTCAGCAACGCGCTTACCAATCAAAGTTGCTGCAGCAGTGTTGCTACCTGCACCAGATTGACCGGCTAACTGTTGACGCACTTCTGGTTCTACTGTTGAGGCCGAAACCAAAACAACGTCACCTTCGGGCGAAATGATGTTTGCATAAATATGCAGATTCGAGCGGAAAACCTGGAGGCGATTGACTCGCAACTCAGCGATTTTCTTACGCGTCGGCACTGCACGACGCAAACGGGAAATTTTTTTGTCCATGATGTTTCCTTGTTTGCGCGATTATTTCTTCTTGGTTTCTTTGATCGTGACGTGCTCATCGAAATAACGAACGCCTTTGCCTTTGTAGGGCTCAGGTGGACGGTATGCACGAATCTCTGCAGCGACCTGACCAACAACCTGCTTGTTTGACCCTTTCAAGACGATTTCCGTCTGAGTGGGGCATTCAGCTTTCACGCCTTCTGGCATGCCGTGTACGACGTCATGCGAAAAACCGAGTTGAAGTTTGATTGCATTTCCCTGAACGGCAGCGCGGTAACCCACACCCACCAGGTTCAGCTTGCGCTCAAAACCTTTACTTACACCGACAACCATATTGTTGACGAGTGCGCGCATTGTGCCTGACATAGCTTTAGCTTGACGTGAGTCATTCGCAACGATGAATGACAGCTTGCCGCCATCTTCGTTGATAATTACGTCGCCGTTCAATGCCTGAGTCAATGTGCCTAATGGGCCTTTGACTGTAATCATGTCTGACTTGATAGAAGCCTCAACACCCTTAGGGAGTTCGACTGGATATTTAGCGATACGTGACATTAGGTTCTCTCCTTAAGCCACGTAGCACAACACTTCGCCGCCCACGCCATTGGCGCGTGCTTTGCGATCGGTCATCACACCACGTGAAGTGGATACGATGGCCACACCCAAGCCGTTCATGACTTGAGGAATGTTGCCGTGACCTTTGTAGATACGCAGGCCAGGGCGCGAAACGCGTTCGATGCGCTCGATCACTGGACGGCCAGCATAATACTTCAGGGTAATTTCCAGCTCAGGCTTTGCAGCTGTGCCTTTAATCTGGAAACCATCAACATAGCCTTCATCCTGAAGCACAGCAGCAATCGCTGCTTTCAGCTTGGAGGAGGGCATGGTTACCGATGGTTTGTCTACCTGCTGCGCATTACGAATGCGAGTCAGCATATCGGCGATTGGGTCGCTCATGCTCATGTTTTATTCTCCTACCAGCTAGCTTTGGTCATGCCGGGGATTTCACCCTTCATGGCCAATTCGCGCAGTTTCATGCGGCCAAGTCCGAACTTGCTGAACACACCACGTGAGCGGCCTGTGATCGCGCAGCGATTACGCTGACGACTTGGGCTCGCGTTACGGGGAAGTTGCTGAAATTTCAGCCGCGCTTCATAGCGCTCTTCGTCGGTCTTGGATGAATCATCGATAATCGCCTTAAGGGCAGCGCGCTTGCTAGCAAATTTCTCTGCTGTCATTTTGCGCTTGATATCGCGATTGATCATTGAAAGTTTAGCCACGTCTGCGCCCCTTAGTTGCGGAACGGGAAGCTAAAGGCTGTCAACAGCGCCTTGGCTTCTTCGTCGGTCTT
>CANCRX010000037.1 GCA_947380655.1 Alcaligenaceae bacterium | reverse complement strand
GCGCGATCTTGGAGATGAATCAAAATGACGCGTCAACCTTCATGTCTCAGCATTTAGACACCTTAAGCGGTGATGCAGTCTCTATGGCCAGCATGGCTGCACGCCGCTCCGGCAAAAAAATTAAAAGTTATGTATAAATCGTTTATATACAAACAAACGTAAAAATGGAATGACAATGACCATCATCGACGCTCAAGTTCACGCGTATGAACGCAACCATCCGGGACGCCCTTGGGCCAATGTTTTACATGGACCAGACGAAGTCACTGGCAGCGACATGATCGCAGCGATGGATGCCTGTGGAGTTGATGCGGCAATACTTGTATCTGTCTACACCATGTATCACTATGACGAGAGCTATGCGGTCGAAGTTTATAAACAGTACCCTGATCGCTTTCGACTCATCAAACCTGTCGATCCAGGCGATCCTGAAGTCGAGAAATCCATTGCAGCCTGGGCCCAGACAGCCGGTGCGATCGCGATCCGCATTATGCTTAATCGTGGTATCTCAGAGGATGCTGCAGATCCTGGTATTAACCGGGTACTCGCGGCTGCTGCACGTCATAACCTACCAGTCAATCTGCTGTGCTGGGGCAGACTCGCTCAAGTTAAGCAATTAGCCATTCAACATCCCACAACAAAAATCGTAGTCGATCACTTAGGACTACAACAGCCTTACGAGGCACCGCCACTTGAAAATCCTTTCGGCGATCTCCCTTCTGTTCTTGCACTGGCAGATTGCCCAAATGTTGCCATCAAATTAACGGGCGCCTGTACCTTATCCAAACAGGATTATCCCTATCAGGATATCTGGACAGCCCTTAGAAAAATTATTGATGCATACGGTATAGAACGTTGCATGTGGGGGACTGACTGGACGCGAGCGGTAAAGATACTAAATTACGCGCAAGGCGTTGATGCGTTCAGGCTCACCGATCAGCTATCAGAACAGGAGCGTACCCAACTGATGGGCGGTAATTTGCAAAAGATCTACAACTGGAAGTTTGATTGATATTTACACTCAATCTTTTACGAGCAACTTAACTGGACGCGCAGTTAAGTTGCTCTCATTGCACTGACTTTGTCAGCCATCAAGCGATTTTTTACCGCTTCGATATGCATGCGCAACTCATAAATATCTTTCATATGAAAGTCTGAGACTTTTAGTTGTTTCGCTCGCTGATCAATATCAGTGAGCTGTTTGGATAACTTGCCCTGATCCTGATGATCACTCACACCTTGCTCTATCATTTTGAGATCGCGATAAATATTCGCAAACTTTAATTTTTTTCGATAATCCGTGAGCGATGGGATCACATTTAACAAAGGGATTAGCAGCGCCAATAATGGCAGACTTAACTTCAGCATACGATCGACCCATACCGCGACCCAGAACGGCAAATACTGAAATAAAAATGAGGGTCCGCTTTTAAGATAGTTTTCTGCATCTTGATTCAGATTGAAGCTCAGACCTGAATTTCCTGGGAATTCGTTTTCGTCATTGAGAATTCCTGGCTTTGAAAAATATTTTTTTGAAATACTCATCAACAGATAAACTGTTGCGGGATTCAAATCCTTTTTTGCAACAAGCTCAGCCACGGGTGCGATCGTCAACTTTTGGGTACGAGGAACATCGTTGGCAATACTCAATACACCGGGCTTAAGTACGATAGGTTTAAGGTAGCTCAGTCTCCCGGGATAGCCGTACGCCTGCTCAATCGACATCAATCCTATCGCAGGATCATTAAATATCTTTTGAGCGAGTGCCGCCTCAGGGGCCAGCACAACCATCATCGCATCAATTTTTCCCGACTTAAGCGCGATGAATGCTTCGTCGTTATTAAGCTGAACAAAATTTGATTCGGCTATATCCAGATCATTCATCTTGAGTATGGACTGACTCAATTGATAGGTACCACTGCCTTGAACACCAATTGATACGACTTTATTTTTGAGCTCTGCCACTGATCGGGGCTCTCGTCCCAACGTCTCAAAGGACAAGGGATTAAAAGCAACCCACAAGGGCTCGTAAAACAGTGACTCCAATGATTCAAGGTTTGGATAATTCACAGCCAAACCCGTCCCAGATTGCATCAGCGCAAGATCAATATCGCTATTTTTAGCGCTAATCAGGCTTAAATTTTCATTGGAGCCGTTAGTTTCCCGAACTTCCAGTGAAATCCCGTAGCGAGCCAACTCTTTTTTAAACATTAATCCGATCGGGTGATAACCGCCAGAATGACTACCCGTGACAATCGTGAGTTTTTTCGGTGGCGCAGGAATCAGGAAATTCAATAGTAAAAAAATCAATGCAAACAAGCACAGTATCAAGATGATGATTTTTTTAATTGTGCGTTGATGCAGGTTTGAAAGTGTAAGAAACATATTTCACATCATTGAATATTTGGAAGTCCAAAACTGATTTTGATTGCAACCACAATACCCGTGACAGCAATACTGGTCAGAATCAGACCAAAGACTCGCCCAATCGTTTCTATACCTGTTGTTCCAAGATATTTTTTGATATATCCCGCCAGAGAAAAAGATATCAAATGTATGCTGAGGCACAGTACTAGCAAAACAGTTGTCTGAATCTGCTCTCCAACAGTATGTGTATCGTTGTTCGTGAGCATCACGACAGTCAGCATCGATCCGGCGCCCGCGATCACTGGCATGGCGAGAGGATAGGCAGCTCGCTGAATCAAGCTCCTTCCATGAGGGCTGTTGTCGGTACTCTCGGTCAGCTTGCCTCGGATCATGTCCAGACCAAGTAAAAAAAGCATGATCGAACCCGCTAACTGAAACGACGCCATTGGAATTTTGAGTGCCTGCAGAAACATCTGACCAAAAACAATAAAGAACAGTAAAAGCACAAATGCAATCAACAGACTGTATGCGCCCACACGCAGCGCATCCTTTCTCTCAAGGTCACGCGTAACGGCCATGAACACTGGAACAGTCGAAAGTGGATCCAACACAACGATAAGCGTTGAAAATTCGTATAGAAGATGATTAGGAAATGTATGGCTCATAACGTATGCCTATCGACATTGGAGTGATCCTTGCCGGATCATAAGCCCAAAAATAGTAATTAAGCTATCGTTAATATCCCTGAGGCTCCCAGTACTCCGCCAGCAGCCAATAGCCATAGCATCGGTATTTCTGTTCGCCAGACAATAAGTGTCGTGACTGCCGTCACAACCCATAATGGCCAATCATGTGCAGCGTGCGTATTGGCAGTCGCAAGGGTCCAACCCGAAGCAATCAGTAGTGCAATCACTACTGGGCCCATACCTTGCTTAAAAGCACGAACAAAGATTAATTGGCTATTGCGCTGCACCCAACCTGCGGTAATAAATACTACGGTTGAGCTAGGCAATAGAATTCCAATCATGCAAATAAATCCTCCGCCGATTGCCGCTAAAACGCTTCCGGCATTCAGGCCTACGTTCCACCCCATCAGTGCCACAAACAAGATGTTCGGGCCCGGTGCCGCCTGTGCCAGAACGATTGAGGCACTGAACTGCGCATCTGTCAGCCACTGATGCTCGTTAACTAGAAAATTCCGCATCTCTGGGAGTAAAACGAGTGGGCCACTAATCGAAACGATTGAATAATATAAAAACTGTGTGAACAAATCGAACCAATCTGCAAGATGCATCACGATCGCATGTGAGGTATTCATGCGCGAGCCTTAAGTTTGAAATAAGCCATCACGCAACCAAACCCGCCTAAAGCAAGCATGCTGTGAATGACATTCCAGTGAAACAAGGCGATCCCGACAAACGTAACAACCGCTATTGCACCGCACAGCATCAACCCCAAAGGGTTTGTTCTAAGGGCGGATAACAATTTCAGTCCTGTCGCAATAAATAATGCGGCAGCGACTGCACCCATGCCGTGCAACGCTCCAACGACTTGTGGATGTTCACCAAATTTTGCATAGCCGATCGCAAGCAAGATAATCAGCATGGTCGGAAACATGAACATCCCCCCGATCGCTGCCAGAGCCCCTCGTAAGCCGTAATAGCGTGCCCCAACCATGATGCTTAAATTCAATGCAGCAGGACCTGGCATTGTTCGCGCAACCGCCCATTCACCCAGAAACTCCTCTCGGGTCAACCAGCCTTTCCTTTCTACGAGCTCACGCTCCATGTACGCAAGCACACCCCCGAAACCCTGGGTTGCGAGCCGACTGAATGAAAAAAATAAATCTCTCAGCGATTCAGGCTGAGCATGAGGCGGGGTTGTCATCAAGTCTCTACAAATTTAGTCATACGGTTTGCACAATGGCATCGAGTATATCGAGTGGCAGCCTAAAAATTAGTTATTCGCGGTCAATACCACGTGAATTATTCAGCGTTTCAAGATAATATCGTCACAAACAGACTAAGACTAAAAACATGACAATTCGAGACAAAACTCCCTCTCCTTCTGACGCCACTTTTTTGGCAATGCATGAAATAGTGCAAAAAGCACGCCAAAAACTAAATCATGATGCCTGGGATTACATTGTTGGCGGTACAGAAACCGAAACGACGCTCAGACGAAACCGCGCCTCGATTGATGCGCTGGCTTTTCGTCCTAGAGTATTGAGAGATGTCAGTGAAATTGATCTGACGACAAAATTTTTAGGTACTTCGCTACGTCTGCCAGTCTTACTCGCACCCGTCGGCAGTCTCGAGTTGTTTAGTGAACATGCAGCGGCTGACGCCGCCCGCGCCGCGGGTGAGTTTGGCGTGGCGCATATGCTGAGCTCAATTTGTGCGCCAGGTCTCGAAGCCGTCGCCAAGGCGGCGCCTGATACACAGCGTCTTTTCCAACTCTACGTCCACGGTGATCCTGCATGGGTCGATGATGTTGCGGCGCGGGCAGTCCATGAGGGCTATAGTGCTTTCTGTTTGACCGTAGACAGTGCCGTATACAGCAGACGCGAACGTGATTTAGCAAAACGAAACATTCGTCGCAGCGTTGTACCGGGTCGCGAGCATCAGGCAAAACTTACCTGGAAAGATGTGGGTCGTCTGAAATCAAACTTATCGATCCCTCTGATACTGAAGGGCATCATGACAGCTGAAGATGCGGAGCTTGCTGTCGAACACGGCGTCGATATGATTTATGTATCTAACCACGGTGGACGACAACTGGATCATGGCTTAGGCGCAATGGATGCACTGCCTGAAATAGTTAATATCGTAAATGGTCGAGCCAAAATCATCATCGATGGTGGGTTTAACCGTGGCGCAGATATTGTTAAAGCGATTGCCTGTGGCGCAGATATGGTGGGGCTGGGTCGTATGCAGTGTTATGGCCTTGCGGCAGACGGGATTGCGGGCGTCGTGCGTATGCTTGAATTGCTAGAAATCGAAATCCGTATCTGCATGGGACTGTTGGGTGTGAATTCCTTTGCAGAGCTCAATTCGCGCTACGTGCAGTCGGCTCCAGCACTTGGAAATTCTGAAGTGCTGAGCGCCTTTCCGTTACTTTCCCTAGACGAGAAATCTTTTTATTGAACCTCGATACACGGATGTCATCGACTACGCGGATCAAGCGCATCTCTAAGACCATCGCCTAACAAGTTAAACGCAAGTACCAACACAAAGATCGCCAGCCCCGGCCAGACCGCCATCCAGGGTGCATCTTCCATGAAATTTTTGGCGGTATTGAGCATGCTGCCCCAGCTAGGCTCCGGCGGCTGCTGACCTAAGCCGAGAAATGACAAGCTCGCCTCGGCAATCACAGCTGAGGCGATCGCCAGAGTCGACTGCACGATCAACGGCGGTGTGATGTTTGGCAATAGATGAGACAGAGCGATTCGCATCGGAGAGCAGCCAATCGCACGCGCAGCCTCGATATAGTCTTCTACTTTTACATTTAGCACCTGTGCGCGGGTCAAGCGGACAAAAATTGGCGCGGCGGACACGCCAATCGCAATCATCGCATTCGTCAGACTAGGTCCCAAAAATGCCGCAAGTGCGATGGCTAGAATTAAAAACGGGCACGCGAGAAAAGCATCGGTCATTCTAGAGATCACCCCATCCACAGTTCCCCCAAAATATCCGGCGACCATCCCGATCACTATACCTAGCACTAAGGAGATGGCTACAGAGACAATACCTGCGAGCAGTGAGGCGCGGGCTCCCCAAATCACCCGGGACAACACATCCCGTCCTAACTCATCAGTACCAAACCAATGTTCCAGACTGGGTGCTTTGCGAATAGCACCCCAGCTTGTTGCGAGGGGATCATCGGGCGACACCCAGGGCGCGAATATAGCGAGCAAGATAAAAAACAGTATGGTGTAGAGGCCGGCCAGAGCCATGCGGTTGCGCGCGAGTTTTTTCCAGGCTCTCATCCATGGACCTAACTCAACTTGTGGAACAGGCTGGTGAACAATCGTTGTTGTGGTAGACATCGTCATTTATTTTGCCTTGCTCAGGCGTGGCGCAGTCGCGGATTAAAAACAAAATAAGCGATATCAGCCATCAGATTAAGCAGAATATACGCTGTTGCTGTAACGAGTACGACACCCTGCACAACGGCATAATCACGATTAAAGACGGCATCAATGATGAGCTTGCCAAATCCGGGGATCGTGAAAACTTGCTCGGTCAGAACCGCCCCAGACAACAGCGTACCGAGCTCCAAGGCGCCCAAAGTAATGACAGGCGTCAGGGCATTGCGTAAAGCGTGCTTTAAAACCACTACCCGTTCGCTCAGGCCTTTTGCTCGCGCGGTTCTCACGTAATCTGCGTTCAATACCTGTAGCATTGAGCTGCGGGTATGTCGCATCAGTACCGCAGAGATCCCTGTGCCCAGTACGAAGGCCGGCATGATCATCGCAGCGAGGTTTTCTCTGAGACTTTCAAATGGGCTGACGTAGCCTGAAGCAGGAAACCATCCGAGCTCAACGGAGAAAAATAAAATCATCAGAATCCCGAGCCAAAAATGCGGGATAGATAATCCAGATAATGCAAACGCATTCGCACCGTAGTCCCATGCGGTACCGGGTCGGACCGCCGAAATAATTCCGGCGGGAATACTGATGAGCAAACCAACCAGCATCGATAAAAAAGCTAACTCTGCCGTGACAGGCAGTTTTTGCAGAATCAACTCAAGCACAGGTTGCTGAGTGCGGACAGACTCTCCCAGATCACCATGCATGACGCCATCGACCCAGTAAAAATAGCGGATAGGTAGTGGCTGATCCAAATGCATTTTTTCTCGCAGATGCGCGATCAGTTCAGGGCTTTGATCTTCCCCTGCAAGTATTTGCGCGGGATCTCCAGGAAGTAATTGCTGCAGGCCGAAGATGAGCATCGATACGAACACCAAGGTCGGTAGTAGTGAGACCAGTCGGCGAAGGAAAAATGCAAACATCTTATCGGCCTGTGAGTAATTAGATCTGTATCAGATCATTCAGTTGAATTTCAAACCACTTAGTCGCAACAAACCATCAGGGATTTCTTTCACGCCACTGAGTTTATTGTTATAGGCCCATAACCAGTCGCGGTGAAACAAATAAATGATGGGTCGTTCTTTTAAAAGTTCAGCTGCGATTTGTTCATAGGTTTTGGCACGTTCAGCGGGAACAAGACTCGAACGCGAAGCGTTTAACAGTGCATCGGTCTCGGGTTTGCAATAACCGGTATAGTTCAATGGCTGCTTGCACCCTTCAAAACTGTAAATATTGCCGTCAGGATCAGGGCGACCACTCCAGTTCAGTACGTAGGCCTCAAAGTCGCCTTTATCCGCCATATTCAATGAGGTTGCGAACTCTGTTGACTGGATTTTCACATCAAAACCAGCTTCTTTTGCCATCGCCTGTACAACTTGTGCGACTTTTTGCGAGTCAGAGGTCGTGGGTGTCATGAGGGTAAAGCTTGGATTAGTGACGCCGGCCTCTTTGAGTAAAGCTTTAGCACGCGCCACATCCCGCTTAGGAATAGGAACATTTTTAGCGTAATAAGTATTGCTCGGTGGCACCCACTGATTGCCAATCGTTGCCTGTCCATCCATAGCGACCTGGACAATGCCCTGACGATCGAGCGAGAGCTCAAAGGCCTCGCGAACTTTTGCATCTTTTCCTAGCGGATTTTGTTTAGCGCGATCACTTTTATCAATGTTAATCGTGATGCCTTGATAACCGATTTCAGTTATTTTGCTGCTCTTGAGTTTTGGATCTTTTTTAATTGAGGCAAAATCGTTTGAGCCTGCTCGCTCTATAAAATCTAATTGACCTGCGCGCAGGTTCGCTAAACGAACGGTGGCATCAGGAATCGGGGTGTAGATCACCCGATCAAAATGAATCGCGTCCTTATTCCAATAGTTTGGAAATTTCTCAAATACGATACGGTCTTGCGCGACGCGTTCAACGAACTTAAACGGACCAGAGCAAACAGGGGTCGCAGCAAATTTATCGCCGAGTGACTCTGCTGCTTTAGGCGAAACCATCATGCCTGAACGATCCGCGAGTGCAGCAAGCAGTGGCGCAAAAGGGGCATTTAAATTTAAACGGACGGTTAATGGATCAATCACATCAACTGTTGTGACGGGCTTTAATTCACCAGAACGGTTAGAGCCTTTTAGATTCTTATGACGCTCGATATTGTATTTAACCGCTGCAGCATCAAATTTCTCACCGTCGTGAAATGTCACTCCCTCACGTAATTTAAAAGTAATCGATTTACTGTCTGCTCCCCATTCGTAACTGGTTGCCAACTGAGGAACGATATTGAGTTTTTCATCAATATCAACAAGCTTGTCGCACAACGCTGAAAATACAATGCGACCAACAAAGGTGCGGGCTTGCGTTGGGTCAAGCAGATCGGGATCTTCGGCCAGCCCCACGCGCAGTACTTGCGCCGAGCAGAACAAAGGGGCGAGTGCTAATAGAGCAACGCTCAATACATTACGGATACCAGGTTTCATGGATAAAACTCCAGTTAAAGAATCTGTTGTCATGGTGGGGTGGCCTGACTGACCAAAGGTTTTGAAAAGGCGGATTGCAAACGCTGTAGGCGTAGCTGTTCAGGAGTGCTTACTAACTGCTTGACAGGTTTTTCGTCTGTAGAATTTAAAGGAAAATGACAGGCAACAGCGTGTGCCTCATCTCCGGCAAGTTGTGGGATTGTTTCACTGCATTGTTGCTGAGCATAGGGGCAGCGGGTATGAAAGTGGCAGCCTGAAGGAGGGTTCAAAGGGCTTGGGACATCACCACTGAGTAGCTGCTTTTGCCGCTTAAATTGCGGATCAGGTATAGGGATTGCCTCCATCAGTGCCCGCGTATAGGGGTGGCGTGAGGAGTTGAACAATTCATGCTTGTCGCCAATCTCTACGATTCTGCCAAGATACATGACCGCAACACGCGTGGCGATATGCTTGATCACGGCAAGATCATGCGCAATAAAAAGATAGGATAGACCGAGTTTTTGTTGCAAATCCTGGAGCAAATTGACGACTTGTGCCTGCACCGAAACATCGAGTGCCGAGACCGCCTCATCGCACACGATCAATCTGGGCTCAACGGCTAATGCGCGCGCAATCCCGATTCTCTGACGCTGACCGCCTGAAAACTCATGGGGGTAGCGATTGACACTTTCGGGTCGTAAGCCTACTGTCTCAAGCAATTGCGCTACACGCACGGCTTCATGTCCGACGTGAAGCCGATGTACCAGCAAAGGTTCCGTCAAGGTCTGTCCGACCGTCATGCGTGGGTTAAGTGAGGAGTAGGGATCTTGGAAAATCAATTGCATATCCCGCCGTTGCTGCCTAAGGGCTGCGGGACTCAGTTTGAGAAGCTCCTGCCCATCCATCACTAAACTGCCATCTGTGGGTTCAATCAGTCGCAGCAACATGCGCCCGAGGGTTGACTTACCACAGCCGGATTCACCTACAACGCCAAGGATTTCTCCTTGGTGCAAGGTTAGATCGACACTGTCGACCGCGCGTACATGGCCCGTTACACGGTTGAGTAATCCCTTGCGAACAGGGAAAAACTTTGTCAGGCCTCGAGCCTCGTAGAGCACCTGATGATCCGTCATGGGTTTGGAGTAAGTCATGCGACAACCTCTAAACCGGAGCATACGGGTAAGAGATCTGGATCCAGTGGTGCTTTAAAACACGCTGAGCGATGCGACAGACCGACTTCGACCAACGCGGGCATTAATTCTAAACATTGTTGATCGGCAAAGGGGCAGCGTTGCGCAAAACTACAGCCAGGTAAAGGCCGGGCAGGATTTGGGACTTGTCCTTCAATCGAGATCAGCCGTTGCTTTTCGATATCCATCCTAGGAATTGCACCCAGTAGTCCAACGGTATAGGGATGCTGTGGGGTACTGAATATTTCCTTGACAGGACCTTGCTCGACGATCCGTCCTGCGTACATGACAACGACGTCGTCGGCAACCTCAGCCACCACACCTAAATCGTGGGTGATCAATACAATTGCCGTACCTGTTTCCTGCTGAAGCGTTCGCATCAATTCTAGTATCTGCGCCTGTATCGTCGCATCGAGTGCAGTGGTAGGCTCATCAGCGATCAGCAATTTAGGTTCGCAAGCCATACCCATGGCGATCATCACCCGCTGTCGCATACCACCACTTAATTTGTGAGGATACTCATCCATACGTTGTTCTGGTGAAGGAATACGCACCTTTCTGAGCATTTCAATCGCGATTTCACGCGCACGGATACGATTAATTTTTTTGTGCCGTAACAGTCCCTCCATGATCTGCTCTCCGACTGTGAAAGAGGGATTCAATGAGGTCATCGGCTCTTGAAAAATCATCGCCATTCCATTGCCACGCAAATCTTGCAATGTTTGCTCGCTTGAGCCTACGAGTTCACGTCCCTCAAACTTGATCGAGCCACCCGCAATCCTGCCGTGCGGTCTGGGTAACAAACCCATAATGGAAAGAGACGTCACACTTTTCCCACAACCTGATTCACCCACAATCGCGAGCGTACGGCCAGCCTGGACATCAAAGCTGATGCCATTCACGACAGAAACATCTCCCCCATCAGCAGAGAAAATAGTCTTGAGTTCACGAACTTGGAGTAATGCAGTCATTTTTGTGCACGCTTGGCGTGAAACGTTTCGATCGTCGCTTCAATCTCTGCGCGTTGCGTAATGCCTGAAGGTCTACCTCGACCAGGCAAGCAGGTCAGAAAGGGTTGAAATCTTTCGAGGCTTACCTCATACAACCTGCGCAATTCAGCTAAGGGGTCTGGATGATCGTCCACACGCAAATCAAGTTGCAAGTAGTCCTCGTGGTGCTGAATCTTTAGCGCAGCCGCCTGTTTACCGCGCTTATCACCGCCTGCTGCCTCGCCTGCCTCCATCGCGGCCAACAACCTCTCAGCCATCGGGTGTCCCTGCATTGACAAATAAGTATCTGCAGTCGCCTCAAGCACTTCAGGACCTGCCAACATATTGCCAGCGACACTGAGCCCCTCACGGCTTAAATGCCCGCACCAGTCAATACACTCTGTTCCAGTGTGTGCGGCAGCTGCACCAGTATGAGGCAGGATATGTACCTGACGCTGTTCTCGACCCTCATCGCCAGCGATAAGGGTTGCAATGACTCCGGCTGGATTGAGACCTTGTGACAGCAAATCCAAACCTGCGGGGCCGTAGAGTGGATTCATCAGCGCTTGCGTCGAAAGCGCTCCCACGCCCCTTCGCGAATGGACGCACAATGAACCGACAGCAAAAAAGCGGCTGGCAATCGCCATACCAAATTGCCCTTGCTCATCACGCGCGAGTATCGACCATGTCATTCTTTATTCCTATGATTAATCCCTCGCGACTCCACCTCGATATGTGCACGAAAAGACCTAGCTAACAAAGCAAAATCCATGCCAATCTAGTTGTTTAATTTGACCCCACGCATGCCCGCTCGTTTCACTGCGTCAGCAACCAAACCCTGGGCAAGGATCTCTTTGGAAAATTGTGCAATAACAGGTAGTCCGCTGGATCGTCCTTTAGGAATACCGATTGCAATCCGCTCTAGCCCCCAAGCACCTTCCAATACCAGGGTGTTAGGGATTTTGTCTGCTAACTCAAACAAAATACCCTTATTGGTGGCAAACGCATCGATCTCTCCGGAAAGCAGCATTTGTTCAGTTTCTTTCAGACTTTTAGTCGGAATCAATGTTGCGTTTTTAAGGATAGTTGGTAATACCGCTTGAGAAGTACTACCGCCAGACACCCCTATTTTCATATAGGGACGATCAATCTCTGAAATGCTACGAATCTCACACTTAGGCCCAACCAGATAGGATTGCTCAGAAAAAATAGTTGGCTCTACAAAATCCAGAAACTCAGCTCTGACCGGCGTTGCGTTCACAAAGACAAAATCTATTTTTCCTTCTTTGGCTGCCGCGAGGACATCTCCATTTTTGGGAAAGACGATGGGTTCAAAGGGAACGTTCAAATAGTTAGCTAACGCGCGACCAATTTCAAAACCCATTCCTTTATTACCATCAGGCCCATTGGACTGAATGAGAGAGTCAGGACTGCCTGGATACAGTCCTACTCTCAGCTTACCCGTTGGGGCAAGCGTGGCAGCAAGCTGTGTAATTTGCGTGGCGGTCAGTGCTTGAGCTGACCAGGCATTGCCTGCGCTGCTTAGGCATATGACTTGCAACGTCATGATTAAAAATATCTTTGCAACTCGACTTACGTACGACATCATTCTTGTCTCCTACAGAAATTCACACGCTTTATTTAAATAGTTCTTACAGCATGCGCGTTGAATTGGATATTATGGCTGATGATACGCCAACATAACAGTGGAGCGGCAGCCTCTCATGCAACTACAAAACTTTATTAATACTATCGGTGACGTCGGTGATCTAGCCGGCGTATTGATCATCGCAGTTGGTTTTGCCTGGGGGGCAATTCGCTTTGTCAGCGCAACGCTCAAGGGCGATGCAGAAGACGCCTATGCAGGATTCAGAATGCAGCTGGTCCGTGCCCTGCTGCTGGGCCTGGAGATACTGGTCGCCTCTGACATTATCCGAACAGTTGCGATCAGCCCCTCACTGGAAAGCGTGGCGATCCTGGCTGCGATCGTGTTGATCCGGACATTTTTAAGCTGGTCACTGATTCTCGAAAGCGAAGGCCGTTGGCCTTGGCAATCTAACAGCAAAAATTCCACTACAACATCTTAGTCGTTAAATTTTTCCATCATTTTTACCAACGCATAAACCGACAAGTTCGCAGGGGTAGGAATACCATATGCTCGCCCCTTCCGAACAACCAGCCCATTCAAAAAATCAATCTCTGTAGATTTTTTTCGCGCGATATCCTGAGCCGTTGAGGAGCGTTGTGTCACCATAGTTTGCGCGATCATCTCATTAGCCTGCGTAGCCTCTGCTTTTGTAATGCTGATTTGTTCTTGATGCGCAATCGCCAAGACCTCATCGGCAAGTGTGTCGATCAACTCTTTGACCGACTCAACCGACACCATTTTCCCGTATTCGATCTGACCGATTGCAGAGATAGCGTTGTAGCTGCAATTGACCAAAAACTTAAACCATAAATCACGACGTACGTCCTTAGAGACGGGGCAAGGGATTGCAGCATTTTCGAGGAGCTCAGAAATTTCTCTGAGCATAGCCATCTGCACAGCTTCAGCCTCTTTGTCACAAGACTCCCAAGGGCCAATGACCAGCTCGCCTCGTCCATTGTGCTTGAGCCTGCCCGGACCCGCCATCATGGTTGCAACATAGACAACAGCCGGAAATACGGGATTATCAACGATACTGCGAATACGTTCGCAATTATCGACGCCATTTTGCAAACTCAATATGATGGCATTAGGTTTTAGATAAGGACGGATCAATTCGATCGTTGCGATCGTATCAGGCGATTTAACACAAAACAAAATTAAATCGGCGTGCGCAATCGCATCAAGCTCAGCGCTAGCTCGCACCTCAACGAACGCCTGAAATGTCGTGCAATCCATATGCAAACCTTGAGCATTAATGGCGCTGACATGCTCAGGACGCGCAATCAGTGTCACATCGTGTCCAGCCCGGCTCAACATACCGCCAAAATAACAGCCGACGGCACCGGCGCCCATGACAACAATTCTTTTCTGTTTGATTTCAGACATGGTGGATTCTTTCAAGCTATATACAAGTATTAAAGCTCGGTGAGATAGCGCTTGAGTGTTTCTTCTTGCGTCTCAGCATTGATACCCGTCTGAGCACCAATCATGTCATTCATGGTTGGCATCATGCTTCGCTCGATCTGGCTCGTTGGATCCCAGAGTTTGGATCGCATAAATGCCTTGGCACAGTGCAGATAGGCTTGTCGAACCTCGACTTTAATCACTAGTTTTGGATTCCTGAGTTCCGAACTGCAGCAAGCCAGATACTGCGCATCGGTGTGCAGACTTGCAACACCATTGACTCTCAACGTCTCATCCATACCCGGGATGAGAAACAACATACCAACCTCTTTTGTGCTCAAAATATTTTCAAGCGTATCGAGGCGATTATTGCCAGGAGAATCTGGTACGAGCAGCGTATGCTCATCCAGCACTTTGACAAATCCAGGTAAACCACCGCGTGGCGATGCATCCAGATAACCCGCACGATCGCCACTGCCAAGCACGACAAAGGGCGAGAGCGCAATGAACTGACGACAATGCACATCGAGTGAAGGCATCTCCTTTTTTAAGGCACGCTCTTTTGCCGCACCATAGAGCGTTCTTAACTGGTCGACCGATTCGATGTGCATATTCATTAATCCAGCGTGACAACAATTTTTCCGAAATGCTGATTCGCACGCATACGTGCAAACGCATCAGCAATCTGATCAAATTTAAAAGAGCTATCAATCGGCAAAGCTATTTTTCCTGATTTGAGATGAGCACCTAAATCTGACATAGCACGTAAAGCAATCTCGCGGATCTCATCAATGCTGCGCGTACGGAAAGTCACCCCGGTGTACTTGATCCGTTTGAGCGCGTGCAAGTCAAAATCGAATTCTGCGAAACGACCTGCAAGTCGTCCAACGTTGACAATACGTCCAAGGATTTTGCAGGCTTCCATATTTGGATTGCCAAAGGGACCAGATAACTGATCAATAATCAGATCAACGCCTTTACCACCATTGGCCTCGATAGCCAGTGCAGGCCAATTGGGATCGCTGTTATCAAGCGCCACATCAGCGCCATAACTTTTTAACTGCTCGCGACGTGTTGCGTTAGAAGAGGTACCGATCACCATTTTGGCGCCCATGGCACGGGCGATTTGCATCGCCATCAAGCCAACACCTGATGAGGCACCTTGAATCAGAACGGTTTCACCTGGCTTAAGCTCACCCACTGTCACCAAGGCATTGTGCATAGTTTGTACTGCGATGGGGAGCGTGACGGCTTGCTCATAGGTCATCGTCTCGCTTGGCAGCGGTATGGTTCTGCCCCAATCCGAGACCGCATATTCTGCATAACCGCCTGAACCGGAACACATGACGCGATCACCGACCTTAACGCCGTGCGCCTTGGCACCAACCTCAACCACCTCACCGGCCCACTCCATACCAGGAATCGTGCCGGCACCACCCTGGCTGCCATGCTTGCCACCAGCGATCACGCCAAGATCAGCGCGATTCAAACCACATGCTTTGACACGAACCAGCACCTGCTCTTCAGAAGGGACTGGGCGCGGAGCGTCTTGAATCGAAAAACCTTCTGTGTTGAGTACAACTGCTTTCATGATGTGCGTTTCCTGTAGAAATGAATATTGACCGCGAATATAGACCGCGGCTGTAGACCCAGAATACTTATCGCGTGGCGGACGTCAGGCCGCCATCCACAACGATGGTCTGGCCGGTGATGTAGCGACTTTCATCGCTGGCCAGAAACACCACTGTATTGGCGACATCCCACGCATCGCCCATAAATCCTGCAGGAACCTGATTGTGACGATGTGCGACAAAGCCCTCAAAATCACCTTTTGCATATTTATCAGCGAGGCGCTTGACGAGCGGCGTAAAGACCAAACCGGGTGCAACGCAATTCAGACGGACACCTCGTGCAGCGTAAATAACTGCCGTTGTTTTTGTGAGTTGCTGCAATGCCGCCTTGCCCGCTGCATAGCCAACCTGAGGTTTGCCAACATAGCTGATACCCGCCACGGAGGAGATACTGACAATGGCTCCGCTGCCCTGCTTTTCCATAATGGGCAAAACAGCCTTGCAGCACAGGAAGGCAGACTTGACGTTGACGTCCATTTGCTCATCCCAGGTTTCTTCACTCATTTCAACAGGGCCACCTGGCTCCGAGCGACCAACGTTATTGATCAAGATATCGATACGGCCATATTGCGCAATACACGCATCGACCATCTCCTTGACACCCGCTGCCGTTGTGACGTTAGCCGCCATGACGTGCGCCTCGCCACCCTCTTCGCTGATGATGCGCTGGGTTTCTTTTGCGGCATCAAGATTTAAATCCGCACCAAAAATTTTTGCTCCCTGTCTGGCTAATAGAACAGAAATCGCTTTGCCATTTCCCCAGCCTTCTCCGTGTGTGCCACAGCCTGTTACCAAAGCAATCTTTCCATCCAGTCTTAACATTTCATATCCTTTTATATATTTATATCCACAAATACTGATCTGTCATCCATACATCAATCGGGTTAATTTATTTCTGCTCGAGGCCTGCTTGTTTAATCAGTCGACCCCAAGTGTCATAGTTTTTGATAATCAAATCATTGAATTCAGCCGAACTCGGACTCATTACAACCTGCGTACCTAATGCTTCAAGTCGCTGGGCGATCTCGGGATCTTTCAGCGCCTTATTCACCTCATCATGTAAACGTTTAACGATTGCAGGCGGCGTACCCTGCGGGGCGACAAAACCCAGCCAGGCACCCATGTTGTAATCGGGTACACCTTGCTCTTGCAAAGTCGGAATCGTAGGATCTAAATTTGCGCGATCACTTGTACTCACAGCAATACCATTCAGTCGCCCTGATTTAACGTGAGGCAAGGTAGTGACCAGTGTATCGATTGTCATGTCGACATTACCGCCGATCACGTCCGCCTGTGATTGACTGCTACCGGTGTAAGGCACATGGACCATTTTCAGATTGGTCTTCTCCAGCAACATTGCCATGAGCAAATGGCTGGTTGTCCCGAGCCCGATCGAGGCGTAGGTAAGCTTGTCCGGATTCGCGCGTGCGTATTCAACCAATTTTGGGAAAGTATCAAGACCTTTCGTTTTATTAGTCACTAATAAAAAGGGTAGCCAAGATGTCTGGCCAATTGGTGAAAAATCCTTTAATGCATCGTAGTTAATATTTTTAAGTAAATGCGGATTGATCCCTAGCGGTCCTGATGCCGAAAGCGCAATGGTGTAGCCATCAGGCTTCATTTTGGCAAGCTCCCCCAAGGCAAGGCTGCCTCCAACACCGGGGCGATTTTTAACAATAATCGGCTGACCGAGTTCTTTACTTAACCGTTCACTTAAAATCCGCGCGACCGAGTCTGTCGAGGTTCCCGGAGGGAATCCAACAAGCACTGAAATTGGTTTATCCGGATAGTCTGCCGCTTGCGCACCCAAACTAAATGCGCAAACAGTGGCAGCGATGAAGGCTTTTAAAAAATTTCCAACAACTCGGGCGCTTCCCGAAAACTGAATCGATTCCATCGTCTGTTCCCTTTCGTACAGATAAATTCGTCAAAAAATTATTGTCATCCACGACAGGTTCAAGCCTGCCGCTATATTATTTTCCGGACATTAAGCGAGCAAATACGCGCTGAACTTGGGGGCTCGCAGAATAAAATACACTGACGCCCGGACCTGCGCGAACGATCAATCGTGGCGCGATCAACCAGCTTAGATAGGGCACATAAATAAATTTGGCTTGTGTGATGTCAGCGAGTAATACTCGCCTTTTCCATATCCATGTTTGCTCAATCGCCAAGCCATCAATCGATGTCCGACTCTTCAGGATCCACACGTAGGCTACGACAGTAATAAGGATTGCACCACCAAAAAGAAACGCCGCACCTGTTGAAAACTCGTGCCAGATAATTTGCTGCTCGGCACCCGCCCCCCAGTAAATCATTGCAATCATTAACAACGTTGCCATGCCTTTGACTAAGAGAGGAAATGCGGGCCCTTCTACAGGGTGATCGATAAAAGTATCCATCCCGGCACGCATACAGATTACTTAGCCTCTTTCATCAAGCCGCGCATCAAATCATTGGTAGTTTGATCGTCCTGGCCTTCGGACTGCTCCAAATCATTTTCAGGCAACTCGATTTTGATGGTGTTCACGTCTACGACAATGGGCTTATCCAGAAAAACAGTGACGGTTTGTGGAATAAAAATCACAATCAGCACAAGCATTAACTGCAAAAACACCCACGGAATGGATCCGAGATAAATATCGCGGGACAGGACCTTCGAAGGTAAAGATCCCGTTTTAAACAAGGTGTCGGCCGAGCTACGCAAATAAAACAACGCAAAACCAAACGGTGGGTGCATAAAGCTGGTCTGCATATTGACGCACAACAGCACACCAAACCAGATCATATCTATGCCAAGCTTGTTTGCGACCGGAGCAAGCATAGGCAGAATAATGAACGCGATCTCAAAGAAATCAAGAAAGAACGCCAGAAAGAAAACAAATATATTTACGACCAGCAGAAAGCCGATCTGACCACCAGGCAAACCTGAGAGCAAGTGTTCAATCCAGATCGCTCCGTCCACGCCCTGAAACACTAGCGAAAAGGTCCTGGAGCCGATCAGAATAAAGACCACCATCGCCGTAATCCGCATGGTGTTGGTCATGCCATCACGCACAATGTTCCAGCTCAGCCTTTTATGAACAAAGGCGAGAATCAAAGCGCCCATTGCACCCATGGCACCCGCCTCGGTGGGCGTAGCGATCGCAGTCGTCATGCCAGGCAAACCACCCATGCTACCCAGTACAGCAAAAATCAGAATGGCCGAAGGAATGATGCCACGCAGGCATTTTTTCCATAACGCCCAGCCGTCTAATGTTCGTGCATCTCTTGGCAAACCTGGCACATGCGAGGGCCGAAACTTTGACAAGGCGAAGGTATAGATAAGGAAAATCAATACCTGAAGGATAGAAGGCCCCCAGGCGCCCTTATACATATCGCCGACAGAGCGACCCAGCTGATCGGCCATCACTACCAGCACAAGCGAGGGCGGCACAAGCTGCGTGATCGTACCTGACGCGGCCAGTACGCCGGTGGCATAACGCATGTTGTAGCCATAGCGCATCATGACGGGGAGCGAGATCATCGCCATGGCGATGACCTGACCTGCTACGGTGCCTGTAATGGCGCCAAGAATAAAGCCAACCAGAATGACTGAGTATCCAAGACCTCCGCGAATCGGACCAAACAACTGCCCCATCGAATCGAGCATATCCTCCGCCAAACCACATTTTTCGAGGATCGCCCCCATCAAAGTAAAGAACGGTATCGCAAGCAGCAAATCATTAGACAAAATGCTGAAGATATTCAGCGGCAAGTTGTACATGAAACTAACAGGGAACCAGTTCATCTGAATCGCGATGAATCCACTAAGCAAACCAAGTGCTGCAAGTGAAAAAGCGACAGGGAACCCAATCAGCATAATGATGATCAGCCCCACAAACATTAAGGGGGCAAAGTTTTCCATGCTCATTGCAGTGGCCTCTCGTAGGTCAGGTCCATCTGATAGTGGTGCGTCAGCCAACCGACGCGTTTGATGATTTCAGAGATGCCTTGCAAAACCATCAGACCAAAGCCAAACGGCAGCAACATCATCGCAGGCCAGCGAATCAGTCCACCAGAATTTCCTGACATCTCCTGAGAGACAAGCATGCTGACAAACAAAGGCCACGACAAATACGTAAACAGCAGCATGGCTGGCATCAGAAAAAACAGTAATCCGAACAAGTCTACATAGACTCGGCTACGGCTTTTCAACGTGCCGTAAATCACATCAACCCGCACATGTTCGTTAACTCGCAACACTTGGGCAGCACCAAGCATCACACAGGCCGCAAACAAATACCACTGGATCTCGAGCCATGCATTTGAGCTATACCCTATGGTGTAACGCACCACCGCATTACCTGCACTGATAAAGCTGCAAAGGAAAACCGCCCATTTGGCGAATCCCGCAAAAAAATCAGTCAACCGGTCGATTAACCCGGCCACTGCCAATAACTGTTTCATTTTTTCTCCACAGCACGCATGGCCACCAAAGTCACAACGTGGCAGGCAAGAGTACATCAACCCCAGATCATAACTAAATTAGAAGCAAAAACGCCCCTGTCGGAGGCGTTTTTGATGGGCAAATACCCTAGTAATGCCTGCAGTGAGATCCTGTCAGTCCTGATTCAGCCATTTCTCGGTTAAACGAACAAAATAGCTCGCTCCCACTGGAATGATCGCATCGTTAAAGTCATACGATGCATTGTGCAGGATGCATGCGCCCTCACCATGGCCTTCCAGACGATGTTTACCCTCGCCATTACCAATAAATGCGTAACAACCAGGTCGTTCCAGCAACATGTAAGCAAAGTCTTCGGCTGTCAGTACCCCTGGAAATTGGTCATCAACCATTTCTTTTCCAACGACTTCACGCATGACCTCGGCAGCAAAACGCGCTTCGTTAGGATGATTGATCACTGGCGGTGAGGCGCGCCGAAAGGAAATATCCGCTTCGCATTCATAGGACTGTGCAATATGTGTAGCCAAAGTACGGACGCGTTGCTCAATACGGTCCAGTGCGCTTAATGAAAATGTCCGAACAACACCACCAAGCGAGGCTTCGTCAGGAATGATATTCGGTGCAACAGAACCCTGAAGCTGCGTGACGGCTAACAAGGCGCGGTCCGTAGTGGGAACCACCTTGGAGACCACCCCTTGTAGCGCCGTTGCTAAGGCGAGAACGGGCGCGACAGGATCAATCCCGGTATGAGGCATGGAAGCATGTGTGCCTCGACCTTTGATGGTGATTTTGAATAGATTGCTCGATGCCATAAACGCACCATCATTCAAGGCAAACCCACCTACATTACCAATCGAGAAGTTATGCAGCCCAAAAATTGCATCGCACGGGAAGCGTTCAAACAAGCCATCTGCGATCATTTTTTTAGCCCCGGCACGCCCCATTTCTTCGGCAGGTTGAAAAACAAAATTCACCGTGCCATTGAAGTTGCGTGTTTGAGATAAATGCCACGCCGCAGCCAAGAGCATGGTTGTATGGCCATCATGGCCACAGGCATGCATCTGCCCAGGATGGGTCGATGCATGCGCGAACTGATTAAGCTCCTGAAGTGGCAGGCAGTCCATATCCGCACGCAGACCGATCGTGCGCGGTCCTGAGCCTGCCTTGAGCACACCGACAACACCCGTACCCGCGATACCGCGGTGCACTTCTATGCCCCATTCACTCAGCTTGGTCGCTACGATTTCGGAGGTACGGTGCTCATCAAACCCGAGTTCAGGGTGAGCATGGATATCGCGTCTGATATCCAAAAACTGACTGTAGTCAGCAAATGCCTCGACAATTTTCATTACTGTACCTTCGCACCTGATTTTTTAACCACGTCCGCCATCTGGACATCGGACTTTTTTAAGATTTCCGCGAACTGCGCGTTGGTGAGCACTTCGGTTTCAATACCTTGCTTAGTGAGACGCTCAAGCACCAACGGATCTTTCAATACGGTCGCCATGGCCGCCTGAATATTGTCGAGTGTCTTGACCGGTGTTGCCGCAGGCGCCAACAGACCAAACCAGGAGGTGAATTCATAACCCGGCAGACCTGACTCTGCCACCGATGGCAGTTCAGGAATGAACTTGGAACGTCCGGGAGAGGTCACCGCCAACAACTTGATCCGCTTGTCGTCTTTATAGCCCAAGGCTGCGACGTTAGCCGCAATCACTGCCTGCGCACGTCCCGAAAGAACCTCCATCACTGCTTCACCGGTAGATTTAGTGGGGATGTGCTCCATCGCTAAGCCAGCCATCCCTGCGAAATAAGCCATCGACAAGTGCGTAGCGCTGCCGTTACCCGCCGAAGCATAGTTGTATTTACCGGGCGAGGACTTCACCAGTTTAATAAAGTCCGCCACATTATTCACAGGCAAATCACCCGGCACCATCAGGATATAGCTGGCATTGCCGATATAGGCCGCAGGGGCAAAACTTTTGATCGGATCGTACGGCAGAGAGTCGTAAAGATATTTTGCAATCAAATGACTCGCAGCAGCAAGATCCACCACCGAGCCGTCAGGAGTGGCTTTAGCCACAAGCGCCGTGCCAATCGTGCCACCCGCACCGGCCTTGTTTTCAACGATCACTGTCTGTTTAAGTGCGGCACCAAGCTCAGCGTTGAGACTGCGTCCAAGCGTGTCTTGTACAGCCCCTGCTGCAAATGGCACCACAATACGCATGGTTTTGTCTTGGGCGTGGGCTTGACCCACCACCGCAAGACTAACCAGTGCTAAGAAAAACAAACGTGACGGTGAAAATATGGACATGGGATTCTCTAAAAAATCATGAATTCCCACACGATACCAAAAAGCCGCTGCAGTGCAATAAAAATAAATCAGCCAGGGGTATAGACAGGGACCGTGCGCCCTTCTGGCGTTTGCTGAAACCGCACGACTACCTTGTCGCCAATCTTAAGTTTTTTATAGTCACAATCAACGATATTGGTAATGGCGATCGGCCCCTCTTCCATTTCCACCCAGGCAATCACATAAGGAGGATCTGCGCGTTCAATGACGCTGAAAGAATAAATCGTGCCACGACCGCTTGCATCTTTCCACACAGTTTTATCACTGCCACACAGTGGGCAAATAATTCTGGGATACCAGTGCGCGCGCATGCAATGCTCACAGGTTTTGATCAATAAACGCTTTTGTTCGGCAGCGGCCCAGAAAGGTGAGGTTTCAGGATAGGTGGTTGCGAAAATATCGTCGAGATATGTTTTGGTTGTCGTCTGCGTCGTCATGATTATTCACGCTCCATGATGATAGTTGAGTGAGCGTGGCCCACGCCAAGCACTAAGCCAGGCCCGGAGGCCAGCGCGATATCGCAATTTTTAACCTGCACAGACGGATGCGCCTCCCCCCTTAACTGCCTGACCGCCTCAATCACCTTTGTAATTCCACCACGATTATTTGGATGGTTATTACATAGTCCGCCACCATCGGTATTCCAGGGCAATTTACCTTTTCCAGAAATCAAATTACCTTCTGCAACAAAGGCTCCGCTTTGACCCTTTTTACAAAAGCCAAGATCCTCTAACTGGATCAACACCATAATCGTAAAGTTATCGTAAATCGAGGCGTACTTAATGTCATTCACCGTCAGTCCGGCCTCCTTGAAAGCCATCTGCCCTGTGACCGCGGCACCAGAGCTTGTCGCATCAAGATAACCACCATTACTGGTGTTGATGGTCTCTCCCGTACCGATGATTTTGACCAATGGCCGATTTAATTTTTTCGCTATTTCCGCACTGGTAATGACCAAGGCACCACCACCATCGGTAATGACACAACAATCCAGACGGTGCAAGGGACTGGCGATGATGGGAGAATTCACGACGTCCTCAACGCTCACGACCTTTCTAAGCAGCGCAAGCTCGTTATATTGCGCATGGGTCGATGCGGCGACTTTCACCGCAGCCATCTGCTCAGGGGTTGTGCCGTACTCATGCATATGGCGCTGTGCGAGCATGCCATAGACGCTCGTGATCGTCGTCTGATAGGGAAGATCAAAAGGTGTTTCTGGGCGCTCAGGTCCGAGCGAGCGAGGCTTGGTGCCAGTTGCCATACCAGTACTTTTAGGCTTGCCTGCAAGGGTGATCAACGCAACTGAACATTTTCCTTCGGCGATGGCCAGTGCAGCGTGCCGCACATGAACCATATAGGAGCAGCCACCGAGTTCAGTGCCATCCATCCATTTCAGTTTGAGATTCAGGTATTCCGCCATGGAAAGCGGTGTAGAACCTGGCACATCTCCCGCGCAAAAATATCCATCCACATCGGCCAGCGTTAATCCTGCGTCGCGCAAGGCGCCCATCGCTGCCTCAGCATGCAATTGAGTGACCGACTTGTCGGGTGCGTAACGGGTCGGGTGCTCGTACGCACCAACAATATAGGCCTTGCCTTGAGTGCTCATATGCATCATCCAGATTAAAAATTACATTTCAGAATACTGATTGCGAATCATTTTTTTATTCACTTTACCTAAGGCGGTCAGTGGAAGTTCTGTCTCAAAAAATATTTTTTTAGGTGCATTGACTACACCTTTATGCGCGACCACGTAATCAATCACCTGCTGCGCTGTCAGAGCACCACCACGTTTTAACACCACCACTGCAGTGACAGCCTCTCCCCACTTTTCGTGTGGCAGGCCGATGACAGCCGACATGGCTACATCGGGATGCTGGGCCAGGCAATTTTCAATTTCGCTAGGATAAACGTTAAAGCCACCCGAAATAATCATGTCCTTGACGCGATCGACAATGTAAACATAGCCGTACTCATCTATTCTTGCCATATCACCTGTATGTAACCAGTTCGCGGCAAAGGCTTTTTCATTTTCCTCGGGTCGATTCAGGTACCCATCCATCACAAGCGGGCCGCGCACACACAACTCTCCGACCTCGCCTCGCGGCACCTCTTCGCATGATGCGGTCAGCAATTTGACCTGATTACCAGCAATCACTCGGCCGCAGGATCTTAATAAGTGGGGGCGGTTCAGATCGTGGTCATTGCGGCTTAAATAGGTAAGCGCCATCGGCGCTTCAGCCTGGCCGTAGAGTTGACCAAAAATCTGGCCCATTTTTTTCAGCGCTTCTGCCAGTCGCGCGGGGGCGATGGGCGCAGCGCCGTAGAGGATTAATTCAAGACTTGAAAAATCATGCTCACTCAGTGTTGGCAGATCCAGTAAACCGTAAATCTGAGTCGGAACCAGAAAAGTACAATTGATCTGATACCGTGCAACCCTTGCTAAAAAATCCTGGGCATCGTATTTGTCCATCAGATAAAGCGTGCCACCGCGCAAAAAAGTGGGCAAGATCAAGGCGCCCGCAGCATGCGAAACTGGTGTCGTTGCAAGGTAACGAATCTGAGCGGGCCACTCGTAAGTCGCCAGCAAGTAAGTCACCATCGTCACAACCGTTCTGTGACTATGCAGTATGCCTTTCGATCTGCCTGTTGTGCCGCCGGTGTATGAGAGCTTTGTAATTTCGCTTGCATTCGCCTCGAGGTCGATAGCGCTTTCAGTCATTGTCGAGGACATGCTGATCAGTCCTGGACCACTCGCCAAATCATCGAGGTTGAGCACGCACCCCACTGCACCAGATTCAAGAATGGCCTGGGCGCGCGCCTCAAACTTTTTTGAATCCACGACGAGAAGCTTGACTCCTGCGTCTTTCAGAACAAACAGATGGTCCTCTTCTGAGGCCATCGGATGCAGCGATACATTTTTTAAACCAATCAACTGCGCGGCAATGATTGCAGCAATCGCCTCTCGACGATTACCCACTAGAAAAGCAATCGCATCCTGTCGATTCAACCCTTGCGCGGTCAACAACCGCGCGATCTGATTGCAGTGTTTTTCCAAAGCAGCGTAGGTGTATACGCCGCTATCGGATACGATCGCATTTTTTTCAGGAAACGCTTTAAATGCGCTGAGATATAGCTGCGCAACCGTAGCCCCGCCAAATAACGGATTGCTTGCGCTGGCCATACCTACCTCTCTGGTCATCTATCAAAATTACAGATTAATGTTTGCCGCACCTTTCAAACCCAGAATCTGACGTGCCTCATCAGGCGTGGCAATTTCGAGATTTAACGCTTCGAGGACAGTACGGATACGTGTGACCTGCTCGGCGTTAGAAGTCGCCATCTTGCCAGGACCAATCCAGAGTGAGTCTTCCAAACCGACTCGCACGTGTGAACCCATCGCGGCACCCATTGTTGCCAACGGAATCTGGTTACGCCCTGCGCCCAGGATAGACCACTGATACTGATCGCCAAACAAACGATCAGCGGTACGACGCATGTGCATCAGATCTTCGGGGTGAGGGCCGATACCGCCAAGAATTCCAAATACCGACTGAATGAAAATCGGACCTTTCACCAGACCCCTTTCCACAAAGTGCGACAGGTTATACAAATGGCTGATGTCATAGCATTCAAACTCAAAACGTGTGCCATTTTCAGAGCCACGGCGCAAAATCGTTTCGATATCGTTATAAGTATTTTTGAAAATTAAATCACGACTGTTTTCAAGGTGCTGGCGCTCCCATTCATGCTTGAACTCTTTAAAACGATCCAGCATAGGAAACAAACCAAAATTCATCGACCCCATGTTCAGCGAGGCGACCTCGGGCTTGAACGTCATGGCGGGACGCATACGCTCCTCTACCGTCATGTGAGGACTACCGCCCGTTGTGATGTTAATCACAGCATTGGTCTCTGCGCGGATTTTTTCAAGGAACGGACGGAACAGTTCCGGATCTTGGGAGGGTTTTCCGTCCTTGGGATCGCGCGCATGTAGATGCAAAATCGCAGCGCCAGCTTTTGCAGCGTCAATCGCCGACTTGGCAATTTCATCGGCTGTCACAGGCAGATAGGGTGACATGCTGGGTGTGTGAATCGCACCCGTTGCGGCGCAAGTGATGATAACTTTACGTGAAGCGGCCATGAGATATTCCCTGTTTCAGAATTAAGTTGAATATTTTTTCAAAAATTATTTGGTATTTTTTGCTGCGGATTGTTTATGCGCCGCCAATCCCATCAAGCGTCGATCACGCCATAAACGTCGTGCCAACAACTGATCCTTAGGCAGCAGGTCACGACGCGCCGATTCCAGCTTTTCGATTAAGGCTTCTGACCAGGGTTCAGTCGAGGTCTGCTCCTCGGCAATAGATTGATACATATTGCCAAAGCGACGTGCATAATCAGCCAAACCGTCCGGAGCGTTCAGATCGATCGTCTCGAAGGGACCCATGAAAGACCAGCGCAACCCGAGTCCGTCTTTCACCGTTACATCCAGACCCTCAGGATCAACATAACCTTGCTCGACTAATTTAAAGGCTTCGCGCAATAACGCGCCCTGGAGCCGGTTAAGAATAAAACCCTGCAATTCCTTATGAATTTTGACGGGCTTCTGACCGACACTCTCCATCACATCCCAAGTCTGCTGGATCACCTTCGCATCGGTCCACGGCGCACCGCATATTTCAACCACCGGCACCAGATAGGGGGGGTTAACCGGATGCGCGATCAGGCAGCGCGCTCGACCGGGCAGGTCTTCGGTAAAAGCTGAAGCGGGAATACTTGATGTTGAACTGGCCAAGACACAGGTAGGCGATGCAAGCTTGTCCATGCGCCCAAAAATATCTTTTTTCATTTCCACACGCTCAGGTAAATTTTCCTGAACATATTCAGCACCATCAAGCACTTCCTCCAGGGTCTTACAGCCACTGATTCGTGCAATCAGCGCTTTGGGATCGTCAATCAAACCTGCTTCTTTCAGATCGGCAACCTGGCCCGCAATGAGACTAATCCCTACCTCAACAGCTTTGGGATCACCGTCCCACATTTTGACGTTGTGACCACCTCTGGCAAAGACGATTGCCCATGCCTGACCAATCAATCCAGAACCTACGACTGCAATATTCATATTGGCTCCTCTCAGCTCAATGCCTGTGTGTAACCATCAACGACCAACTCCTGACCGTTGACATGGCGCGCAAAATCTCCCGTTGCGAAAAGGACCATATTGGCGATGTCATCGACACTTACCATCGATCCCATCGCGGCCTGTGATTCGTAGATACGTGCAACGTCCTCGACAGGCTGTCCTAATGACGCGGCCTTGGCGGCGATCACTGCGCGAATGCGAGGACCATCAACGGCTCCGGGCAAAATAGCGTTCACGCGTATGCCCTCTGGTCCAAGCTCAAGTGCGAGGGATTTGGTAAAGCCGACAACCGCCCACTTCGACGCGGCGTAGGCCGAGCGCCCAGGAAACCCTAGATGGCCCGCAGCAGATGAAAGATTAATCATGCTGGCCTTGTTGCCCTTGCGTAAACGTGGCACTGCCAGCCGCGCGCAAAGAAACTGTCCCGTAATATTGACAGCCAGTGTGCGATTCCATTCTGCCAGACTCAGTTTTTCAACCGTGCCTGTCGGTCCGGCGATACCCGCGTTATTGATCATCACATCCAGACCGCCAAGCTGCGCGTCAACTTGTTCGAATAAGCGCTCTACGCTCTGCTCATCCGATACATCCGCGATTGTCGTCATGACGCCAGGCAGATTCGCTTGCGCTTCGCGCAAACTTTTTTCATCTACATCACAGATCAGAACTTTAGCGCCGGACTGGATAAAACCCCGGGTAATCGCTAACCCAATACCGTTTGCACCGGCAGTAACAAGCACTCGCTTACCTGCCAGCGATGATTCTTTTAGCAACATGCGGTTGTCTCCATCGCAAAATTAATTTTTTTATTGCGGATAATTGTTTTCCGCTTTCAAACTAGTATAAGTTAACTTTATAAGTTATTTTGGTTCTTATCCTCGATCCAAACAGGCATGGTCGGACCTGCACATGAAAATCAATCTAGCTTGAGCTGATGATCTTCCACTAATTTTTTCCACTTAGAGATTTCAGCGCGTCTGAAAGCTTCCAATTCTGTGGGTGAAGATCCAATCACCTCACCACCGAACTCATTTAACCGGGCTTTTATTTCCGGCTGCGCAAGCACCTGAACGATTGCTTGATTTAGCCGTTCAATGACCTCAGCCGGCGTCGCTGCGGGTGCGTAGATCGCATTCCACTCATAGGTTGAATAGCCAGGCACGCCGGATTCAGCAACCGTTGGCACATCAGGCATATTATTTGAGCGTCTCTCACCACCTACCGCAACCATGCGTAGTTTGCCACTTTTAACGTGTTGCTGAGCCAGCCCCATACTCGAGAACATCATCGGCACCTGCCCTGACATCACATCCATAATTCCCGCATTACCACCCTTGTAATGCACATACTCCAGATGCGTGCCCGTCATCGCATTGAAAAGTTCGCCTGCGAGGTGTTGCGCGCT
>CANCRX010000036.1 GCA_947380655.1 Alcaligenaceae bacterium | reverse complement strand
GAGCGCGACGGCATGCCAGGCGCAGGTCCGCAAAAGGCTGGTGTCGCCGTTACAGACATCATCACGGGCATGTACGCTGCGCTCGCAATCACTGCGGCACTTCAGGAACGTCAGCGCAGCGGACTTGGGCAACATCTGGATATCGCCCTGCTTGATTGTCATATTGCGATGCTTGCCAATCAGAACCTGAATTTCATGACCTCAGGCAAAGCACCCGAGCGTGCCGGCAATGCACACCAGAACGTCGTGCCCTACCAGGTGTTCAAAACTTCAGATGGTTTCATGATTGTTGCTGTAGGCAATGACTCACAATTCCGCTCTTATTGCGACGCGATTGGCGCACCTCAACTTGGGCAAGATCCAAAATTCGTCACCAATCGTCAACGCATTGTTAATCGCGCCGAGCTCATTCCCCTGCTTGAAAAAATCATGGCGACGGGTGAACGTGATGTTTGGATTTCAAAACTCGAAGAGGCTGGCGTTCCCTGCGGACCGATCCAGTCTATTGATCAAGTGTTTTCTCACCCTCAGGTGATCGAGCGTGAAATTTGGAAAAACATGCCCCATCCAATGGGTGGAACAGCACCCACTACGGCGAGTCCGATGCGCTTTTCTGCAACCCCTGTCGAGTACCGACGTGCGGCACCAACGCTGGGTCAGCACACAGCAGAGATCCTGGACGAACTGAGCCGAACAAAACTCTGAAATCATTTTTGGCACATATAGGGTTTCTATTCTTTTCAGCAAGTGATTTGTATGTCATATTGCTGCGTGAATGACCTGCTATGTACAGTTTTTTGAACCACCAGCTTTTATATTAAACAAAGCCGCAACCTAATAGCGGCCATCCAAATTAATCGGAGACATACTCATGAAAAAAATTCTTACCAGTATCGCACTGGTCAGCGCAGCGTGGGCACTACCCTCAAGCGCAGCAGACCTCAGTATTGGCGCAGCCTTTCCCTTAAGCGGTGCAAATGCTGAATATGGTCAAGTCTTTAGCTCTGGCGCTGACCTGGCTGTACAACACATCAACGCAGATAAAAAATTGTCAGGCAAACTGACGATGGTTTACGAAGACAGCCAGGCACTGCCAGCACAAGGCGTGATTGCTGCCAACAAACTGGTGAACGTCAGCAAGACTCCATTTGTGCTCTCGGCATTTACCGGCGTTTCCAAAGCGATCGCTCCTGTTGGTTTGCGCACAAAAACCGTCATGGTCAACGGCGGCGGTGTGGGTCCCGATCTGGCCAGCCTGGGCGAATACTTCTGGAACACCATTCCACTGGTTGACTTTGAAGTACGCATCATCGCGCCGTATCTCGTGAAAGAAAAAGGCTTTAAAAAAGTCGCCCTCGTTTATGTGGATGATCCATTCGGCCAGTCCATCCTGAAAGAACTTGAGGTCGAACTCAAAAAAGCAGGTGGCGAATTAGTCGGTTCGTTCTCCATCCCAACTACAGCACAACAATTCTCTGGTGTGGCTGCGCGCGTGCGCGATATCAAACCTGATGCGGTGTACATCGCGACTTACGGCAATCAGCAAGTACAGCTCGTCAAACAATTGCGTGACAATGGCATTAGCCAGCCTATCGCTAGCTACTCAGGCGTAGTGTTGCCTTCAATGCTGAATTTGCCAGAAGCAAAAGGCCTGATCTATACCAGCCAGCAAGTTGACTGGAACAAGGGCGATGCGATGACAAAACGTGTGCGCGAAGACTACAACGCGAAATACAAAAAAGATCCAAGCATGTACGTGTTGAATTACTACAACGCTGTCATGACCTTTGCTGATTTAGCTGCAGCGCTTGAAAAAGCAGGCAAGCCCGTAACTGGCGAAAACTTGCTCGCACAACGCAAAGCAACGAAAACCTTTGAGTTTGTAGGTGGCACGGTTTCCTTCGAAGACAATGGCACAGTTAAATCACCTATCCAGATCAATGAGATGGTGGGTGACGGCTCCAGCAAAACAATCGCTGCAGCAAAATAATTTGTATCTGTTGATTTAGAAAGGAATTCGCCCCATGCTGTTTGCCCAACTATTAGCCAATGGGCTGCAAACAGGCGCTCTCTACGCGCTGATTGCAGCCGGGTTCTCGCTGATCTTTGGCATGACCCGAATTTTTCATGCCGCGCATGGGGCGACGTTTACGATCGCTGGTTTTATTTTTTATGAGTTCTACTCGGTCTTGCACTGGGGTTGGCCGATTGCGGCCATCGCGTCTGCTGCAGCCGCTGGCTTATTCGGCGTACTGCTTGATCGCTTTGTTTACGCAATCATTCAGCGTCACGAAGGTTCTTTCTTTACAGTCTTTGTTGCCTCCTTCGGAGCCGCGATCGTTGTACAGAACCTGATATCGATATTTTTTGGAAAAGGCATGGTTACAGTCACCACGCCTTTGAGCAAAAGCATCGAACTCATGCCTGGTTTATTTATTGCCCCGATATCGGGCATCATCATCTTGTGTGCAGTGATTTCATTTCTCATTTTGCAGTGGTTGCTCACACGCACAAACTTAGGCATTGCCTTGCGTGCGCTTGGTGAAAATCCAAATCTGATCGAAGTCTATGGTCTCACTCCACGCAGACTGTCGCAGTATGTATTTTTAATAGGCTCGGTATTGGTTGTACCTGCTGCGATTCTCACCTCTGCCACCTCGGGTCTGAATCCATCGATGGGTAACCACATCATGCTTATCAGTATTGCAGCCACTATTGTGGGTGGCGTAGGAAGTTTGCGCGGCGCAGCGGTTGCCGGCATGCTGCTGGGCCTGGCTGAAAACCTGTGTCTGGCCGTCATCGACCCACAGTGGAGCGAAGCGGTGACCTTTGTGATCTTGTTCCTGTTCATCCTGTTCCGTCCGGGCGGTGTGTACGGTCGAGCCATTGTGTCTTAAAGGAATCGGATCATGCTTGCTTATTTACAAAATATTGCGGTTCTGTTTTGCATCAATGCGATGCTCGCACTGACGCTGAACTTCATCATGGGTTACGCAGGGATTTTCTCTCTCGCCCACGCCATTTTTTTCGGCGTTGGTGCGTACGCCACAGCCTATATTGCGATGTATGGCACAGACTCCTTGCTCATCTGCATGGCCGCATCGGCACTTATTTCTGCGCTCCTGTCCATGGCACTCGCACTGCCTGCACTAAGGGTAAGAGGCGAATACTTTGTCGCGGCATCGATGGGTTTACAAGTCATCGGCGTAACTATTTTTTCTGAATGGAAATCCATCACCGGCGGCCTGGGCGGCATGATTGGTATTCCACGCCCCAATCTCTTCGGTTATGTATTCAACGATGACGGGATGTTTCTTATCCTTGCCTTCGTCATGCTGCTGATTGTGATTGGAATCACTGCCCTTCTAGTTCGAGGCAGTTTTGGTCGCAGTCTGATGGCGATTCGCGATAGCGAATCTGCTGCGCAATCGTATGGCAAACACGTCAATGCCGTTAAAACTATTTCGGTTGCAGTGTCTGCCGGACTTGCAGGTGTTGCGGGCTCACTCTATGCGTTTTATATGAGTTTTATCAACGTTGAGAGCTTTATGCTTGAAACCTCGATCCTACTGATGGCTATGGTCATTATTGGCGGCACCGGTACATTATTCGGACCGGTCGTGGGCGCTGCACTCCTGATGTCACTACCCGCAGCACTGACATATTTGCCATTTTTACCGCCAAGCGAACTGGGCACCATCCAACAAATCATTTACGGTCTGGCGATGGTATTGCTCATGATGTTCCGTCCAGGCGGACTTGTCGGTGGTCGTAGCAGGGAGAAATCAGCATGACCAACGCAACGACGCAAAATGAAATCCTGCTGCAAATCCGCAATCTCAATAAAAACTTTGGCGGACTCAAAGCAATTCAGGATGTCACCATGGATCTGCCGGCGGGTGTCATTACCACACTGGTTGGACCCAATGGTGCTGGCAAAACCACGCTATTCAACCTGATTACTGGACACTTAATTCCCACAAGCGGAACGGTGCACTGGCTAGGCAAACCACTCAAAGGCATTGAGCCGTGGAAAATAGCGCGCATGGGTATTGCGCGTACATTTCAGGATCTACGCCTTTTCAGTCAAATGACGGTCGAAGAAAACATTATGACCGTCATGGAGCGCAGCAGCTGGCTCTGGCAAGGCGGTCGCGTTGCGGCTGAAACGCGCGTAACTGAGATTCTCGAGGAAACGCAACTTGCAGACAAACGTCATGAAAGAGCCGTTGATCTCGCCTATGCAGAACGCAAATTCCTGAGCCTTGCCCGTATCATGGCAAGTCAAGCCAAACTATGGTTGCTGGATGAACCCGCCTCCGGACTGGATCCTCGGTCCTTTGAGCGCTTTGTCGCGTTGCTACGTAACTACGCGGCACGCGGTATCACGATCTGTATCATCGAACACAATCTGGACATTGTGATCAAGCTCTCTGATCGGGTGGCATTTCTCGATCAAGGCAAACTGCTCGCACAAGGCAGCTCTCAGGATATTCTGAAAGATCCACATCTGGCCGCCATCTACTTTGGAGACCGCTCGTGAGCACCTCTTATTTTCTCGAAGCTAAAAATTTGCGCGTCGGCTATGGCGGACGCCCTGTGCTGGATCAATTCAATGTCAGTCTGGGGCATAACGAAGTGCTGTGCCTGATTGGGCACAACGGAGCTGGTAAATCCACACTGCTTAAAGCGCTATTTGGGCTGATCCAACTAGAAGAAGGCTCGGTCATTCTCGAAGGTAAGGTGGTGAACAATCCCGATGCCCGAACCATGAACGCAGCCGGGATTGCCTTAGTTCCTGAGGGACGTGGCGTATTTCCTGGCCTGACCGTTGCTGAAATCATGAAGCTAGGCTTCTGGGCGAACGGTATTCCTGCCGGCGAGCAAGCAGCCCGACTGGAATGGGTCATGGGTGTTTTGCCTATGATTAAAAAATTCTATAACCAGCGCGCCGGCACCCTGTCTGGCGGTCAGCAGCAGATGGTTTCACTTGGGCGAGCGCTGTTAAGCCAACCAAGGTGCCTATTGCTCGATGAGCCATCGATAGGCCTTGCGCCAAAATTGTTTCAGGATTTAGTCGGTCCGATTCGCGAACTTCAAAAAGAACGCAAAATGTCGATCCTGATCGTTGAACAAAACGTACGCGAAGCATTAAAAATTTCTGATCGTGTCATTGTGATGAAATCCGGTCAGCTCATCCGCGAAGGGCAACCTGAAGAATTCAACAATAACGCAGCGCTAATGGAGTTGTATTGAATCTTTACTCGATTCTGCAACCACATCTCGAGCACTCCCCGCACGACAGTATGCTGATACAGGATGGTCAATCCATTTCGTATCAGCAGTTTGACGGGATGGTTCAGCGTACGGAGGTTTGGTTGAACCACCATGGCGTGAAAGCTGGTGATCATGTCGCGGTCTGGCTGATCAACCGTGCGGAGTGGCTCGCACTCCTGTTTGCCTTGACGCGTGTGGGAGCAACACTGGTCGCTGTCAATACCAAATACCGCAGCCATGAACTGCAATATATTCTGACCCATTCAAAAGCCAATCTACTAATTTTGCAATTGAATTTTGGCAAAATTGATTTTGCTGAAGTCTTATCGGGTGTCGATAGATTCAGTCTGCCACATCTCAAAAACATTGCAGTCATCGATGCAGACCACCATACGCCTAAAACACTCCTGGATCGCCCTGTTATCGGCTGGAATCCTGACGCGCAGTCAGCACAAGAGTGTGTATCGCGCCATCGCGCACATCCAGAAGCACCTGCAGTATTCTTTACCACCTCAGGCACCACAAAAGGCCCAAAGCTGGTTATACATAGTCAGCGCACACTGAGCGAACACTCGAGACACATTGCCGCTGGCTATCAGTTCAATCAACCCGGCAACAAATTGTTAGCAGCCCTGCCCCTGTGTGGCGTGTTTGGACTGAATAGTGCATTGGGGGCTATCGCAAGCGGCATGCCTGTCGTACTGATGGATTTCTTTGATGTCGAGACAGCAACATCCCTGATCAAGCACCACGCAGTCACACATATATTTGGCAGCGATGAAATGCTGCGTATGTTTGTAGCGCACAACGTTGAGCAGATACCTTTCCCATCGCTCAAGCTTTTTGGTTTCGCATCGTTTAGCCCTCGATTCATCGAGCTCGCCGAAACACTGATTCCACGGGGCTTCCCGATGCGTGGGCTATATGGTTCGAGCGAGGTTCAAGCTCTCTTTGCGCTGCAGGCCGCCAATCTGCCGATCGAAGAGCGGGCTTTGGGCGGCGGCATGCCCGCCTCAGGGCCCCTCGCCCACGTACGCGCACGTGATCCAGAAACTGGCGTGCTGAGTGCGCATGGCGTTGCAGGTGAGCTTGAAATTAAATCTCCTACACTTTTCTGCGGTTACTTTAATAATCCTGACGCCACCGCAGACGCATTCACAATCGATGGTTACTTTAAAACGGGTGATTTAGGCCACACGAGAGCGGATGGAAGTTTTGTCTATCTCGCTCGGATGGGCGACACCATGCGCATCGGTGGTTTTCTGGTTGACCCTTCAGAAATTGAGCACGTACTGGCTCAACAACCCGAGATTCAAAGCGCGCAAGTCGTTGGTATGGAAATCGACGGAAAACTCAGGACGGTCGCATTCGTAATCGGCACTCAACCTGCTGCGCATCACCTCCTCGAGGCAGACGACATGGAGCAGCGACATTTCATTACAGGGATCCTGGAGCGCGTCGGTGCGCAACTTGCAAAATTCAAAATTCCTGCAAGACTCTGGTTTATCGATGCATTCCCTGCGACCGCTAGTGCGAACGGACTTAAATTTCAACGCGTTAAACTAAGGGAAATGGCGCAGCACAGGCTTAATCAAGAGAGCGCTCACCCAACCAACACCTAAAGTAAAAACATGTGGCCTTTAAATCAGCACCCTTTTTATATTCTGATCTTATCGCTCACTATTCTAGGTGGATCAGTTTGGTGTGGTGGAGCCTTACTAAGTCGTTTTAAAAACAGGGTCGCCTGGAGCCAGACAGACTTTAATTTAGTACAGACTGCGACCCTGACATTGCTCAGCCTGATTATAGGATTCACATTTTCGATGGCGATCGGGCGCTTTGACCAACGCAAGATGCTTGAAGAAGCAGAGGCAAATGCAATCAGCACAGCGATACTGCGCGCAGACCTGCTAGCTTCTGACTCACGCGTGCAGATCAAGCAATTATTGGTTGAATATCTTGAACAGCGTATTTTGTTTTATACAGCGGATGAAGCTGACCTGAATAAAATCAATACGCAGACGGCAACATTACAGAACAAACTCTGGGGCGTGGCGGCCCAAGCTGCAAATGCGCAGCCTACTGCGACCACTGCATTAGCTGTTGCCAGCATCAGCGATGCCATTAGTGCCGAGGGACACTCTCAGGGGGCGGCCTGGAACACGATCCCCAGACCTGCATGGTGGTTACTTGCGGCCATTGCGGTGTGCGCAAATCTGATGTTTGGCTTTGGCTCGCATCATTTCAATAGTCACAAATCAATTCTGTTTACGCTGCCAGTAATTATTTCAATTACGTTTTTCCTGATTGCGGATATCGACAGCCCGCGCAGCGGCTCCATCCGCGTCGTTCCACAAAACCTGACCAACCTTGCACAGACACTGAGCAAGGTGGCGCAGTAACAATTTGTCACACCCTGTCTGCACAATCACTTATAAAATTTGACACCACAATCGCTCATGCTGGGCGAACAACTTTGGTGCTCAACATGCAGATCCTTGTCTCTAAACTTATCGATGAACTAAACAGCAGTGTATTTGTTTTGCTCGCAATGCTGGCAGCAAGCTTTCTGATGGCGTTCCGTATTGGAAAATGGACGCCGCAGTTTTCCCACCAAGATCAAAAAATTAATTTCCTTCAAGGCTTGTCTGAAAAAATCATCGCTCTACAAACGAAAGTTGATTTGATTTATCAGAATACGCATCCTAATAAAGTCGTTGGTTCGTTTAGTCCAACCAGTCTTACAGACACAGGCCTGAAAATCGCAAGACGAGTCGATGCGTCAAAAATTCTTGATTTATATTTTGAGAAATTAGATTCTTTGGTCGAGGCTCATAGACCTAAAACCGCCTATGACATTCAGGTTGCTGCGTTCCGTGTTGCAAAAGAAAATCTGCCTGAGCTACTAGATACAACAACATTTACCGTACTTAAAAATGAAGCCTATTCAAACGGTATTTTGCTCGAAGATATCCTGATGATCTTCGCAGTATTACTCAGAAATAAAATTCTGATGCGTAGCGGGATTTCAATGCAACCACTGCCGGCTTAAATAACAATGCTTTGAACGACCACGATAAGAAGAGCAACGTCATGAAGTTGCTCTTCTTATTACTTCTAAACACATTTAACCGTGTTTACTTCACAACGACAGGGATCCCAGCGATCTTGGCAGACCACTCCTTCGGTCCGGTCGTGTGCACTGAAGTCCCTTTCGAGTCCACCGCGACTGTCACAGGCATATCCACCACATCAAATTCGTAGATGGCTTCCATACCGAGATCTGCAAAACCCACGACCTTGGCATCGCGGATGGCTTTGGATACCAGATAAGCCGCTCCACCAACAGCCATCAGATAGGCAGACTTGTGTTTGCGAATCGATTCAATTGTTGCAGGACCGCGTTCAGCTTTACCGATCATGGCAAACAAACCGACTTGATCAAGCATCATGTCGGTAAATTTGTCCATCCGTGTGGAGGTCGTCGGGCCTGCAGGACCGACCACCTCGTCGCCTACAGGATCAACTGGGCCGACGTAATAAATCGTGCGACCCTTAAATTCAACGGGCAGTTTTTCACCTTTGGCGAGCATGTCCTGGATGCGTTTGTGTGCCGCATCGCGGCCAGTCAACATTTTTCCGTTTAGCAACAATGTCTGTCCAGGCTTCCAGCTCTCGACTTCCTCTTTGGTCAGATTATTCAAATCAACTTGCCTGGAGGATTTGTAATCAGGCGCCCAATGCACTTCTGGCCAGTCCGACAAGGAAGGACGGTGCATGTGCGCAGGACCCGAGCCATCGAGCTCAAAATGCGCATGGCGTGTGGCCGCGCAATTAGGGATCATCGCAACAGGGAACGATGCAGCATGCGTTGCGAACGTTTTGATTTTCACATCCAGCACGGTAGTCAAACCACCCAGACCTTGTGCGCCGATACCCAGGCCATTGACCTTTTGATAGAGCTCAACACGGAGCTCTTCGAGCTTGGTCTTTGGACCACGTTCGAGCAACTCATACATGTCCAGGTCTTCCATTAGTGCCTGTTTGGCCATCAGTACTGCTTTTTCTGCAGTGCCGCCGACACCGATTCCCAACATTCCTGGCGGGCACCAGCCAGCACCCATGGTTGGGACAGTTTTCAATACCCAGTCTACGATGGAGTCGTTTGGATTGAGCATTGCCAACTTGGATTTGTTTTCTGAACCACCGCCCTTCGCTGCAACCTGCACATCGACTTTATTCCCCTGGACCAACTCAACGTTGACGATACAGGGGGTGTTGTCTTTGGTATTCTTGCGCGCAAAAATCGGATCATCCAGCACAGAAGCACGCAATGGATTTTCAGGATTCAGATAACCGCGACGCACACCTGCATCGCATAATTCCTGAATGCTGAGCTTGCTGTTAAAGCGAACATCCATACCGATTTTCAGAAATACGTTGACGATACCCGTGTCCTGACAAATCGGACGACGGCCCTCAGCGCTCATGCGTGAGTTTGTCAAAATCTGCGCCATGGCATCTTTTGCGGCCGGGCTTTCTTCACGCTCGTAGGCACGTGCCAGATGACGGATGTAATCAGCGGGATGGTAGTAGCTGATGAACTGAATCGCATCGGCGATTGAGGAGATGAAATCTTCTTCCTGAATGGTGACGGACATGGTTTGTACCTGTTGATCGATGAAATAGAATTAAATAATTAGTTTGAAATAACATTGCAAAACATTGGCAAGCAAGGCGTAAAAAAATTATCTGTTTTTCCAGACGGGTTTACGCTTCTCGGCAAAGGCCAGAGAGCCCTCACGTGCATCCTCGCTCTTAAAAATGTGCTCCATCAACGGTGCCTGCAAGCTGAACATTTCTTCGGTTGAAAAATCCAGTCCCTTGTTGACGATACTTTTCGCAGTCTGGACAGCCATGGGGCCATTTTCGCAGATCTTTCGAGCCAGATTAATCGCCTCGGATAGCGCTTGCCCAGGGTCCGTCATGACATTGATCAGACCAAACTGATGGGCGCGCTCAGCCGAGAACATATCACCGGTGAGAATCACCTCCATGGCAATATGGTAGGGAACATGTCTTGGCAAGCGCAACAGGCCACCCGAACCCGCCACTAAACCACGCTTAACCTCTGGCAAGCCGAATTTTGCATTATTGGCAGCCACAATCAGGTCACAGGCCAGCATCATTTCAAAACCTCCTGCGAGCGCAAACCCCTCGACCGCTGCAATCAGCGGTTTTTTAGGCGGTGCTTCATTCAACCCCGCAAACCCCTTACCGTCCACGACAGAACGAATGCCGGTACGGGCGAAGTCTTTCAAGTCCATGCCAGAACTAAAGGTGCCGCCGGCGCCTGTCAGGATGCCAATCACGACATCGTCACGCGCATCCATTTCATCAAAGGCTGCCGACATCTGGATCGCTGTCTCGACCGAGATGGCGTTACGGGCTTCAGGACGGTTAATCGTGATGATCTGAATACCATCGATAAAATCAACGCTTACCAGCTTTGTCATAGGGATACCCCGAGCAAAATTGAGAAAAAATAAAGAAATTTCCTGAATCATAGGCGATTCGGGACAAATCTGACGACAACCCCGCCCCCACGCTAAAATGACGGGTTAATTCGCCCTTTACGCTTGCAAAACATCCCATGCTCACTTTTCAGCAAATTATCCTGCGCCTTCAAGAATACTGGGACAAACAGGGCTGCGCCCTGCTCCAGCCCTACGACATGGAGGTCGGCGCAGGCACTTCGCACACCGCTACATTCCTGAGAGCAATCGGTCCCGAGCCGTGGCGCGCAGCCTATGTGCAGCCGTCACGTCGCCCCAAAGATGGCCGCTATGGCGAAAATCCGAATCGGTTGCAGCACTACTACCAATATCAGGTTGTGCTCAAACCCGCTCCCCCTGACATTCTGGACCTCTATATCGGCTCACTGGTTGCGCTGGGGATCAAGCCAACCGAACACGACATCCGTTTTGTCGAGGACGACTGGGAAAACCCGACGCTTGGCGCCTGGGGTCTGGGCTGGGAAGTCTGGCTCAACGGCATGGAAGTGACTCAATTTACCTACTTCCAACAAGTTGGCGGTCTGGACTGTTCGCCCACGACCGGTGAGATTACCTATGGCCTGGAACGCCTGGCCATGTATCTGCAGGGCGTGGAAAGCGTTTATGACCTGGTCTGGACCGATAGCCCGAAAGGCCGCGTGCTGTACCGCGATGTGTTTCATCAGAATGAGGTCGAGCAATCCACTTATAACTTCGAGTACTCGGATGCCGAGATGCTGTTCAGACACTTTACCGATTACGAAACGCAGGCAAAACGTCTGATGGAAGTACCACTTGCCTTACCTGCCTATGAGGCTACGCTAAAAGCCGCACACACCTTCAACATGCTGGATGCGCGTGGCGCAATCAGTGTGACTGAACGTGCGGCCTATATTGGTCGTATCCGCAACCTGTCACGCGCGGTGGCTCAGGCCTATTACGAATCACGCGAAAAACTGGGTTTCCCCATGCTTCAATCCAATCAGGAGGCGCGCTAATGTCCGCCCGTCCTCTACTCGTTGAGCTGTTCACTGAAGAGCTGCCTCCCAAAGCCCTGTCAAAACTGGGCCACGCCTTTTCATCCGGGCTGAATGACGCACTCGCGCAATTCGGACTGCTTGCACCTGACAACACGATCGTGACGTTTGCCACACCGCGTCGTCTGGCTGTGCGCCTGTCAAACGTTCTGGCGATTGCACCTGATCAGGCCTACTCAGAAAAACTGATGCCGGTCAAAGTTGGCCTGGATGCCAACGGTGCAGCCACACCCGCACTGATCAAAAAGCTCGCAGCGAAAGGCTGGGAAAATATTGATATCGCCTCCTTAGTGCGTGAGTCAGATGGCAAACAAGACTACCTTGTTGCGCGAGGGACGGCGGCAGGCGTTAGCCTTAAAGACACCCTCCAGGCTGCGATTGAAACGGCCATTAGCGGCTTGCCAATTCCAAAGATGATGCGTTATCAGCTTGCCGATGGCATCACTTCCGTTAAATTCGTTCGCCCGGCGCATGCCCTCATTGCCTTGTTTGGCGATGAAGTCATTCCTGTGGAAATTCTCGGCTTGCAAAGTGGTCGTTCGACCTTTGGCCACAGGTTCCTGCACCCGCAAACCATCTCGATTGACCGCGCTGAAAGTTATGAACACCAGCTGGCAGATGTGGGACATGTGGTCGCATCCTTTGAAACCCGCCGCACTCAAATTACCAGTCTGCTCGCCGACCAGGCCGCAGCGCTCAACAGCACGCTTGGCAACGATCCAGAGGTCGAGGCACTGCTCGACGAAGTGACTGCACTGGTTGAGTCTCCTATCGTGTACGTTGGCGCGTTCGAAGAGCGCTTCTTGGAAGTCCCTCAGGAATGTCTGATTTTGACCATGCGTCTGAATCAGAAATATTTCCCGCTATTTAATCCTGCAACGGGCGCCTTAACGCATCAGTTCCTGATTGTCAGCAACATGCCGACGTCCAACCCTGCTGCGATTATCGAAGGTAATCAACGCGTGGTACGCCCACGACTAGCTGACGCAGAATTTTTCTTTAAGACCGATCGCAAACTTCCCCTGCACCAACGCGTCGAGCAACTTGGATCGATTGTTTATCACAATAAACTCGGGACACAATTACAACGCGTGGTACGCGTGCAAAAAATCGCTGCGTGGATCTCGCATGCGCTCAATACCCAACCTGAACTGGCTGAGCGAGCCGCCTTGCTTGCCAAGGCAGATCTCACAACCAACATGGTGGGGGAGTTTCCTGAGCTCCAAGGCATCATGGGTGCCTATTATGCAAAAGGCGATGGGGAATCACCTGCCGTCGTTCAGGCACTCGCCGAACAATACAAAATCCGTATTGACAGCCCTGTAGCCGCTGACAATCTGACTCCCGCTATTTTGTTTATGGCCGAGCGTGCAGAAACGCTGGTTGGCATCTGGGGGATTGGTTTAGCGCCTACAGGCGAACGCGACCCGTTTGGTTTACGGCGTGCAGCGCTCGGTCTGATCAGTGCTTTTGAGCAACTGACTGCAGGTGGCGTGTTAAAGATTCAACAAGATGGTCCCTTGACACTTGACGGCCTGATTCAAGCCGCTTCACTGAGTTTTGATCCAGGTACGCTGGCAGAGACAACCGTGGCAGAGGTGCATGCTTTCATCATCGAACGCCTGCGTAACCAACTGATTCAACTACACGACCGCAATGCGGTGGAAGCCGTACTAGCGATTGAGCCGCCGATCCATCAAGTGCTTGCCCGCGTTCAGGCAGCTGCGACTTTTGCTCAGGGAGCCGACGCAGCAAGTCTGGCTGCAGCCAACAAACGTATTGGCAACCTGCTCAAAAAAGCCGAAGGCACTCTGGGCACCGTCAATCCTGACTTACTCACAGAAGCAGCCGAACGCGCACTGGCTGAAACAATTGCCCAGTTGCAACCCATCGCTCAGCAACAGTTTGAAGCAGGCGACTATATGTCAGCGATGCAGACACTTGCACAAGCGCGTGCGCCCGTTGATGCATTTTTTAATGACATCATGGTGATGGCAGAGGATGTTGCCATCAGGAATAACCGTCTGGCTTTGCTGGCGCAATTACATACGCTCATGAATCAGGTAGCCGATATCTCAAGGCTCGCGACATGATGAAACTGATTATTCTTGATCGTGACGGTGTGATTAATGAAGACAGTGCCGCATACATCAAGCATCCTGATGAGTGGATCGCCATACCCGGCAGTCTTCAGGCAATTGCCCGTCTGCATCAAGCTGGCTGGACGGTGGCGGTCGCCTCTAACCAGTCGGGCCTTGCACGCGGCTACTTTGATACGACAACGCTCACCGCGATTCATCACAAGCTACGTAAAGAACTTGCACAGGTCGGCGGTTCAATTGACGCATTTTTTGTCTGCCCACACGGCCCAGAAGATCATTGCTCATGCCGCAAACCACTGCCGGGCTTGTTTCAGGATATCTCCAGACGCTATGACATCGATCTCAATGGCGTGCCCGCCGTGGGTGATTCGTTGAGAGATTTACAAGCTTCTTACGCAGTTGGCTGCAAACCCTGGCTGGTGGGGACTGGCAACGGCAGTAAAACCATCAAACAGGATGGCCTTCCACCCAATACACAGTTTGCTGGCGATCTCGCCGCAGCCGTCGATCTGATTCTTTCAGGACACTAGGCCCTCATGCTTTTTCTCCGGTCGAGCCTTTATGCGATTTTTCTTGTCACCACGGTGATCCCTTACGCGTTTGCCTGCATGCTGTGGTCATGGGCGCCACTGCATTGGAGATTCAAACTCACCATGGGATGGCCAAGGTTAGCGATCTGGGGAGCACGGGTTATTTGTGGAGTCCGCTGGCGAATTAAAGGCTGGGAAAATCTTCCTGACGGACCGGCGATTGTCTTGTCTAAACATCAGTCTGCCTGGGAAACGCTCTTTCTCCCCTCTCATTTACCGCGTGAAGTCTGCTTTGTGTACAAACGCGAATTGCATCGTGTCCCCTTTTTTGGTTGGGGGCTCGCACTACTCGCCATGATTCCGATCGACCGCAGCAAGGGTCGCGATGCCTTTGAGCAAGTCGTAAAAATCGGCCAACAGCGTTTGAACGAAGGTCGCTGGCCCATCATGTTCCCTGAAGGCACCAGAATTGCTCCAGGAAAAATGGGGCGCTTCAAAATGGGTGGGGCTTTGCTTGCCACGCGAACCAACGCACCTGTGGTGCCGATTGCACTCAATGCGGGTGAGTGCTGGGGTCGTAATGCGTTTATCAAGCGTCCCGGTATGGTTACCGTTTCAATTGGCAAACCCATTGCCTCCACCGGATTAACACCCGAAGAACTCAATGCGAAAGTCTTTGAGTGGATCGAACAGGAAATGCAGCACCTGAATCCTGAAAGATTTCCAGTGAAAAACTTCACACATCCATGAGTCAACTCGAGCTCTTGTTGTCCGATGCGGACACCCCGAGACCGGGGTGGACCATCGCACCTGAGAAGCTCGCACCCGATACGAAATGGCGACTAGTCAAACACGGCGATCACACGGTCGGCTTTGTATTGACCCGCTCACGTCGTCGCAGCATCGGCTTTGTAATCGGCGAGGAAGGCTTGCGCGTTACCGCGCCGAACTGGGTGACCTTGCAACAGATCGACGCTGCAGTCGTCGAAAAAATGCCTTGGATTCTGTCTAAACTCAAAGACTGGCAAACGCGTAAAGAACAGCTAGCGATGTCACACACTCGCTGGCAATCAGGTGGGGAACTGCCCTATCTTGGCTGCAAAATTACCTTACGCAGCGGCGTTCCCGGTCCCCATGTGCCACAGGGTGCGCCGTTTTTTGAGGGGGATGCTGACGCGCCCCTGGCTGGTCAGGCTCTATGGCTACCCCTGCCGCATGATGCCGATGCCAACAGAATGCGAGATATGACGCAATCCTGGCTGCAGGGGCGAGCACGTGCCTGGTTTGAACTGCGCCTCAAATTCTTTCTGGATCAAACAGGTCTGCAAGTCAAAAAATGGCGCCTGTCATCCGCCTCGACCCGGTGGGGTTCATGCACGAGCGATGGCAACATCATGCTGAATTGGCGACTGATTCATTTCTCCCCGATGATTATCGACTACGTGATTGCCCACGAGCTCGCCCACCTGCGCGAAATGAATCATAGTCATGATTTTTGGGCGGAAGTCCAGCAACTCTATCCTGATTACCATACTGCCCGTCAATTACTCAACAAACATACACCGGATGGTGTGCCAGAAATCTGAGCATCACTTGGTAAGCGTTGTTATGATCACCAGAATAATCCAAGCTTCACAGGAATAAACATGCGAATTCTTCACACCATGCTGCGCGTCGGAAATTTAGAGCGTTCGATCGAGTTCTACACGACCGTTCTCGGTATGCGCGTCCTACGCAGCACAGAATATCCTTCAGGTCGTTTTACCAACACCTTTGTTGGGTATCAGGATGAAACTGAGGGGCCTGTACTTGAGTTGACCTACAACTGGGATACCGACCGCTACGACCTGGGGACCGCCTACGGTCATATCGCTCTGGAAGTCGATGACGCCTACGCAGCATGTGACAAGATTCGAGCCTTAGGCGGCAAAGTCGTGCGTGAAGCGGGTCCAATGAAGCACGGTACGACAGTGATCGCCTTCGTTGAAGATCCTGACAGCTACAAAATTGAACTGATCCAGAAAAAAACCGCCTGACGCCTCGCCTGCTCCCCCCATGCTGAACATTCTCTGGCTAAGTTTTTTTCTGATCGCTGCCGTGTCATCGCTGGCGCAGTGGTTACTGCTTGGCAATAGCCAGATTTTTGGTCAGATGGTGACCAGCCTTTTTGACATGGCATCGCTATCCGTGCAAATCATGGTGGTGCTGTTTGGTACCTTGACGCTCTGGTTAGGCTTTTTGCGCATCGCCGAGCATGCCGGGATGGTCAATACACTCGCGCGCTGGCTCGGACCCTTGTTTGCACGGCTCATGCCGGGTGTGCCCAGAGGCCATCCTGCAATTGGGCTGATTACGCTGAACTTTGCTGCGAACGGACTGGGTCTGGATAATGCGGCCACCCCCATCGGCTTGCGAGCGATGCGTGAACTCCAAACGCTGAACCCTGATCCTGAAACAGCGACCAACGCACAAATTTTATTTTTAGTGCTCAACGCATCTTCTCTTACGCTGATTCCTGTCAGCATTTTCATGTACAGGTTACAGCAAGGGGCGCCGGATCCTACGCTCGTATTTCTGCCAATCCTGTTGGCGACCAGCGCCTCGACGCTCACTGGGTTCTTATCCGTTGCGTTCATTCAGCGCTTACCACTGCGCGATCCCGTCGTATTAATGTGGATCTTCGGTATCGCGTTATTTCTCGGCAGCATCATGGCTGGCGCACTCAGTTTATCTGCGGCGGCGCTCGCCCAGGTATCCTCTCTCACCGGAAATTTAGTGTTATTTGGAATTATCGTCGTGTTCGTCGCGGTAGGCGCATGGCGCAAGGTTGATGTCTACGAGGCGTTTCTAGAGGGTGCTCGAGAAGGCTTCGATATCGCCAAAGATCTCCTGCCTTATTTGGTGGCAATGCTCTGTGCGGTAGGTGTATTGCGCGCCTCGGGTGCACTCGACATTGCTCTGGATGGCATCAGATGGCTCGTGCACGTCTTTTCGGGTGACGACCGCTTTGTCGATGCACTTCCCACCGCACTCGTCAAACCCTTTTCGGGAACTGCTGCGCGTGCACTACTAATTGAAACAATGAAATTTCACGGAGTGGATAGTTTTCCTGCACTGTTAGCAGCGACCGTTCAAGGCAGCACTGAGCCCACTTTTTATCTGGTTGCGGTCTATTTTGGTTCGGTCGGCGTGCAACGCGCGCGCCACACGGTTGGCTGCGCGCTCCTTGCTGATTTGGCTGGGGTACTGGCTTCGATAGCGATCTGCTATTGGTTCTTTGGTTGAAAATATGAAAATTGTCATCGCTCCAGATTCATTCAAAGAAAGTCTATCCGCACCTGAAGTCGCCCAAGCCATCGCACGTGGCATCAAGCGGGCAGCCCCTCAGGCACATATCCTTTGCATACCGATGGCGGACGGCGGTGAAGGCACGGTCGAAGCAGTGCTCGCCGCCACCCAGGGACAGGCACGCACGCATCGCGTTCAGAACGCACTCGGCGCGCCGATCGAGGCCCAATGGGGCTGGCTACCAAACGCAACAGCGATCATAGAAATGGCCGCTGCGGCAGGTCTAGAACACATCCCTGCCGAACAACGTAACCCGATGCGTGCGACGAGCTACGGCGTCGGCGAATTAATCCGCTATGCATTAGATGCGGGCGCCAAACATATTGTGCTGGGGCTCGGTGGTTCGGCGACCAACGATGCGGGCGCCGGCATGCTACAGGCACTTGGCTTGGGCTTATTCGACGCTAGCGGGCAGACGCTTGCGCCAGGCGGAGAAGCACTGGGCACACTCGCCAGAATTGACAGCAGTCATCTGGATCGTCGACTCGCAGACATCACAATCACCATTGCCTCAGACGTAAACAACCCGCTTTGCGGCTTAAAAGGCGCCTCAGCGATTTTCGGGCCACAAAAAGGTGCCTCGCCTACCCAGGTCAAAATACTGGACACAGCACTCGGGCATTTTGCTGATTGCTGCGCACAACATCTTGGAGTCGACTCACGCGAAACGCCCGGTGCGGGCTCAGCAGGCGGGCTCGGTTTTGCTGCCCTGGCGTGGATGGGAGCAAGATTCAGGCCCGGTGTCGAAGTTGTGGCTGAAATTGGTGGGCTCGCCGAGGCCATTCAGGGCGCCAGCTTAGTGATCACCGGCGAAGGCCGTATGGACGCACAAACCTTGCTTGGAAAAACTCCAATGGGTGTTGCGACCATCGCTCGCCATGCAGGTGTGCCGGTGGTCGCAATCGCGGGCTCTTTAGGCAAGGATTATCAGGCACTTTACGCGGCCGGTATCCATGCAGCCTTTAGCATCGTCTCTGGACCTTGTACGCTGCAAGATGCTTGCGAACAAGCCAGTACTTTGCTTGAAGAGCGTGCACAAGACATCATGAGGCTCTGGCTAGCCGCTCGCCACAATGTAATTTGAGTGCTGAATAATTGGATACAAGCGCTAAATTTGTCTGTGAACCTGAATATTTTCAGGCTACGCCTGCAGCATGCAGCGCATCGGTTATCGCGATAAAGCCAGCAACAGAAACCTGCTCCGCGCGCCACGTAGGCTCGATAGCAAGGTTTGACCAGGGGATGAGCGAGGTCCATTCGCCCATCACACCGCGCAGCATTTTTCTACGCTGAGAAAAGGCACGCTGTACAACCTTGCTAAACAGTGCCTGGTCGCGCGCTTGTGGTCGATCTGCGCCTAACGGGATCATACGCACAATAGAAGAGGTGACACGCGGTGGCGGATCAAACGCATCAGGTGCGACATCGAATAGTTTTTCCATTCGATAACGATATTGCAACATCACGGACAACCGACTGTAATCACTGCTTGCAGGCTCGGCCACCATACGATCGATGACTTCTCGTTGCAACATGAAATGCTGATCAATCACTTGATCAGCATATTCAACCAATGCGAAAAGCAAGGGACTGGAAATGTTGTAAGGCAGATTACCGACTATTCGCAAACCTGGACCGAACGGAGCAAAGTCAGTTTGCAACGCATCCGCATTCACAATAGTCAGTCGCTCAGGAGCATAGCGATTACGCAATCTGCCTGCCAGATCCCGATCAATTTCAATAACGGTCAGGTGCTCCAGATGATCAAGCAATGGAGCCGTCAGTGCCGATAAACCTGGTCCGATCTCAATCAGGCGATCTCCATTTTTAGGAGCAATCGCGCGAATGATCGAGGAGATGACAGTCTGATCGACCAGAAAGTTCTGGCCGAAACGTTTACGAGCCTGATGCGCAGCAGCCAAGCTATTCCTTCGCCTGATTCAAGCGTTTCTCGAGACGATTATCAATATAAGACTGGTTACGGATCTGTTGCAGCCACACTTCAAACGCAGCTTCAGAGCGTTGCATAAAGAGCCTTTGGCGCACTTGGTTGCGTTCAAACTGCTCAGCCATATCCTGGGTACGACGGTCATCTACAACAATCAGATGCCAGCCGAACTGCGTTTTAATTGGCTGACTGACCTCACCTACCTTGAGTCTATTCATTGCATTTTCAAACGGCGGTACCGTTTCACCGGGATTGAGCCAACCAAGATCTCCACCCTGAGGTGCTGAACTATCATTTGAAAAGCGTCTGGCCAAGTCCGCAAAAGACTCTTTACCCTCAACCAACCGCTCACGAATCTGAGCAAGTTTTTGTTGAGCAATTTCATCAGTGACGACCTGCGAGGTCTTGATCAAAATATGTTTCGCTTTAGTTTGATCGACTGGCATAGGGCCCTGACGTGCACCACCTTGAGCACCCGCCGGACCTCGCGCACCTGCGGGTCCCGCTGCGGCTGCCGGGGCCTGTTGGGGGGCGGGTTCAGGAGCCGATTGCGCCCCCCCTGCACGTCCCATTACCTTGAGGATATGGAAACCATTACCGCTCTGGATAATGCCGGAGATCTGTCCATCTTTAACGTTTGCGACAGCCTTGAGAAAAAGATCTGGCCAACCTTCCAAGGGTCGCGCGCCCATGTCTCCACCACGGCCAGCCTCTGGGCCTTCAGAGACAGCCTGTGCAACTTTCTCAAAGCTTTCGCCGCGCTTGATTCTTGAGAGTGCATCCTGCGCGCGAGCCCGTAAGGCATTGACCTGCTCGTCAGACGAGCCCTCGGGTACACGAATCAAAATCTGTGCCAATCCCAAAATTGCAGGCTGATTCGGACGTGCCTGCTGGGCGCGCTTAGGAGCAGGCTCTGGTTGAGGTGCAGGAGGCGCGCTTTGTTGCGCAAGGGCAGCCAAGCCACCTGACTGACGCGCCTTTTGGTCGCGTAAATATGCATCCACTTCGGCATCCGATATCAGGACCGTGCTGTCAACAGTTCGCTGACGCAACCCTTCAAGCATGACTTCACGTCGAATCATTTCACGGTACTGATCCCAGCCCATACCAGAACCTTCGATTTGCTTACGCACCTGCGCTGCCGTCAGGTTATTACGCTGCCCGATCGAATCAATGGCTTTTTGCACCATTGCATCGGTGACGACAATTTTCAAACGTTGCGCTTCTTGTTTTTCAAGGCGCTCCTGAATCAGTCGCTGCAATACATCGCGCATCAGCAAATCATCTGGAGGTGTCTGACCCTTTTGACGCAGTTCATTTTTAGCTTGCTGAAAACGTGTCGTTAACTCGCGTTGGGTAATCACGTCTTTGTTAACGACCGCAACAATCGTGTCGGCTTCCTGATCGGATGCAGCCGACTTTGGTTTTGTTGCAGCAGTTGCGTCAGTTGCAGGGGCTTGCGACTTACTCGCGGCAGGCTTTGCTTTTGGAGTAGAGGTTGTCTGCCCCGAAGCAACAAACATTACCCCGCACCCCAAACACAAAATCAGGGTGGTGAGATATTTACGCAAAACGCCAGCAACTTGCATTATTCGTACCTTTCAAACTTTGTAACGTTTGGAATCGGAGAGTTAACATTTTGATAATCAGGAATACTTCTTCCAAGCATACCCATTGGATTCTGCCCCAAAGCACCCAAACCACCTAGCTCAAGCTGAAAAAACACGCCCGTATTGGTCTGATCAGCGCTGACAACATAGCGCTGGAACACCATCCGGCCACTCCAGCAGCAGTCACCTTTGTACTCGAGCCCCAGAATGGCTTGCGTCACCTTAGGCATAGCCACTGTCACCGTAGGATCGATAGTGCTTTGTGCGTCCACTTTGTTAAATGAGTAGTCCACACGCCCAACGGTATACCAGCGGTTAGACAAAGGCCATTGCGCGGAAGCGCTGATCTGATTCTGACCGGGAGTCTGATAGATTGCATCAGGAGGGGGGTTGATCTGGTAGCGATAAGACAATGACAAGGTCGCCAGTCGCTGAGGACGCCAGCGTGTCACGATCTGTGCCCGATCCCACTGGCTGGTGTAAGGGTTGTACTGAAAGGTCGCACCCGTTGTGGTGGTATCGGTCAGCGCTGCGTTACCGCCAAGCAAGAATAATGAGCGGGTATTCGTACGCGGTACTTCGAAAGGTAAGGTGACGTACTGATCTTCAAAATAAAACTGTTGCGCAACAGACAGACTGAGTCTTTCAAAACCGGAGTCCGCATCCAGCCAGCGCGTAGTCATTGCGGCGGTGACCTGGTTTGCGTTACTGATCCGATCAGAGCCGGCAAAGATATTTTCCTGAAAGATCTGGGAGAAATTCAGATCAGCCAGAGTGGTGTCATAGACGGGTAACTGCGACTGATCTCGATAAGGCACCCGCAGGTAGTAAGCCCGCGGCTCGAAGGTCTGCAATGCGGATTTTCCAAAGAAAGTCGTATCCCGATCAAAGGTCATACCGGAATCAACCGACATGATTGGCAGCACGCGGGAATTAGATGGCTGGCCATAGCCATACCAGCTTTCCAAGCCATACCATTCGGTCTGATACTGAGCCATACTCAACGCAACCTTGGGGGTAATAAACCAGCCTGGTTGCACGATGGGGTAGGCAATCGAGTTATAGGATAAGGCACGCTGACCATCCGGCTTCCAGCGCAGTGAACCCTCAGGACCAATGGCAAACCGTTTATCTAACGGCATCTGGAATGCTGTCAGCGTATTTTGTGACTGCACGTCAAAACCACCATAGTCAAAGCGCGCGCCATTGATGGTGTACTCGGGCACCTTGTTGTACATAGGCGCAACGGTCGTGCCCGTCGGGGCAATCGTCTGGAAGGTCATGGTTTGAATACCGGCCGACCAATACTGATCGGCCCAACCAAGACTGACGACAGACGGCAGATACGTCAGTGAGGCCTGATTGACCGCGATACTGGCAAAGTCTTTAAAGTAGTTATCGTCCGAAACACGATTCAGGTTGTAGCCACCATAAAAACCGTTACCGAAGGTTTGCGAATGCATCGCCGTATAAAGCCACCGGTCGGTACCTGTTGATATATCGTTGTTCAGATAGGTTCCCGCCAAGTAACCGGAATATCCTTCACCTACGTAGCGGAACTCATCACCGAGCTGCAACCCATGCTTGGACATGGCGCGCAACTGCATGGTCATATCGTAATTGGGAGCGAGGTTGAAATAATAAGGCTGGGTGTAATCAGCACCCGTGTTGGTCGTCGAACCAAAGGTCGGTAACAGAAAGCCTGATTTGCGCTCTTTTTTAAGTGGGAACGTCAGGTAAGGTGAGGCCAGGATCGGTACGTCTTTGAAATAAAGTACACCGTTGCGCGCTACCCCCTCGTTCTCCTCAAAATCGAGATCGAGTTTTTCTGTTTCTATGTACCAGGAAGGCTGTGGGCATGGACAACCACTATAGGTCACATCGGTCAGACTCATCTGATTGCGGTTAAAAACATCGGCCCAGGAGCCCACCCCCGCACCGCCACTTTCCAACCAGAAATTAGGCTGATCAATGCTGGCCGTTCCGTCATTCGTGTTGTAGGTAATACTGGGACCCGTCACGATATTGCCATCACGAATCAAGCGCGCGTTACCTTGGGCATCCATCACCCCGGCACGACTGTTGTAATTGATGATATTGGCTTTCAAGACAGCGTCCTGACGCCTGACCACAGCATTGCCCTCGAGTACGACGTTATTCTGTGCATCACCACGCATGTCGCGGGCTTCGAGGAAAGCCGGCATGTCTTTGTCGGGTGTTGAGGACTTACTGAGCGCGGGCGAGACCTTGAGGCCACGCACCAGGACGGGCTGTGTGGGGGGGCTTTCAGTGGCGCGCGGCTCCGAGCCTTGCGCGCGTACTGTCGCAATACTTGAAACCAGCAGAAGCAACAGGGATAAAAAAATACGCACGTTCAGAAAGATAACCTTAATGCTGGACTTTCAAGGCAAACACACACCGCGCCCATTGTGGCATTAAAAAGGTGCAACCAGCCGGTATTATAGGCAAGCACGACACAATTCGTCAGAACCTACGTGTTAAGTTGCAGGCCCTAATAAAATGACTGACTTTTCAACGCTCTTATCATGCAAAATACCTCTAACGACCCTCGGCTCCATGCCTTGTTGAAATGGCTCTTGGGATTGCCCGCAGATCTGGCTTTAGAGCTTGATTCGCTGGCACCGGCCTCCAGCGACGCCAGTTTCAGACGTTATTTCCGGCTAAAAGCTCGTCAAGGCACTCTGGTTGTAATGGATGCCCCTCCCCCTCAGGAGGATTGCACCCCTTTTGTAGAGGTCGATAAGCGTCTGGCTGCGGTTGGGCTCAACGTACCGCAGATCCTTGCATCAAATCTGACCGAGGGGTTTTTGTTACTCAGCGACTTGGGACCCACCACCTATTACGCCCGTATTCAGCAAGGCATTGATGATGCCACGCTGCAGAATTTGTATCGCGATGCACTGATGGCGCTTGTACAGATGCAGACCGCTGATTACCACGGACTGCCCCGCTATGATGCAACACGGTTAAAAGACGAACTGGGCTTATTTGCTCAGTGGTATGCCAGCGTTCACTGCAATAGCCCGCTTGATGAGGACGCCCTCACCGCACTCAATGGTGTGTTCGATCAACTGGTCAGCCACAATGTCGCTCAGCCCGTCGTACTCGTTCATCGGGATTTCCATTCCCCCAACTTAATGGTCTGCTCGGCTCCGGAGCATGGGGAAAACCCTGGAATTCTGGACTTTCAGGACGCAGTAGCGGGTCCAATCACCTACGATCTGGCTTCACTGGTCGTCGATGCCCGCACGACTTGGGAGGAACCACAGCAAATAGACTGGGCAATCCGATATTGGGAGTTAGCACGCAAAAAAGGACTACCCGTACCGGCTGATTTTGCGGATTTTCACAAAGATTACGAGTGGATGGGGTTGCAGCGAAACCTGCGTATTCTCGGCGTTTTTGCCAGACTCAATCACCGTGATGGCAAAGCAGCCTATCTCGCCCATATGCCGCGCGTCAATCAATACGTCAGACAGGTCGCAGCACGCTACATTGCTTTCAAACCCCTGCTGAGGGTGCTGGATAAGCTTGACAACGTTCAGGCGCGAGTCGGGTACACATTTTGATGCATGCAATGATCCTGGCAGCCGGACGAGGCGAAAGAATGCGCCCGCTAACCGATCGCCTCCCCAAGCCACTATTACCCGTTGCCGGAAAACCGCTGATCGTCTGGCACCTGGAAAAACTTGCCCGGGCAGGGATTCACGATGTCGTGATTAACCATGCCTGGCTGGGCCATCTGATTGAATCGCAACTGGGCGATGGTAGTCAGTTCGGTCTGAATATCCGCTATTCGGCTGAGCCCACAGCACTGGAGACTGCAGGCGGTATAGCCAAAGCGTTACCTATGCTCGGACCTGAGCCTTTTCTTGTTATAAATGGGGATGTATGGTCTGACTGGGATATCGCTGAAGTACAACATATCTCGGATGAACTCATCACGCAGAGCCGGCTCGGCTGGTTGTTGCTGGTGCCTAATCCTGTTCACCACCCTGAGGGGGATTTTGCTCTGTCATCCTCTGGTATCGTCAGTGCCAGCGGAATCAATCGCTACACTTTTTCTGGCATCGGTATTTATGATCCTGCACTATTCCGTAGTACCGTTTGCGGTCAGCCTGCAAAGCTCGCACCCCTGCTAAGAGAAGCGATGATCAAGCAGGCGATCAGCGGGTCACTGCATACAGGCACCTGGGTCGATGTGGGCACCCCGCAACGACTCGCAGAACTCGATCTGATGGTCAGAGCACAATAAGGAATATTTTATGGTTATCCGCGTTCAAGCTAAACGGGCCGTTTTTAAACCCTCTCCCTACGAAACAAGTCGACGCTCGCGCGGACTGCCACGCTGGCTGGTATTGCTGTTGTTAGGGGTGTTGCTTGGAGCAAGTGGCGTGCTGTTTGTTCAAACAAGCTATGGTCCCAAGCAGCTCTCCGTTCTTGATTCACAAAAATTGATCAGTGAGATGAATAGCCTGACACTGGAAAAACAGCGTCTCCAGACACAAGTTGACGACTTCACACAGAAGCTAGAACTTGAGCGCAATGAAAATACACAAACACGTCAAAAACTTGAAGAAGAACTCAACAAACTCCAGACGTTGATCGAGCCACTCAAAGAGCAACTCAATCTGTTCGCACAAACCTTGCCCTTTGACCCAAAATACGGTGCGATAGGCATCAGCACGGCACAGTTTATACAAGCCAAAACAGGCGGCAAACTTTCCTATCTGGTTTGGGTCATGCAAGAAAAAGCTGATCGACCGGTCTTCAAAGGCAAGCTGATTCTGAACTTTGAAGGGACCTATACGGATGGACGCAATGCAACCATATCAATCAGCCCCATTTCACTGAACGTTGCCCACTATCAACATGTAACCGGCCAAGCCGATTTGCCTGAAGGGTTTGTGGCTCGTCGCGTCAGTGCGAAAATCATGGATGCCGATGAAAAAAAGCAAATGACCTGGCGCGTGATGCAAGTCCAGCATAAATAAGATTATTCAGCCTGTCACGGTGCTGCGTCGGATCAATCGCACCGGTGTAATCACCTCGCGCGCTTCAAATGAGTCTGACCTGGAGTCAGACTCGATCGCCTCAATCAAGACCTCCACTGTCGCATTGACCATCGCTTGCGCATCCTGTTCAATCGTGGTCAGGCCATATGCCAGCCAGGCTGACTGAGGCACATTATCAAACCCAACAACAGATACATCCTGAGGTACTTTCAATCCAAGCTCACTGCGCAAGGTATCCATCACTGCTAGCGCCATGTGATCATTCGCCGCAAAGATTCCATCAGGGATGATGGCTCTGGAAAATAATTGCCGCGTCGCCTCGCATGCCCGCTCATAGCTATAGTGTCCGACGGTACGCGCAAACACATCAACCTGCGCCTCACGCAAGGCGTGATTAAAACCTTGCTCGCGCTCGATTTGAGTGGAAGCATCTTCAAGCCCTGCAAGATAAGCAATTCGCGAACACCCTGCCTGGAGCAACGCCTGGGCCGCCAGACAACCTCCGGCATGATTATCAGAGGCCACAGAATGCACCCCATCAATCGGCGCCGTGCGATTAAACAACACAACAGGTACGCCCGCTGCGCGACACCCTTTTGCAATCGCCGAGGATAGCGTCACACTGGCAAGAACGAGTCCGTCGACCTGATACTGCATTACGTCCATCAGTTGATCGTCAACCGTCGCACCCGTCTCATGCCCATCACTGACAAAAAGCAGCACGTGATAGCCGTGATGCTGCAAAGCTTGCGATAACTTTTCAATCACGACCGGATAAAACTGATTTTGCAGATAGGACACCACCACACCGATCATCCGTGAGCGACGGGTGGTGAGGGTACGTGCGATCGCGTTCGGACGATAACCAAGTTGGGCCGCAGCCTGCAAGACACGTTCGCGGGTAGCGGGCGCAACACTCGCACCTGGCGTGTAGGTCCTGCTCACCGCAGACTCACTCACACCAGCCAGCAGTGCGACGTCAGATAAGGTTGCAGGCTTAGTCAGACTCACTTTGGTTGACACACGCGGTCAGTTTTAGATTGCAGTCCAACCGCCGTCAACCATCAGCGAAGACCCCGTCACCATCGCCGAAGCATCGCTGGCTAAAAACACCACCGCCCCCATCAGATCTTGCGGCTGACCAACACGTCCCAAGGCAATTTTTGAAATAACTGAATCCATGAAAGCGGTGTCTTGCAGCATTCCGCGCGTCATATCCGTTTCGATGAATGTCGGACATATTGTGTTGACACGTATCCCCGCTGCCCCCACCTCCCAGGCCAGAGCTTTAGTCAGCCCTTCAATGGCATGCTTCGTTGCGCAGTAAACCGTTCGTTTAAAGCCACCTACATGCCCCATTTGAGAGGAAATGTTAATCAGACTGCCTGGCAAACCCGCCTCAAGCAAACCGCGTACAACCTCTCGTGCCACATAGAAGGCCGCTTTAACATTCAAATTCAAGACGGCATCAAAATCGCTATCCTGCATTTCAGTCAGAAGAGTCGGTCGATTCATCCCAGCGTTATTGACCAGAATCTGAAAAGGACCGTGCTCAAGCATACCCCGCGTGACAGCCGCGGAGTCCGTTACATCCACGATCCAGGCGCTTGCGTGCCCGCCCATACTGCGCACGCGCGCGCACACCTCATTAACTTCGCTAGCATTGCGAGCAGCCACCACGACATGCGCGCCAGCCTCAGCCAAAGCAAACACAGCAGCCTGACCAATACCCCGACTCCCGCCTGTCACCAGTGCGCGACGCCCATCCAGCCTGAAACTTGGTGTTTTCACAATTACTCCTTAAATCATCATCAATAGATCGAGTCAGTTTGTTTACCCGTCGATTATGCAACGAGCTTGCAAACGGTTGCAATTCATTCACAGAAAATTCATACATTTTTCAGCGTGCTGTGCGATGATTAATCAAACTATCAAAAAAATGGACCAGACATGACCAATAGTGATCCGCACGTTTCTCCTGCAACACGCAGTGAGCACGACCTTCTCGGATATCGCGACGTACCCTTTGCCGCCTACTATGGCGTGCATACATTACGGGCGATTGAAAACTTTCCGATTACCGGGTTGCCGATTTCAATGGTTCCAGATCTGGTGCGTGCGCTGGCTGAAATTAAAATGGCAGCCGCCCTGACCAACCACGATCTTGGCATGCTCGATACCAAACATTGCCAGGCAATCGTTGCCGCATGCCACGAAATTCTCGCTGGCAAATGGCATGAGCACTTCATGGTTGACATGATTCAGGGAGGCGCTGGCACGTCGACCAACATGAATGCAAACGAAGTAATTGCCAATCGCGCACTCGAACTGCTCGGATACGCACGCGGTCAGTACGACCAACTCCACCCTAACGAACACGTCAACCTCAGCCAGTCCACCAATGACGTGTACCCTACCTCTCTTAAACTCGCCACCTATCGAGGATGCCAGCATTTACTGGTCTGCATGGCAAGCCTGCAGGAGGCGTTTGAAGAAAAATCTAATGAATTCAAAGATTTACTAAAGGTCGGACGCACGCAACTCCAAGACGCAGTGCCCATGACGCTAGGCCAGGAGTTTCGGACTTACGCAGTCATGCTCGGGGAAGACATCTTGCGACTGCGCGAAGCACTGCCATTGATCTGCGAGATCAATATGGGTGCCACAGCCATCGGTACAGGGATCAACACTCACCCAGAATACGCGGCACGTGTAATGACACACTTGCGTGAAATTACTGGGCTCCCACTGGAGACCGCCCCTAACCTGATCGAAGCCACACAAGATTGCGGCGCTTTTGTGCAGCTCTCCGGCGTACTGAAACGCATTGCAGTCAAAATTTCCAAAATATGTCACGATCTGCGACTGCTATCGAGCGGCCCGCGTGCTGGCTTTGGGGAAATCAATCTGCCTGCGATGCAGGCAGGCTCGAGCATCATGCCAGGCAAGGTCAATCCAGTCATCCCTGAGGTTGTCAATCAGGTCGCCTATGAAGTGATCGGCAACGATGTCACCATCAGCTTTGCAGCTGAAGGTGGTCAACTGCAACTCAATGCATTCGAGCCCATCATTGCTTATTCAATGTTTCGCAGCGTTTCACATCTCGCAAATGCATTCCAAACGCTCGAACACCGATGCGTGCGCGGGATTACCGCCAACCCTGAACGGCTTAAAGAACATCTTGACCGCTCAATCGTACTGGTCACGGCGCTCAACCCCTACATTGGCTATCAGCACGCAACCGAGGTGGCTCAAGAAGCGCTTGAAACCGGCAAGCGCGTCTACGACATTGTGCTGGACCGGGGTTTACTCGACAAAGCAAAGCTCGATGAAATCCTGCGTCCAGAATCGCTCACTGCGCCGCGGGCATT
>CANCRX010000035.1 GCA_947380655.1 Alcaligenaceae bacterium | reverse complement strand
TTGCCCTTGTCCTCTCCAGTAATGCCAACATCAGCAACCCAGCGATACCAAAAATCATTCACGCCCCCTAAAACTGCTGGAGGCACTTCTACAACTAATGGCCCTTTCTTCGTATCAAGCCAAATAAAGTTATAGATCGTATTGTCATTCGCTGTGAGCTCGACAGAACGAGCATCAACCAAGTTTTCCCAAATCACATCAGTCTGATTGACAGGACCAAACTTAGTAAGTGAATCACGCATCCCAGCTTGGTTAACGATCGGTATGGCCATGAGATAGGCTTGCAAAGCACGAGAGCGGTCAAGGTTGTCGTAGATTTTTTCTACAGTTGATGCTTCAGGGTATCCATAATTTAAATCTAATGTCCCGATAGAGCTCTCAATTTGGTTCGGTACAGCTACGCCAGCCTCAATCGGAGTAGAAAACTTCATCGCAGAATTAGACTCGGTACCCGCCCTAGCTAGCAATGGAAGTGAGCACAAAACCAATAAAAATAATTTGAATTTCATGCGCGTCCTTTTTATAAAATGTATTTGAGGTAGGTCCTATTGATTAAAATCCTAGCATAGGTAATTGACGATTGATACACGGGATTATTAATAGTGGATTTGGGCTATTAACTATTTTCAAAACCACATCTCAAACAATCGTCCTTTTAAAGGACACTCTTTGATGAGATTACCCAATTTCGATGGCGTCCCGCATCTAGATGCGTAATATCAAAAGCAAAAACCCCAGCGCGAATGAACTGACCCCATAAAGTTGGACACCCATCCAACCTTTTGGGGTCAGTTCAGAACGCTAGGGTTTTTAGGAAATCAGATGGTGGCCCGGGGCGTAATCGAACCACCGACACAAGGATTTTCAATCCTAATCGCACATAGATTACTCGTAGTGATAGCGACAAGCGATAACGACTAATTGATCTTTTTCGATTGCATAGACTAAACGATTAACATCATCTATGCGTCTAGACCATAAACCAGATAGATTTTCTTTCAATGCTTCAGGCTTACCTATGCCGTCTTCAGGCGAGCGCATGGTTTCTTTGATCAATAGATTGATGCGTTTGAGCGTTTTCTTATCCTGACCTTGCCAATAAACATAATCAGACCATGCTGCATTGGTCCATACGAGCTCACTTAGCATCTACCAAAGCCTTTTCCTTAATTTGCCCCTTACGGTACTGGGCTAATGATTTCTCCAGATGTTTGACGTTCGCGGGAGATTTCATCAAGTGCAATGTTTCCATCATGCTGTTGTAGGTATCTAGAGACATGACAACTGCATCCTCAGCATCTCTACGAGAAATAATTGCCACGTCGCAATCAGCCACGACTTGATCAATGACTTGTTTAAATTGGTTTCTGGCGTCGGAAAAATTAATTACCCGCATGATTGACTCGAAGTTGTCTTGTAAATTGTACAAGTATACAGAAGGTGGATTTTTAGTACAAACCATCGCAATCATGAAAAGAAACATCCAGTTACAGACCCACAAAAGCAAAAACCCCAGCGCATCAACGCAGGGGTTTTCAGGTTTCAGATGGTGGTGGAAGCTGAAGTTATATATAAACTCGCTTCCTCAGGCGTGGATAGTACATGGCTTTACCTGCATCTAATGAGCGATTTAAAGCGAATGGTAGTTATCACGCTGATTTCCGCACAATCCTCGTTTTTCAATTATTCGCATCTCGCTATGATTAGTCCAAGCACACGCTTAGGAACACGTGGGCGGCTATCGTTTGCAGGATGCTGGCTTCGATACGGTCGAGCGCAGCTATCTGCCCGTCACGGCATTGAGGTGGCCGAGCGCTTGCCACATGTGTTCGCGTCGAATCAGCATAATCAGGGTTACCTAAGAACCAAGGCTCTCAAGAGTGGCCATCTCTTTGGTTCGGCTGACATTACTTAAGCAGACGCGACTTCAGCAGAAATCACTTCAGCCCGAGTTTTTTAGCGAGCTTGTGCAGATTGCTGGTGTCCAGCCCCAGGCTGCGCGCGCAGGCTGCCCAGTTTCCGTTGAGTTGTTCGAGACGCGCGCGGATTTGTTTACGCTGAAAAAATTCTGTTGCCTGTCTCAAAGATTGCTCTACTTGTTCTGGTGCATTGTTTTCGGCAGAGCGGTGTGCGTTGGGACCTGAAGGATCTTGCGAACTTGATGCGTTGTGTTCGTGTGGTGCTACATCAAACGTTTCCAGTGCCAGCAAGCCCGGCTCGATCGTAATGATGTCATTTCGATTGGCGCCTAAGCTTAAGCAACGAAGCGCCGCTCGACTCATGACATGTTCAAGTTCACGGACATTGCCTGGCCAGGAAAACGCGCAAAGCGCACGCTCTGCGGGTTCGGACAAGCGCAAGCTTCGCATGCCCAGCCTTGCCCGGTTGAGTTCAAGAAAACGGCCCGCCAGAATCAGAATGTCACTGCCGCGCTCGCGTAAGGGAGGAATATGAACCGGATAGACCGATAGCCGATGATAGAGATCGGCCCTGAAACTGCCATTGCGAACTTGCTCCTGCAGTTGCCTGTTAGTGGCGGAAATAATGCGGGTGCTGACCCGACGGGACTTGTCTTCACCTAGTCTCTGGATTTCTCCGTTCTGTAGCGTGCGTAACAGTTTTGCCTGAATACTGAGTGGCAGATCTCCCACTTCATCTAGAAATAGCGTGCCATTCTGCGCGGCTTCAATGCGACCTGTACGGTCTGTTGTTGCGCCGGAAAACGCGCCTTTAACGTGACCGAATAATTCGCTTTCAGCGAGCGATTCCGGCAGTGCCGCACAGTTGACCTTGATCAGCGCGCCCTGACGGTGGGGCGAAGACAGATGAATACGTTGCGCGAACAGTTCTTTGCCGACACCTGTTTCACCAAGTAATAAAACAGGCAGATCCGACTCGGCGACTACATCGAGCTCTTTTAACAGATTTTGCAGGACGAGACTTTGTCCAACGATTTCCATTTGCTTCTGTGCGATAAAAGGCATTGGGCTTTCATTGCCGCGCAGCAAGCGCAAATGACGGTTGTCCTGCTCAAGTTGAGAAACGCGCACAGCGGCCTGAACGAGCAGGGCGAAGGAAGACAGCTTGCCCAAATCGGACTCTTTAAAGGTTTTGCCGCCAAAGGCATCAAGTGTTAAGGCTCCCCAGAGTTGCCCTTCAAGATACAGACTAATACCCATGCAATCATGAACCGGCAACACTTCGTCCGCGTGATGTTCAAGCAAGCCATCATAGGGATCAGGCAGTGGATTGCCGGGTAGAAAGCGGACCGGGACACGCGTGGACAGAATGCTTGCCAGGCGCGCATGCTGAGCAATCAGAAAGCGTCGCCCCAGCGCTTCAAGAGCGAGACCTTGCATTGCGACGGGTGTCAGGCTATCGCCGTCGATTTTTAAAAGTCCGACAGCATCGCAGGCGAAAAACTCACGGATGCTGTTGACCAGTCGCTGGGCGCGGATGGCGTGCGGCAGATCGGCAATCAGATCCGCGACAATCGAAACTTCAACACCTGGTCGCATGATCATTAGGAAAATGGGATGGTTAAAAATACTCTTTATGAGGGTAAAAAATACAATTAATTAAAGGGTATTTTATACCTTGTAAAGGTATAAGTCTTTAAAATCAATCAATTAATTGTTGGCATGGTAATTGCAATGGTTTAGAGGTCTGCACGAAAGTGCCTCTTCAAAGTCAATAAGGAACACATCATGAGCACACAATTACTTGACCGTACGATTGGCTCCATCGCTTGCGAAATTCCCGGCGCGACGCGCGTGTTTCATCAATACAAACTGGATTTTTGTTGTGGTGGCGGCAAAAGCCTGCGCGAGGCGCTTGAACGCCGTAAGGTGGAAGATCCCCTGCCGCTTTTAGAGGCGCTTTCAAGCCTGACTGCATTGAGCAACGCGTCGTATCAGGATTGGCGTCAGGTCCCGGTTGATACGTTGATCGATCATATTTTGCATCGTTATCATGAAGTGCATCGCGAGCAATTGCCCGAGTTGATCCGACTGGCACGCAGAGTGGAGCAGGTGCACGGCGATCGTCCCTCATGTCCTCTTGGTCTGGCCGATCATTTGGCCGATATGCAGCAAGAGCTTGAGAGCCATATGATGAAAGAAGAGCAAGTGTTGTTTCCGATGCTCAGACGCGTATCGCCTTCTGAGGTGTCTGCTCCCGTGTCGATGATGCGGTTTGAACACGATCAGCATGGTGAAGCGTTAGAGCGTCTTGAATATCTGACCAATGACATCACGCCGCCTGCTGAAGCATGCAATACCTGGCGCGCGTTGTATGCTGGTTTGAGCCAATTAAGAGAAGACCTGATGCAGCATATCCATCTGGAAAACAACATTCTCTTTCAAGAGAAAGATAAGCAGATTTCTGAGCAACATGTTTGATCTTCCAGTTGAGATTTTGACGCTATGCCATGAAAAGGTCAGGCGCTTTGCGCTCCTGACTGATAAGTTGCATGCGCATATCGCTCAGCACGGTGCGGATGATGTCGCAGCGCAAGCGGCGCAAAAGGTGTTGCGGTATTTCAATATCGCAGCACCGCTGCATCATGATGATGAAGACTTGGATGTGTATCCCGCATTATTGGCCTTAAGCGAGGATGCCTTTCAAGGTGATCAGAAAAAGGTGCTCGCAGCGGCGATCCACCGCTTGCAGGATGAACACACAGAACTGGCCAGCCTGTGGGCCGACGTGCGGCAGTGGCTTGAACAGATCGAAAAAAAAAAGCAGCCTCGCCCCCAGACACGCTGAAGCAATTCATTCAAGCCTATCCGCAACATGCGGACTGCGAAGAAGCGGAAATTTATCCTTTCATTGAGTTGCTTGAGCCGCACACCCTGCAAGAAATCGGTACGCGCATGGCGCAGCGGCGTGGCGCAAAACAGACCTAAATCGTTGCGCCGCGCTTGCATGCTTGACCGGTATCAAGCATTTTAAAAAAAGAGTGGTTTGAAAAGAATAAAACACAACATCTGGTGATAGAGTTAATCAAACAACACAAGATGAGGTGTTTTATGCAAAGCCATTCAGAGACTGCGAAACAGACATTCGTTGATGTCGAACATGCGATGGATGAGTATCTGGATTTGCGGGACTGGCGCATTCAAGCCAATGCGAATCAAGGCTACAGCCTGGGTGGGTTGATCTTGAACGTGGCGGGCAAGGTCACGGCAAACTACTGGTTGTCTCATGTCTTTACGCCTGAAGCCGGGCTGGCGCATCGAGAGGGTGATCTTCATATCCATGATCTCGATATGCTGGCAGGTTATTGCGCAGGCTGGTCACTGCGTCAGTTGTTGAACGAAGGTTTTAATGGTGTACCGGGCAAGGTTGAAGCAACACCCGCCAAGCATCTGTCGGCCGCGGTCGGTCAGATCGTGAACTTTCTCGGGACGCTTCAAAACGAATGGGCGGGCGCACAAGCGTTTAGCTCGTTCGATACCTATCTGGCGCCTTTTATCCGCAAGGACCAGATGCGCTACGAGCAAGTCAGGCAGTGTCTGCAGGAGATGGTCTACAACCTGAATGTGCCTAGCCGGTGGGGGACGCAAACACCGTTTACCAATCTAACTTTTGATTGGACGTGTCCACAGGATTTGCGTGAACAGATTCCGTATATCGGTGGCGAGGAAATGCCTTTCAGTTATGGCGAGCTGCAAGACGAAATGGACATGATTAATCGCGCCTATATCGAAGTCATGATGCGCGGCGATGCGCATGGGCGCGCGTTTACCTTTCCGATTCCGACCTACAACATCACGCCTGACTTTGACTGGGATCACCCGAATGCGGAGCGTTTGTTTGAAATGACCGCCAAATACGGTTTGCCTTATTTCCAGAATTTTCTGAATTCGGATTTGCAGCCTCACATGGTCAGATCCATGTGCTGCAGACTTCAACTGGATTTACGCGAACTGCTTAAAAGAGGCAATGGTTTGTTTGGTTCCGCCGAACAAACCGGCAGCATCGGCGTGGTGACGATCAATTGCGCGCGCTTGGGTTATTTGTTTGCTGGGGATGAAGCGGGTTTACTCAAGCGCCTGACAGAGCTGCTTGTTTTGGGACGCGATGTACTGGAAGTGAAAAGAACGGTCGTGCAGAAATACATTGATAAAGGGCTGTACCCTTACACCAAGCGCTATTTGAGAACCTTAAGAAATCATTTCAGTACGCTTGGAGTGAATGGATTGAACGAGATGATCCGAAATTTCACGCATGATCGTTTTGATATCACCAGTCCGCAGGGTCAGGCGATGGCCGAAAGAATGCTTGATCATGTGCGTAGTCAGATGACGCAGTTTCAGGAGCAGACAGGGCATATGTACAACCTGGAGGCGACTCCGGCCGAAGGGACAACCTATCGTTTCGCCCGTGAAGACAAAAAACGCTGGCCTGACATTCTGCAGGCGGGTAGCGACGCGGAGCCGTATTACACCAACTCCAGCCAGTTGCCGGTCAACTATACGGATGATCCTTTTGAGGCACTGACCTTGCAAGAAACCTTGCAATCGAAATATACGGGCGGCACGGTGCTGCATCTGTACATGAATGAAGCGATTTCGTCGGCGAACGCCTGCAAACAACTTGTCCGACGCGCATTATCCAATTTCCGGCTTCCCTACATCACCGTCACGCCTACCTTTTCCATTTGTCCAACGCATGGTTATTTATCTGGACATCACGAGTTTTGTCCTAAATGCGATGCGGCCTTAATAGCCGAACAGTTACAAGACACCGCAGCCCTAGTTTGAAATTGATCAGGAGTCAGCTCATGAATGATTTAAATAAGACCGAATATCAAAATGTGACCATCGCAACACTAGATGAAAGTCGCCGCACCCGCTGTGAAGTATGGACACGAGTGATGGGTTATCACCGTCCAGTCAGTTCGTTCAATATCGGCAAGAAAGGCGAGTTCAAAGAGCGCTTATTTTTTGAAGAAGCATGCCTGCCAACAGTGGATATCGTATTGTGAATATCTGATGCGACACGATGAACCTTCCCTTGGTGGCTTCGTCCCGTTTTCAGGCGTAGATTGGCCCGAGGCATTGTCCGCAGTGGTGTTTGTCAAAGGCTGTCCCTGGCGTTGTCACTACTGCCACAATCCTCACCTGCAAACACGGGACGCTCAGTGCGCAATTAATATTGCGGTAGAAGAGCAAAAAAAAGAAACACAATGGAAACATATCCTGTCGTTTCTGGAGTCAAGAAAAAAACTGCTCGATGGAGTTGTCTTTTCAGGAGGAGAGCCTTTTAGCGAACCTTTGATAGATCACATGATCGTGCAAGTTGTTGCGCTCGGTTATCGGGTTGCAGTACATACGGCAGGAATCTACCCGAAAAAGCTTGAGAGTGCGCTGCCCAAGCTGTCCTGGGTCGGTCTGGATATCAAAACAGAGGCGCAGGGCTACGATGCTTTGACTGGACGCGAGGCAAGCGCGCAGCCAGTCTGGCGCTGCTTGGACAGTTTGCTTGAAAGTCAGGTTCCTTTCGAATGCCGCACGACCTGGAGCCCGGAATGGCTGTCAGAGTTTGCCTTAATTGATCTGGCGCAAGGACTCAGTCGCAAAGGTGTGAGGAAATACGCGGTACAAAGATACCGTTCACCAGCGCACCGAGTTGTCGATACCGGACTCAGCGCGCAAAGTATGCAAACGCTGAACGGACTGTTTGAACAGTTTTCTTACAGGTGAGACGATGGGAAAGTTACAAGAGGTTGAGGAGTTGTTATCCCACTTAACGCTGTTTGAGGGGCTGAGGCCTGACGTTCGAGGTGAGCTGGCGCAAGCATCGGTGCGGTTGAGAGTTCAAAAAAATGACATGATCCTGCACCGGGACGAACAGGCGCGAGGCTTGTATGTGCTGGTGATCGGGCAAGTCAAGATTTCGATCCCTTCGCAGCAACGTGAAAAGGTCATTGAATTTATCGGTCCAGGTCAGGCCTTCGGTGAAGCAGTGATGTTTCTTGACCATCCTTATCTGATCAATGCACAGGCACTGTCCGATAGTTTGCTCCTCTGGATCGATAAGCGCGATATCGAGCGCGCCCTTGAGCAAGATCCCCGATTTGCATTGCAGCTCTTGAAAGGGTTGTCTCAACGGTTTGAAACGCTCTTGCTCGATATCGAAGAGGTCAACCTGAAAACCGCGGTTGAGCGCGTTGTCGGATACTTATTGAGTCAGCCCTATGAGGGCGATGAAACGGTATTGAAGTTCAACAAGCGCATGATTGCTTCAAAGCTCGGTCTGACACCGGAAACCTTCTCGCGTGCCTTGAATCAACTGAAGCAAAGTCATTTGATTTCAGTGCATGGGTCAAAAGTTCAAATGCATGAAAGGTCGGAGCTCATGTCCGCTCAAGCCGTAGTCCAAACATCAGACCAAACCGCTTCAGGCCATCCCGTGGCCAACAGCGTAGATCGCCGCCTGCACGCGGTTTGAGAGACCCAGTTTCTTCAAAATGCTCTGCAGGTGAATTTTGACCGTGCTTTCGGCGACGTCGAGTTTGCGGGCGATTTCTTTGTTACTCAAGCCTGCCGCCAGTTGCGAAATAATATCACGCTCACGCGGAGTCAGCTTGTCCGCTTCAGGGGCTACTGGGGGTGGAGGGGTATCCTTGCGGATCTGGGCAAACAGTTTTTTCGTCATGTCGGCTGAGATGACTGAATCACCATTCATCACGCGCTTTAGTGACTCAAGCAAATAATCCGCATCAATATTTTTGAGTAAATAACCAGCAGCACCTGCCTTCAGCCCGGCAGATAAATCCTCCGCATCTTCAGAAACAGTCAGCAGGATGACATGTGTCTGAGGGATGTCTTGTCTGAGCAGTTGCGTGGCTTCAATCCCTGCAATACCGGGCATATGCAAATCCAGCAACACGATGTCGGGTTTGAGTTCTTTAGCCCGCTTGATCCCCTCTAAACCGTCAGCGGCTTCGCCGACGACTTCAAACTCAGGGTGACGAGACAGCAGAAAGCGGATGCCACTGCGAAAAAGGCTGTGATCGTCAACTAACAGAATGCGAATGGGATGTTCCATGATCAGGCCGCTATGCGTGCAGAATGGGGGATGTTCAAGCTAACGGTTGTGCCTTGGTTGTTGCTGGACGTCACGATGAGCGTCGCGTTAAGTTGCGCCGCGCGTTCCTTCATGATTTTAAGGCCGATGTGATGCTCGGATTCCGTAGTCGTTCGATCGCTCTCAAAGCCGCAACCATCATCACTGACGCTCAGTTCAAAGTCGCGATCATTTTTTAGGTTGATCCTCACGTGCTTTGAATGGGCGTGCTTGCGAATATTCGACAAGGCTTCCTGAACAATAAACAGTACCTGAAGCTCTTGTTCAGAGGGCAGTGGCAGACCCTCATTGTCGATGCTGAGCTCAACCGGCAAGCCCGTCTGATGTTTAAAGCGGTCCGCCGATAGTTTCAATGCATCAAGCAGGTCACCTTCGCCAAGTTTGATGCGAAAGTTTGTCAACAGTTCGCGCACATCGTCATAACTCTCGCGTACTCCTGCATCGATCATCATGAGCACTTCTTGTACTTCGTCCTTGGCGTCGCGCTTGATTGAATCCTGCAGCATTTGAATCTGCAGTTTCAAGAAGTTGAGCCCTTGCGCAATCGAATCATGCAGGCCTTGTGCTACCAGATTTCTCTCTTCTGCTACTGCGAGTTGGCGGGTGCGAGTCAGCAGGCGCTGGTTTTCAATTGCCATACCCAGATGCTGGCCGACTGCTTCAAAGAGTCTGCGGTCGTCGCCCGAGAATTCTCTGGGGGTTTTGAAGTGCAGGGTGTAGCTGCCAAGATGATTGTTACCCAGCTTGATTTGCGCGATAGCAATCGAGTTGAAGCCTTCTTCCTGGCATCGGTATTGCAGCACCTGGGGTAGTGTCCGGAAATCGTGCAGTTTCATCTCGCCTTGCTGCGCCGCCTCGCCGCATAAGCAATCTCCTGCGTGCAGGCACAGCTCATCTTTGGCAAAGTCTTCCGAAATTCCCTGATGAACCGTCATGTGCAAATTATTCTGACGTAAATCCAGAATGCGGACAGTGCCGCCTGAAGCGCCGAAATGTTCGATCAACTTTGAAAGAAAACCTTCGCAGCGTTGTTCAAGTTCGCCGGCCTGGCTCAGATAAGCAGAAAACTCATAAAGCGTCGCCAGTTCCTTATTCTGAACCGCAAGCTGTCTGGTTTTTTCTTCTACTCGGGCTTCGAGATCACTGTACAGTTCTTTGAGTTGCGCTGCCATATCATTAAAGCCGGTGGCCAGTTCACCAAATTCATCATGACCTTCAACCGGCACGCGCGCATCAAAATTTCGCGCGGTCATGTGTGTAATCCCCTGCTGCAACGCTTGCACGGGACGAATCACCCAGCCGTACAGCAAATAAATCATCGCGACACTGCCCACCACCATCAGGACGATCAGGGCAAGCTGAGAGGCGCGCAATATCGAGGTGTCGTAGGCGTTTTCGGCCTCAATCTGCCAGACCAGACGATCGGTCGCCGTCACAAACTGTGGCAACTCGTTCAGATAAAGCGTTGCCCACTGGGCGCGTTGCTCGGTGTGATTCTCGTAGGAATGCAGAATCGGGATCAATTTGTTGTGCCAGGCGTCGGAGAGTTGCGTGAACTGCTTTTTAACCGTGACACGTTCAGGCATGCGAAGTGGGCGTTGCGGGTCGCCGTCTTGAAGATTGTTGAGGGTCTGCTCCATCGCTTGAATTTGCTGCTTGAGCTCGGACAGATTCAGTTTCGGTTGACTCAGGTTCAAGCCGATCCGTACCGATTGCATGCGTAAGCTACCGGTATCGTTGACTGCCGCTGCCGCACCCTCGAGCGCCCAGGATAGCCATAACGTCCCCATCACCATGGTCAGGCCAAATAACAAGCCTACTAGTGAAACAGAGACGAGTCGCACACCCAGTTTATAATTTCTTCCGAGAGGGGATCGCCAATTGACTGCCATGCGTTGACCCTGTGCAATATTTGAATCGCTAAGAATTTCATTATCGCCTGATATTGCGTTCATCGGGGGCTGCATGATTTTAGAAGAGACTTTCAAGGCTTAAGCCGTGGTGATGCGACTGGGTCTGCGTTCCGGACCGGAGGGTTCAAGTGCACAGACCATTGGTAAAAAGCTGCCGGATCTTTCTGAATAGGCCAGAAGCTCACCCGCGGCGAGATCGAAATACCAGCCGTGGACGGTGAGGTGTCCCTCTTTCACCGCGTCTTTGACCCAGGGAAAGGTCATCAGGTTATTCAGTGAGTTCAGAATGGACGATTGCTCACAGACGCGGCACTGCACCTCGTTACTGGCATGACCGAACTTCGCCAGTGTGCTGCGTTTGGCAGGTTCGGCAATTTTCATCCATTTGCGGATGAAATCGAAATCATTCTTTTTCTCGGGTTCCGGCTCCATTAAGGCCCGAATGCCTCCGCACTGAGCATGACCAAGAATGATGATTCGTTCAACTTTGAGGTTTTGCAGGGCGAACTGGATCGCCGCGCTGACGCCGTGATAGCCACCATCATCGGGCGAACAGGGAGGAACCAGATTCGCAACGGTTCTTGAAACAAAGATGTCACCTGGTTCGGCTCCGATCAGGTATCCGGGATCCACGCGCGAATCGCAACAGCCGATCAGTAACGTGCGCGGATGCTGTCCTTGCTGAAGTTCATTGAGCAAGGCGGGATCGTCGCCGTAGTGATGTTGCTGAAAGCGCTCGAAGCCCGAGATGAATTTTTCGAGGTCATGTCCGTTCATGGCGTGATTTTCAGGCATTTGTCAGCTGGCCGCCATGACACAAAGGGATGAGCCCGCCTAGTTCTTTAGTAGGGGGGGCACTAGCCCGAATGTTGTTGGAGACCCCCCGCCTCTGGCGAATGTTCAGCCTCTATCCATCGACTTAATCTGACACCACTGTCAAAGTCAGAGAGGACGCGAGCATGGATTCGCAATCACGCAAGGCCAATATGGTGCTGGGATCCAGCACCTTTGCATTCACGATCTGTTTCGCCGTCTGGATGATGTTTGCCGTGATCGGCATTCCGATCAAAAAACAGTTGGGCTTAAATGAAACGGAGTTTGGTCTGCTCGCGGCGACGCCTGTGTTGAGCGGATCCCTGATTCGCGTACCCCTTGGTATCTGGACCGATCGTTATGGTGGTCGGATCGTGTTCTTTTGCCTGATGCTCGCAAGTGTCGTGCCAATCTGGCTGATGTCTTACGCGACACAGTACTGGCACTTTTTAGTGTTGGGCCTGTTTGTCGGTCTGGCAGGTGGATCGTTCTCAGTCGGTACCCCTTATGTCGCCCGCTGGTTTCCAAAGAATCGTCAGGGTTTGGCGATGGGAATCTTCGGCGCAGGCAACTCGGGTTCGGCGTTGACTAAATTTGTTGCGCCTGCCTTGATTGCTGCGGCGGGCGGCACCTGGACCATCGTGCCTCAGGTGTATTCCATCGCCATGCTGGTGACGGCTTTGCTCTTCTGGATGTTTTCAGCGACTAATCCTGCCCATAACGTGGCATCGACCGCCAGTTTCAGCGAGCAGTTCAAGATGCTGAAGGATCCACGGGTCTGGCGCTATTGCCAGTATTACTCGGTGGTGTTTGGCGGCTATGTCGCGCTGGCACTCTGGATGACCAAGTATTACGTCGGCGAGTATGGTTTCAATATTCAGACCGCAGCTTTACTGGCAGCCTGTTTTTCATTGCCGGGTGGCGTGTTGCGCGCGTTCGGTGGCTGGATTTCTGATCGTTACGGTGCCTACAAAACAACTTGGTGGGTGATGTGGGTGTGCTGGGTTGCATTCTTCATCCTGAGCTATCCCCAGACAAACTTCACTGTACTGACAGTCGATGGTCCGCGTGATTTTCACATCGGTTTGAATCCGGTCATGTTCACCATCTTGCTGTTTCTGGTCGGTATCGCGACGGCGATCGGTAAAGCGTCTGTCTTCAAGTTCATCTCAGACGATTTTGGCGCCAACATCGGTGCGGTCTCCGGCGTGGTTGGTCTGGCTGGTGGTCTGGGCGGGTTCGTCTTGCCGATCATGTTTGGCGCGCTGGTCGATATCACCGGTGTTCGCTCTTCAAGTTTCATGCTGTTGTACGGCACGGTCTGCGTGTCGCTTGTCTGGATGCACTTCAGCTTTCGGGCGGAAGGTGTTGCAAAAGGACGCGCAGCACTTGCTGCAAATGCAAAATAGGAGTTGATGATGTCTTCAGGATATGTCCTTAATCGCTGGGAACCCGAAAAAACCGAGTTCTGGAAAGAGCAAGGTAGTCGCGTCGCCAGTCGTAATCTCTGGATTTCAATCTTCGCGTTGATGCTGGCCTTCATCGTCTGGATGCTCTGGTCGGTAGTGGTGGTCAATCTGGGTAAGGCCGGCTTCAACTTCAGCAAGAACCAGATGTTCTGGCTGACTGCGTTGCCCGCATTGTCCGGCGCGACGTTGCGGATTTTCTATTCGTTTCTCGTGCCGATTTTTGGCGGACGCCGCTGGACCGCGATTTCAACAGCCAGTCTGTTGATCCCTGCCCTTGGCATGGGCTTTGCTTTGCGCGATCCGACAACCAGTTATCCCACGCTGCTTGTGCTGGCTTTGCTGTGTGGCTTTGGTGGCGGCAACTTTAGCTCCTCAATGTCAAACATCAGCTTTTTCTTTCCTAAAGCAAAAAAGGGTCTTGCTACCGGCTTGAATGCAGGGATTGGCAACCTTGGCGTGTCGGTTGTCCAATTTGTGGTGCCGGTCGTGATCTCACTTGCTGTGTTCGGCACAGTGGGGGGCGATGGTCACAACTATGCCGCTGCAGATGGTGTGCAGAAAACAATCTGGTTGCAAAACGCTGGTTTTGTCTGGGTGCCTTTCATCATCCTGTCCACGTTGCTGGCTTGGTTCGGCATGAATGACATCGCCGATGCGAAAGCTTCGTTCGCTGATCAGGCGGTGATCTTCAAGCGTCGTCACAACTGGCTGATGTGCTGGTTGTATCTCGGCACCTTTGGTTCGTTTATCGGCTTCTCAGCGGGTCTTGCCTTGCTGACGCAATCACAGTTTCCGAACGTGAATCCAACTAAATATGCATTCTTGGGTCCTTTGGTCGGTGCCATGGTTCGTCCAGTTGGTGGCTGGATTTCGGACAAGGTGGGTGGCGCGAGCGTGACGTTCTGGACCTTTGTCGGAATGATGCTGGCCGTGCTGGGTGTGCTGTATTTTCTGCCAAGCGCAAGCGGCGCAGGTAGCTTCGAAGGTTTTCTGAGCATGTTCATTCTGCTGTTTGCCTTGACCGGTATCGGCAATGGTTCAACCTTCAGAATGATCCCGGTGATCTTCTTGCATGAGCGTCTGCACGCCGCAAATAAAGACGAAGCATCGCAACGCCAGGCCACGCTAGATGGTGGCAAAGAAGCCGCCGCTGTTCTGGGTTTCTCCGGTGCCGTGGGCGCCTATGGCGGATTTTTCATCCCTAAAAGTTTTGGTACCGCAATCGACATGACAGGTACGCCCCATGCCGCGCTGTGGTGCTTCATCGTGTTTTATGCAACCTGCGTGTTTGTGACGTGGTGGTGGTATTCGCGTCGCAATGCCCCGATGCCTTGTTGAGTAAAGAGATTAGTGGTCGCCTGGCGCGACGCTTTGGAGAGTCATAATGAGTCATTTTTTAGATCGCTTACGGTTTTTTTCAAAAACTAAGGAAGAGTTTTCAGCGGGTCACGGCGTCGTGGTCGATGAAGACCGTAAATGGGAAGACGCCTATCGTCAGCGCTGGCAGCACGATAAGATCGTCCGGTCCACACACGGCGTGAACTGTACCGGTTCGTGCTCCTGGAAGGTCTATGTCAAAAGTGGTTTGATCACCTGGGAAACCCAGCAAACCGACTATCCCCGTACACGCCCCGATCTGCCGAATCACGAGCCGCGCGGCTGTCCACGCGGTGCTTCGTACAGCTGGTACGTCTATTCGGCCCAACGCGTCAAGCATCCGATGGTGCGCGGTCGCCTGATGGAAATGTGGCGCGACGCACGTAAAACCATGGATCCGATCGCGGCCTGGGAATACATCAGCCAAAATCCCGAGCGCGCAAAACACTACAAGAGCGTGCGAGGCTTAGGTGGTTTTGTTCGCGCCGATTGGGACACCGTCACCGAGATCATCGCAGCAGCCAACGCGATGACGATCAAGAAGTTTGGTCCTGACCGCATTGTTGGTTTTTCACCTATCCCGGCCATGTCGATGGTGTCGTACGCAGCCGGTGCCAGATATCTGAGCTTGATCGGTGGCGCTTGTCTGAGCTTCTACGACTGGTATTGCGACCTGCCACCAGCCAGTCCACAGATCTGGGGCGAGCAAACCGACGTCCCCGAGTCGGCCGACTGGTACAACTCGACCTACCTGATGGTCTGGGGTTCAAACGTTCCGCAGACACGTACGCCAGATGCGCACTTTTATACCGAAGTCCGTTACAAGGGCACCAAAACCGTTGCTGTATCGAGCGACTTTGGCGAAATGGTCAAGTTTGGCGATATCTGGTTGGCGCCTAAGCAGGGCACGGATGCCGCGCTTGCGATGGCCATGGGTCACGTGATCCTGAAAGAGTTTCACCTGAGCGGCAAGTCGGCTTATTTCCGTGACTATGCCAAGCAATACACTGATATGCCGATGCTGGTGAAGTTGCGTGAGCACAATGGCGGTCTGGTGCCGGATCATTTCTTGCGCGCTTCGCATCTGTCGAACAATCATGGCGAAACCAATAATCCTGATTGGAAGACACTCTTAATCGATCGCAATACCGGCAATCTGGTTGTCCCGAACGGCACAATTGGATTGCGTTGGGGCGAAGGCGCTGTTAACGACGGTAAACAAGTCGGACGCTGGAACCTCGAAAAGAAAGATGCCGCTTCAGGTCAAGAAGTTGATCCCGTGCTGAGCATGGTCGATCAGGATCACGAAGTGGTCGGCGTGAGCTTCCCCTACTTTGGTGGCGAGCACGAAGAGCTGCTGGTGCGCAACGTGCCGGTCAAGCGCGTCACAATGGCGGACGGCGCAAGCGCGCTTGTGACTACCGTCTATGACTTACAGATGGCCAACTATGGTGTCGATCGAGGCTTGGGTGGCGGCAATGTCGCAAACAGTTTTGACGATGATGTGCCTTACACACCCGCCTGGCAAGAAAAGCATACAACCGTGCCACGCAAGCTGGTGATTCAGGTTGCGCGCGAATTCGCACAGAATGCGCACGACACGCAGGGCAAGTCGATGATCATCGTCGGCGCAGCGCTGAATCACTGGTATCACATGGACATGACCTATCGCGGTATCATCAACCTGCTGATGATGTGTGGTTGCGTCGGCAAGAGTGGTGGTGGCTGGGCGCACTACGTCGGACAAGAAAAACTGCGTCCCCAGTTTGGCTGGGCTCCCCTGGCCTTTGGCCTAGACTGGTCGCGTCCTCCCCGTCAGATGAATGGCACCAGCTTCTTCTATGCGCACACAAGCCAGTGGCGACATGAAAAGCTGCACGTTGACGAGATTCTTGCGCCGACAGCCGACACAAGCAAGTACGCCAACATGAGCATGCTGGACTTGAACGCCAAGTCCGAGCGCATGGGCTGGTTGCCTTCGGCGCCTCAGCTTCAGACCAACCCACTGGATGTCGTGGACGCTGCAGTCGCGCAGGGTAAGGATCCTGTCGCTTATGCCGCTGAAATGCTCAAGAACGGTAGTCTGAACATGAGCTGCGACGATCCGGACAATCCAGCCAACTTCCCGCGCAACATGTTTGTCTGGCGCTCGAATATTCTGGGGTCAAGCGGTAAAGGCCACGAATACTTCCTGAAGTACTTCTTGGGCACTCAGAACGCGATGTTTGGCGATGAGGCCGACGCGATTCGCCCAAGCGAAGTGAAATTCCGCGAAGAGGCGGCCGAAGGCAAGCTTGACCTCATCACGGTGCTGGACTTCCGTATGAGCACGACTTGCTTGTATGGCGATATCGTTCTGCCTACCGCCACCTGGTATGAAAAGGATGATCTGAACACGTCCGACATGCACCCCTTCATTCATCCTTTGAGCGAAGCCGTGCAGCCTTTGTGGGAAAGCAAGACAGATTGGGAAATTTATAAGCTGATCGCCAAGAAGTTCAGCGACATCGCCGGTCCTTATCTCGGCACAAGAAAAGATATCGTGCTGACACCGTTGTTGCACGACACCCCCGGAGAACTGGGGCAACCGCTTGAACCCAAAGATTGGAAGCATGGCGAGTGCGACCTGATTCCGGGCAAGACTGCGCCCAACATGACCGTGGTTGAACGTAACTACAACGATATCTATCGTAAGTTCACCTCGGTCGGCCCTTTGCTGGAAAAACTCGGCAACGGCGGCAAAGGCATCAACTGGGATACCAAGCATGAAGTGCACGAGCTGGCAGGCCTCTCCAAGACCGTAACGCAAGAAGGTGTCAGCAAAGGCCGCCCACGTCTGGATACGGCCATCGATGCGGCAGAGATGATCCTGACCTTCGCGCCTGAGACAAACGGACACGTCTCAGTTAAAGCCTGGGAAGCCTTGTCAAAAATCACGGGTCGCGACCACACCCATCTGGCCCTTGGGCGGGAGCACGACAAGATTCGCTTTCGCGATGTCCAGGCGCAACCGCGCAAGATTATTTCCGCACCGACCTGGTCCGGGCTTGAAAGCGAAGAAGTCAGCTACAGCGCCGGCTATACCAACGTGCACGAGCTCATACCGTGGCGCACGCTCACCGGGCGTCAGCAGTTTTATCAGGATCATCGCTGGATGCTCGACTTTGGTGAAGGCTCGTGCGTGTACAAGCCTGCGATCGATACCAAGACCATCAAGCCGATGCTGGGTGTCAAGACCAATGGCAATAAAGAGATTGTGCTGAACTGGTTAACGCCTCACCAGAAGTGGGGGATTCACTCAACCTATTCCGACAACTTGCGCATGCTGACGTTAAGTCGTGGTGGGCCGCACGTCTGGATTTCCGAAACCGAGGCCAAGCACGCTGGATTGGTGGATAACGACTGGGTCGAAATCTTTAACGTGAACGGCACATTGACGGCGCGTGTCGTTGTCAGTCAGCGGATTCCAAACGGCACCTGTCTGATGTACCACGCTCAGGAAAAGATCATCAATACACCCGGATCCGAAATGAGCGGAATGCGTGGCGGTATCCACAACTCGGTCACACGCACGGTGCTCAAGCCGACGCACATGATCGGCGGTTATGCGCAGCAGGCCTGGGGCTTCAATTATTACGGCACAGTCGGTAGTAATCGGGATGAGTTCGTGATTCTGCGCAAGATGAACAAAGTGGATTGGCTTGAAGGCAAGCTGGAAGAAGAGGTCGCAAAATGAAAATTCGCGCACAAGTTGGCATGGTGCTGAATCTGGACAAGTGTATTGGTTGCCATACCTGTTCGGTTACCTGCAAAAACGTCTGGACTAGCCGCGATGGCGTCGAGTACGCCTGGTTTAATAACGTTGAAACCAAGCCCGGGATTGGTTATCCCAAAGAATGGGAGAACCAGAAGAAGTGGCTCGGTGGCTGGCAGCGCAATGCGGCAGGTAAGCTTGAACCCAGACAGGGTAGCAAGCTGAGGATTCTGGCGAATATTTTCGCCAATCCGAACCTGCCCGCGATTGATGATTACTACGAGCCCTTCACTTACGATTACGAGCATTTGCAAAATGCGCCTTTGAGCCAGACGCCACCAACTGCGCGTCCGATATCGGTGATTACCGGCAAGAAGATGGAGAAGATCGAGTGGGGTCCCAACTGGGAAGACGATCTGGGTGGCGAGTTTCACGCTCGCAGCAAAGACGCCTTGTTTGAAGGGATTCAGAAGGAGATGTATTCAACCTTCGAAAGCACCTTCATGATGTATTTGCCCAGACTGTGCGAGCACTGTCTGAATCCGACCTGTGTGGCGAGCTGCCCCTCGGGTTCGATCTATAAGCGTGAAGACGATGGCATCGTGCTGGTTGATCAGGATAAGTGCCGCGGCTGGCGGATGTGTATTTCTGGTTGCCCTTACAAAAAGATTTATTACAACTGGCAAAGCGGCAAGGCCGAGAAATGCACCTTCTGCTATCCGCGTATCGAAGCAGGGCAGCCCACAGTATGTTCAGAAACCTGCGTTGGTCGTATCCGTTATCTGGGCGTCATGCTGTACGACGCGGACATGATTGAAGGCGCGGCATCCACTGCGAACGAGCAGGATCTGTACCAAAGTCAGCTGGACGTGTTTCTGGATCCTAACTCTGAAGAAGTGATCGCTGAAGCGCGCAAGCAAGGGATTCCTGAAAGCTGGCTCGAAGCCGCCCGCAAGTCGCCCGTCTACAAAATGGCGTGCGAATGGAAGGTTGCCTTCCCCTTGCATCCCGAGTACAGAACCTTGCCGATGGTCTGGTACATCCCACCGCTTTCGCCCATTCAATCGGCAGCCGAAGCTGGTCATATGGGCATGAACGGCATCATTCCCGATGTGAAGAGCCTGCGGATTCCCGTGCGCTACTTGGCCAACTTGCTGACTGCCGGTAAAGAAGCCCCCGTGGTGCACGCACTGGAACGCATGCTTGCCATGCGCGCCTACAAGCGTTCGAAAACCGTTCATGATGAAAAAGATCTGGCTGTGTTAGCACAAGTTGGTTTGACCCCTGCCGAGGTTGAAGACATGTACCAGATCATGGCGATTGCAAATTATGAAGATCGTTTCGTGGTGCCCACCAGCCATAAAGAACTGGTCGAAGACAGCTTTAACGACAAGGGAAGCTGCGGCTTTACTTTCGGTAACGGTTGTTCCGGTGGTGCTTCGGAAGGAACGTTGTTTGGTAAGAAAAAACAAGGGAGCGATATTTTTATCGATATGCCCAAGTCCCGTAAGGCCCGTGCCGAAACGAGCTGAACCCACGCGGCGACTGTCTGATGCAGTCGCCGCCGGAGAATACTGATGCATACATTCAAATTACTCTCAGCCTTGCTGTGTTACCCCGAGCAAACTTTGCTCGAGGCGCTGCCTGAGATCCGCGCGCTGGCTCAACAAGAAGGCTCACTGGCCAAAGAGGTCGAGCCTATTCTGCAATATCTGGAAAGCGGCTCACTGATCGGTTTACAGGAAAACTATGTCGCGACGTTTGATCGCAACCAAAGACATAGCTTGCATCTGTTTGAACACATTCACGGCGAAAGTCGCGATCGTGGTCAGGCGATGGTGGATTTACTGACCGAATACCGCGATAACGGCTTTGTCATGGTGCCGGATGAATTGCCTGACTACGTGCCCCTGTTTTTGGAATTTCTGGCGCAGATCCCTGAAGCCAAAGCCAAACAGCTGCTGGGCGATGCGATTCATGTGCTAGCGATGGTCGGTGAAAAACTCAAACTCAACGGCAGTCCTTATGCCGTGATTTTTGACGCCATCCGCGCCCGCTGCGAAGTGACTCCTTTGCCCTTTGCCGAGCCGCCCGTGCGCGACATGGACGAGGCCCTGGAAACCTTTGGCCCCGGAGAGGATGGTGTCGAGCCCTTGCTTAAACCGTCCACCACGCAGGCCATTCACTTCTTTCCGCGACGCCCTGCGATGCCCGGTGGCGCAGGACAGTCTTTGAAGCATAGTTGATGCAGATCAGGAGCACATCATGAGTTATCTGAATCATTTCGTTTTTGGAATCTACCCCTACATCGCGCTGTCGATCTTTTTGCTCGGCAGTCTGGTGAGGTTTGAAAGAGAGCAGTACACCTGGAAGAGCGATTCTTCACAGTTGCTCTATCGCGGTCAGTTGCGTCTGGGCAATATCCTTTTTCACATCGGGATACTTGGTCTCTTTTTCGGTCATATGTTTGGTTTGTTGACGCCGCTTTGGGTGTGGCATGCGCTAGGTGTCTCGCATGAAGTCAAGCAAATGGTCGCGGTCGTCGCCGGCGGCATCATGGGTGTTATCTGTTTGGCAGGCTTGTCTTTGCTGATCTATCGCCGTTTTACCAACGCGCGTATTTCAGCCGTCACCACGATTGGCGACAGGATTCTGTTGTTGTGGATTCTGGGGGCCTTATTGCTGGGACTTGCCACCATTACGCAGTCGGTCAAGCATAGCGATGGCTCTGTCATGGTGACCTTGATGATGTGGGCCCAGCACCTGCTGACCTTTCAGGGTGATGCGTCAGTCTTCATGCTTGAAGCACCCTTGCTCTTCAAGTTTCATATGTTTATGGGTATGACACTGTTCCTGATTTTCCCCTTCACACGTTTGGTACATGTCTGGAGTGGCTTTGGTTCAGTGACCTATCTTGTCCGCCCCTGGCAACTAGTGCGTCGTCGCTAAGAAGGAGAATCTCATGAGTGTGCATGTTAATAGCGTTGAAATCACCGATGCGCAGATCGACGAAGAGATCCGTCATCATGAGCGAGCCGCCCGTCCGATGGACGAAGCGTTACGCGCGCTGGTGATCCAGCGAGTGGTGCTGGATGAAGCCGAGCGTTGTGGTTTTGATATTTCGCATCCCGACGCGGCGGCCACCGCCTTGCTTGAACAGCAAGTGCATTGCCCCAGCGCGACAGAGGAGGATTGTCTGCGTCACTATCAGTCCAACCCCGAGCGCTTTAAGGTCGAGGCGCTGGTCAGCGCGAGCCATATCCTCTTTCAGGTCACCCTTGACGTGAATCTCGATCGTCTGAGGGACAAGGCCATCGAAGTCCTGAAGCTGGTGCAAGCGCAACCCGAACGTTTCGCCGAGTTCGCCAAAGAGTTTTCAAATTGCACTTCTTCGGCGCTTGGGGGCGGGTTAGGGCAGTTGTCCCGCGGCGATAGCGTGCCGGAGTTTGATCGCGCGCTTTTTTCCACCATGCAACCCGGCGTGCTGGATCGTCTTGTTCAAACGCGCTTTGGTTTTCATATTGTCAGAATCGATCAGTGCATTGAAGGGAACTTATTGCCGTTTGAACATGTGCGTCAGCAAATCGCTCATGCCTTGCACGCAGCAAGCATGGATCGTGTGACGCAGCAGTATCTGAAGGTGCTGGTTAGTCGCGCCAAGATTGAAGGCGTGGATATTGAAGCCGAGAACGGGCTGCTGGTTCAGTAAGGCACTCAGCGAGTCATGACGGGCGGGGAACTGGGTCGGCTATGATTCGCGGACCCATACTGCCCATCCCCCGATAATGGGGTAGAGCCGAGCCCGCGAACACTGGGGATGGCACAAAAGAAGAAGCCCAACCGAGAACGGTTGGGCTTCTGTATTTGGTGGCCCGGGGCGGAATCGAACCACCGACACAAGGATTTTCAATCCAGTACTCACCGCCTTTAGACTATAGATTTCAAGCGGTTAAATCACCCAACCAAAATGTCGCGTACAGAATGTGTCAATAAATCAATATGTTAGGGTGGGGCGTGAAAACTGTGAGCACAAATTGTCGCAGCGTTTTTAGCACGGGGGTGAGATGCTGTGCATACTGAAACCAAAATTTACATTTTGTAACAATATCGAACCCTGTAAGCTGCTCATATGTGTTGCGGGGCTGCAGTATTTCTGCCCCAAGCTTCATTGGTGCCGTTGACGAAACTTCAGGGATAAATCATGCAAAAAATACGAGGTCTTTTTTTTCGCTGTCTGACGTTAGGTATCAGTTTCATCGTTTGCTTGTTTGTTAGCTATTTTTATCCTTCTTCAGCAAGCGCGACAGAGGATGCTGTCGAAAAATATAAAAATTATCTTCCAGAGCAAATTAAGAATATCCCCGACAAAGTGCGGGAGAGTGAAGTGCCGATGATGTATATCTTTGCTGCACAAAATGGGCTTGCGAAGGATTCTGATCTGCTTTTTGCTTCACAACTGAATTCCCTTATGTATTCTGGGGTTAGTGATTACCAGTTAGCTTTACGTGCATTTCAAAAAGATTTGGGTGACAAACCAACAGGCGAATTAACTGTTTCACAAATCCATAAACTGGAATTGCGATCAAGTATGCAAAAGCTTTCGCGTCTGGGATTCCCAAACCGATACATTAGTAACAAGTCTGAAAATAATGCGATGGTTGAGGGAACAATGATCATCATTGATGACACAATAGCTTGGCCTGTTAATCACATAACACTAAGATGCTATAGAAAAGAAGGCTACTGTGAAATGAGCCAAATTAACGTTGAATTTCCAAATGAAAAATCATGGACCCAAACATATCAAGTGGTGGAGAATCAAATTGAGTATTACGATATAAAAAATTGGGGAGCCGACGTTGTAGATGCCATGGTCCCAGAAAGTCCGAATAAATGCCGTACAACATCTCTCAATTTAAACTTTAAGACTAAAGAGTTTTATTACACTACCCGTAATGCTGGGGGTAGCTGCGAAGTTCTCGGAGCCACCTTTGAAAAGCTACCCAAGCCCAGAATTTCACAAATTGTTGATGGCGAAAAGATTTTTAATGAAGCCTTTCAGAAAGTTGAGGCTAGCGCATACAACGTATTGTCAAGTGACTTTAAAAATCGAGTTGAAAAGTCATTGAAAATTAGCAAGTAATTTGCAATGTACGAAAGGGCTATGGCAGCGTTTGTGAAATTACTCTAGCGAAAATGTGTAACGAAAAGTTGGGGGGCGCATCAGAATTTGATCGACGCTGCTGAAATCTGCCGCATATTTCCCACACTTCGCAGCCACTTGCCGATGGCACTCTATATAGGTCGTCCAAGCGCAGCAATGGGCATAAACTTTGAGTAGCGACTGGATTTTCGGCTAAGGCCGCATGGGCGGAACATGTGCAGTTTGTATCTGTCTCTGAGCCTTCGTTATTTTCTGCTTGTTACGCTCAACCGATAAAGCGTCTCGTGCGCGATCAACGCCCTTAGCAAGCGTGTCAATGCGTGCCTGTTCTGGCGTCTTGGGTTTGATTGTAGAAATTTCACTAATTCGCATCATCGTCACCTTTAGTTATATTTATGGGTGACGAGTGCGAGTGTTGCTATTTGCTAGGAATGGGCGAACTAATGACTCTGCCTCGCCCATACAGGCTTTCTAACAATAGCTGTGCCATATAGCTATTGTCAGCATTGACCTGCACTTGGGTGGTTATTTGCCCGCTGTGGTAGTCAACAATAACCAGTGCTGTGTATGTCGTCATAATTATCCTTTGTTTAGTGTCCTTTCGAAAGGACAAAACCAGACGATTGAGCGTCCCTAAACGGAACGCTCGTAGTCAACGCTTAAAGCCCGATCGCAATGCGCCGCTTGCGGCCTCGATCTGAGCATCAAGTTCGCCAGTCTCAACGGCCTTTTTGATGATCTCCAAGATGCCAACAAGATGATCGGCTGCGCCAACTTCTACTGTAGGCTTGCCCTTGCTTAACTCCAATGGCTTTGCCCCATAGCGAACTGTCAGGCAAATCTTGCCATCCAAGTTTGACCACCACATGGGGCGTACACGCCGCTGTATCTCAACAGTTTTGCGCCCCCCATCATCGCTGGCAACAGTTTTGAAGCGGGTGTTGCTGTAGGTTTCACCCCGTTGTTGGGCAAGTGCCAGTTGAATTTGATCAGCCAGTTTGCCAACCAATTTATTGCGACGAATTTGTATGGGTGCTAATGCAGCCGTGCGTCGGGTCGTGCTCAACTTCAGATTTGTGAGTGCGCTCATATCTTTCTCCTATATGTTGATTGGGCACGCACAAACTTTATTGTCAGATGCGAAAGATCACGACCAATTTGTCCAAAAGATGGCAAATAACTAAGAAATCAGGTGGATTTATTTACAGTTTTCTTTTCCGAGGCATAAATATTTTTACGAGTTGCTTAGGGAGTTGCTTTGAGTAGCTAGAAGAAAAGAAGTTGCTAGTTGCTAGTGTGTTGCTAGTTACTGCTGTGGGACAAATGAGTAGCTGTGACTGCAACACAGCGACTTACAAAACTCATGTGACCTAGTAACAAGCAACCAGTGACAAGCAACTTCTTTCTTGGTCTCTGCGACTTCAAGCAACCAATGCGACTCGTAAAACAAATCCATCAATTTCAAGGAGAAAAAATATGGAAAAGAAAATCGCAGTCCGCTTATTTGAAAATAAAAAGCTCGGTACCACGTACGGCAAGGGTCTCTTTCACACAGCAGTGTTTAACGCCAGTGCTGAGATAAAAGATCCCCATACAAAGTATTTATTGGACTTCTACCCCTATGCCAAGTGGGAGCATTCTGCTAACAGTGATCAGCAGATCGCCATTCTTAACGAAGTAGCCGAATCCTGTTCTGCCAATGACCTTGTCAGTTGGGTCTACAGATACAACGCCGTTACTAAACAAAAGACTTTCGTGTATGGCGCGGGCATTTGTGATCTCGTCAACAATAAGTTACTGCTTGCCGTCACCGACGCAGATGCAGGCATTGAACAGGTTTGGCAGTTGCCCATAAAGACTTGTATCAAGACGCACGAGAACGCACCATTGCTGCTGGCCACAAATGGGGAGCTAGCAGACTGGTAGTCGCATAACTGTCCCCGCAAATCAGCCCTACAAGCAAAGATCTCCAGTTTCCGAATACTCGGGTAGCTGGCGAACTAAATAACTGCGTGTAGGGCTTTTTATTGCGTCTTGGTAATTCGTGGGAAAAGAGCCACAGAACTGCCAGAAATAAAAAACAAAGGTAATAACAAGAACCTTTGGTCTTGCCCCTAAACACCACATAAGTCATTGAAAACTGGAAGGAATCACAAATGCTAGGTATCAACCAAAAACAGGTCGTCCGAAAAATAAAAAGAACTTACGCTTATTCATTAGCTATTCATTGGTTAGGGAGAAAGCCCAAAGTGAGCAAACAAGCAAAGACGTTAACGCCCCAAGACATCAGGCGTGTACTGGATTACTGTGCAACGAGACAGCACGCCGCCCGCAATCGCTCAATCATCACGCTGATGCTGTACGCTGGTCTGAGAGTTGGAGAGGCCGCGAGCCTGCGCCTGTCAGACGTCGTGGACGCCAATCGCAATGTACGCAGTGAATTTGTACTGCGCCCCGATCAAACAAAAGGCGGTCATGCAAGAACGGTGTTCATTAGCGAGAAGCTGCGTAAGGAATTGACCACTTACATCACTGCAACCAAAACGCTGCACCCCAACGACAAACTGTTTTACACACAGAAGCACCTGTGCGATGGCTTTAGTGCCAACACACTGACGCAACACTTGTTTTGGATATTTCGTCGTGCTGGCATAGAAGGTGCAAGCAGCCATTCAATGCGCCGCACATTCATTACCAACTTAGCCGCGCAAGGCATCTCTGTGCGTGTGTTAGCAAGTTTGGCAGGCCACCGTTCGATCGCGACCACCCAGGCCTACATAGACGTCAATGACGACCAGAAGCGCAAGGCTGTGGAATTGATGTAGTGTCCTTTTGAAAGGACATTACCTAATCGTGACTATCTAACCCTCGCCCTCAGCTCTTCAATTGATCGCTAGTGCCCGCCATAAACGCTGGTAGTCTTTGTCTTACGAGACTATCAGGCAGACGATATTCTGGCTCGGCACGATTAACCTGAAGCACACGCCTTGTCAGCTCATCGGCATACTGTTCGTGTAACCATGCTACCCAGACGGCTGGCTCATTGGGTACTTGGCCGATGGCGGCTCTAAAGTCTTGATCGTACTTCTTGCCAAAAGGCAGGTAGGTATCGGGCAAGGCGACTTTGCTGAAGTTTGGAAACGATCCTCGCTCTGCGTTTAGTATGGTGCGCTCGGCCTTATACAAATAGCGCCCAGTGACGCTGTGCAATTGAGCAAATGGAGTGCTACCGCTCGTCCCAAACACCCCTCGCTCAACGCCGCGCACTTTGAGACTTGGCGCCACACGAAGGCGATCACCAATGCGCCATATCTCAATTTTTGGATACAACAAGCGATAAATCATTACCCAGTATTCAAATTCAAGCGTCCTCTTGTTAAATCTCTTGGTATGCAGCCGCAGTTGAGCCGTGCTGGTTGCGGTCACATTCAACGCACGCCCCTCGTGAATCGGGTTTCCATCATCTTGCACCGCAGCCAATAGCTTTTTGAGTTGGCTGACGATGGTTGCCTTTCGTATGGTCAACGGAATTTCAACAATCACGCTGCGCTCATATAGCTCAATTGCATCCATTTGCTCAAGGTCAATGAGCCTGACTTGTGACGGCCGCTTGGCCTCGGAAAAGATCGGCTTGCCTGTGACGTTCCACCATTTGTAAAAATTGCCGCCAAAAAGATCACCACATTTCTCAAGTGTTTCGGCTACCAATGGGTCAGATGGCGTGTGTCCCGTCTGCTTTGCGTACCAAAACACGGGGCTAAGGTGCATAAAACGCCACCACCAGTAGTAAGCGGTATCGCGTGCCTCGTCTTCCGAAATGGCATCGTCCCGACGGGAATAACCAGGTAAGCCTTTGAAAAACAGTCTATTTTTTTCTTTCATTTCACAAAATGTAACAGTTTTTATAAATTATTAAAAGTAACAGTTACAACTGATTTAATGCTCTTCATCGACAAAGCACAAATCAACGGCAACTTCGCCACAACCGCTGAGTCGATAAATGGAGAATGAAAATGGAAACAACCTTCGTGCAGGGCCCCGCTGTCGTCGCTACGACAGCAAACAACAACGCAGCAGTGCTGCAAGCGGTACCTAACCTAGCTTCGGCTAAAGAGTCGTTCGCAGTTCGCGAGCGGCTCGGGCAGCTGTCAGTTGAGGCTGGTGTTTGGGAGTCAGGTGCGTATGCTGACGCAAACAAAATGCTTTATGGGTTGCTGCAAAAGGCCTACGCCTTGTACTTAGACCTGACTAACAACGCAGACGGCAACCTGAAACACAGAAAGCAAGGACTGGCGGACTATCTGTCGCTGAGTGGCTTGAGCGGTTACGAGGACAAGCAGTTGCCTCAAAAGATAGTGGCCTGCGTGTTTGGCAAGCGGGATCGCCGTCGTATTTCAACCTATCACGTGGTGCTGCGCTACATCATCGCGCAGAAGTGGATGGTGGCGGATGTGCCTGCAAAGATCGCTGAGGCTGGTGGGGTACAGGAGATCTCGCTGGGTCGTCCTGCGGGCAGTTTGACTGCAAAAGAAAAGGCCGCGCTGGCTGGCGGTCAGGTCAATCAGGCAGTACTGGCAACTGTACAGAGCGCAGAGTTGGGCAAGCAGTTCAATCCTGAAAACACGGGCGAGCAGTTCGCTGCAGTTCTCACGCAAGAGGCGGATGGCAGCTTCTCTGTCAACTGTGTGGTTAAAAGCACAACTGCGGTTAACGCAGCACTGGCGGCGTACTTCGCTGCTAACAAGGACGGCCTGAAGACGGCGGCTGATGAGCTGCAGACAGCAAAAGCTCAGGCTTCGCTGGCTGAGCTGAAAGACGCGGCTGTCAATCACAAGCTCGCAGCCTAAGCAAAACATGGGGGGCGCGGCGCCCCCCATCGCCCCCTTATTAAATAAAACTGGAGAACGCGATGTTCAACGAAGAAGATTTTGCGCCTAAAACAATTGGCGATTTAGTGTTTGGTAATGCCAAGTCAAAGCCCTTGCTGGATAACTTGGTGAAAGGTAGCTATCCGTTTCCCGCTTTTGGCAAATGCGGCATCCTGCTTTGGGGCACTTGGGGCACGGGTAAGACAACAGCGGCAAAGATGATTCCTGACTTGATGGAGGCAACGCAGTTTGGCAACACGGCGAACTGGCATTTTGAGCCTTGCGTAGCTGGTGGCAATGGCCCCGCACTGATTAATCGGCTTGATCAGCAAACCACGTTCGTGTCAATGAATGTCAGCGGTCGTCATTACATCGTGCTGGATGAGATTGATAACTTGACCGCTAATGCTCAGCTGCACCTGAAGTCAATTATGAATCGCAAAGATGTGATTTGGATTATGACCACAAACTACATCACGCAGATAGATCAAGGCGTGCAGAATCGCTGTCATCTTATTGAGATGAATGCAGCGGCTGATAAAGACTGGTTGCCATTGTGCCATCGTATCTTGGCAGCATGTGGTGCAGCATCTTTACCCGATTCGGTGCTGTTACCAATTATTGCTGCGTGTAAAGGTTCTGCACGTGAAATCATCAACACAGTTCTTCAAGTTGGCATTGATCGTGCGCGGCCTGAGGCTGCGTAGGTTATGTCCTTTCAAAAGGACAATGGTTACTAATTGCGCTGCGAATTCAATTTAATTGATTATTTTTTTAGGAGCTATTCATGCAATACGACTCAGAACAGATTCTTGGACAGTGGGCAACCGCATTTCACGAGTGTGGGGATTATTACGAAGCGGTCAGCATCGTCTTTGATGGGCATGGTGTCGACGATGATGGCAACGAAGACCCCACGTGGCACAGCTACGCGATTTTTGTTCACAAAGATTCTGGCAAGCTTGGGTTTGAATTTCCAGAACACGACACTTTTGGAAACGTCATCATGCACCGCCCAGACGAGGCTTGTTACTACGTTTGGTTAAAAGATGTTGATGGCGAGATCACGGTAGAAAATGTTAGCGATGGCACGGAATCGCAAGCCAACATTGAAAAATTCAACAAAGTAATTATTAAGATTGAAAAGAGATATCAAGAAGGCTAATTTTGCAATCCGACCACTATTGCCCACTCACGAAAACGGTGGGCTTTTTTTATTGGCAACTGAATTTCATGTCGTTTTGCAACAGCGCATGTGTATTACAAAAAAGGGAGATGTCCTTTCAAAAGGACATTTTCAACACAATGATTCTAAGTTTTTGAAACACAACAGGCTGTTACTGCCGATCTGTCAATGCAGTCAATATATGGAGTAACTCATGAGTTCTTTCCCTAACAAACGCTATTGCGACTTTGGAAAAGTGTTGGTGATGCGGGCCTCTTCATCTCTTGATGCCAATGCCATTCTGTCACTAACTGATTCCTCGCAAATCAGAAAAATCAATCCAGATCTTCTTAGAACGACTAAACATAAAAAAACCTTGTTTCTAACTATGGCATACGCATTTGTTTTACTTGATGAAGTATTTTTTGAATCAGACGTTACCGTCCATCAGCTAAGCGACGACGCTAAATCAACTATGCTTACGCTGCAAGATCAAGAACATGATGTACTGGCCTGCGTGAACGTCACATCAAGCTCATTTTGTGATTTATTTGCTAGTGTTAGGTTGTTGTTGCACATTAAAAAAGTTGATGGAATGTTGCACGACGCTGCCGATTTGCACTACAAAGTTCTGAGAATGAGCAAAGATTTGCCGGCTTACAGCGAGCAGCTAAATCGACAATGTATGTGGTTGCAACAACTGAATGATGAATATGGCAGCGCAATCCTTGAGGATCAACTCGCAGTAATCAAAAAAGTCTTGATACCGCATGCTTGGTAGACTCGTCCTTTGATAAGTAGGTGTAAAAACTATTTCGGTTTCGTCCTTTCGAAAGGACACTTTGCACAGCCCACCCTTAAAAACGGTGGGCTTTTTTATTGACTGATGATGATTCTTTGGTTATCAATTGACGCAAGACTTTATGAATGGAGGATACGCTAATGACTAATTCTCAATCGAATGCAACCAGTACCATTACACCTGATTCCATCCTTGTTCCTGAATATGATTCAGAAATATCCAAAGAGATAGATGGATATATTAAAAATCTACGAGCAAATCATTTTATTGATAAACGTGGGATTTGGATGCCACGAGGTCAAGACCATAATGCGTATATTAGATGCTCAGAGAAAATGATTGATTGGTCAGCAGATAAATTGAAAGCAATTTTATCTACGTTGAAGGCCAATGGCTGTGAGATTGAATTTAAATATGTTCAGGTACACGGGTATCAAAATCTGACCCAAAAAGTATTAGTTAAGTTTGAACGTGCGCGGGAACAATTGCGGATTGATGAAACCACTACGCGACGTGAACGTCCACTAACTGCAAGTGAGCGAAAAGAAAAACAGCGAACGGATGAAACAGGCGGATGGTTTTATTATGAAGATCAATGGATATATACGCCTACAGGAAAGCCAAAATTGGTTGTGGGTTATTACTACCGTCGAACAATTGCAGATGACATTCGACCACTAGTAAGCACCATAATCAATGAGCTAATTGAAAACAACAATTCAAAGATTCGTAGCGATCTTGAGGAAAGGCATAAGAAGGCAAGGCTGTTGATGAGGATTAGAAAATTTCGTCACACGCTTTGGGAAGAACGACAATTCGAAGC
>CANCRX010000034.1 GCA_947380655.1 Alcaligenaceae bacterium | reverse complement strand
CCGTAGCTATGCTCGCTAAAGGTGGGATCAAGAATTGGTTGCAGTACTTGCAACAGTGCCTGCTGGATCAGACGATCTGTCACCGTCGGAATGCCGAGCTCACGCTCGCCACCATCAGGCTTCGGGATCGCGACCCGTCGCACCGGACTGGGCCGGTACGTCCCCTGTAGAATTTGTTGGCGAATGACAGGCCACGTGTGTGTCAGTGCGCGGGCAGTCTGATCAATATCCAGACCATCCACGCCTGCTGCACCTTGATTGGCTCGCACCCGCTTGAACGCCTTCTGCAGGTTCTCTCTCGTCAGAGCTGCTTGAAGCAGCGCTGACCCCGTGCTCTCGGTGATATGTCGCGGGCAGTCCGGTTCGTCGCCGATCGGTATTTGCGCAGCTTCACTGCGCGCAGCCCCCACCAGCCCCGGTTGTCCGGGCATCTGACGCCCTCCCTCTTGCATCGACATGGCCTTAAACACTCCTTCTCGTTTGGCCCTTCGCCAGAGGTTTCAGGCTCACCGCCCCAGTCTCTGACTACTACGACCTCTGCTGACTTCTCGCTCCGATTCGACATCGTCACCCTTTCAGGCATGAGGCGAGATCTCCCCAGGTAAGAACGCACTCCTTCACTGCACAACCGCTGGATTTACACCGCTTCGCCTTGATCACAAGGGCTTCGCGGTTCATTGCCCGCTCGCCCTGCACCGCAGTGCCTCCTATCCAGTTCTTGTTCATCGGCTCGCAGCTTCGCTCCACGCTTCCTTCCCACATTCAGTCACCTTCATGCAGTTGCGCTTCGCTTCGTTCGCTGTGATCAACTTACGGCGGGACTTGCACCCGCAAGAGTGCGCCCATGCTGGGCGCACAATAAAAATCCACAGAGCGTAAAACTCTGTGGATTTTTTTATTTCAAACTTTTTAATTCAATCCTGCGTCTCAACGAACCCCAACACAAGGGATAAACATTATTTACTTTTTATCTGCAGGCGTGCCGGGCGGAAAACCAAAACCTGGAAACATTGAGCGAGTTTGTTCCTGCATTTTGTCCTGCATCTGCGCAAACAACGTCTTACTCTGGTCAACATAACTATTCATCATATTCTGCACCATAGGCGTCTGCACATTCATGAACTGCGCCCAATTTTCCGGGCTCAGTTGATTCACGCCATAGACACCCTTTGACTGATCCGCCATACGATCCTGAATTTCCATAAAAGCCTGGATATTTTTTTCAAGATACGAGCCCATGACACCTTGCATGGCATGACCGTAAAAACGGATCACATGCCCAAGCATGGTGGAGGAAAACATAGGCACACCGCCGCTTTCTTCCTCCAGAATGATTTGCAGCATGATGCTGCGCGTCAAATCTTCAGAGGATTTCGCGTCGACCACTTTGAAAGCCTCGTGGTCGAGCACCAGCTGTTTGACATCAGCCAGCGTAATGTAGGTGCTGGTCTGCGTGTCATACAAACGGCGGTTAGGATATTTTTTAATCAGACGCACGGATGCATCTGCTGCTGCTTCAGTCATTGGGTTCCCCATAGTACTTATTATGCTTACAGTATATAAATAAAATCACGAGGTGTTTAACCCATATGCAGGCCGCCGTTGAGCGAGAAATCCGCACCCGTTGAAAAACCCGCATCTTCCGAAGCAATCCATGCAACGATCGAGGCGATTTCTTCAGGACGACCCAAACGCTTAACAGGAATCGTAGACACAATTTTCTCAAGTACATCGGGACGAATTGCACGCACCATATCAGTCCCGATATAGCCAGGCGAAACTGTATTGACCGTTACACCTTTACTGGCCACTTCAAGCGCGACCGACATCGTAAAGCCGTGAATACCTGCTTTAGCTGTCGCGTAATTTGCCTGCCCGAACTGACCCTTTTGTCCGTTGACTGAACTGATATTGATAATGCGTCCGAAACCGCGATCAACCATATTGTCGATCACCTGCTTAGTCACGTTAAACAAACTGTTCAGATTTGTGTCCATCACTGCACGCCAATCATCTGCAGACATTTTGCGAAATACGCCATCACGGGTAATGCCTGCGTTGTTGACCAACACATCGACCGGACCATGCTCATCCACTACTTTTTTAAAGGCCGCCTCGGTCGATGCCCAATCGGAAACGTTACCGACTGAAGCATAAAATTTATAACCGAGCGCAGCCTGCTCATCCAGCCAGAGCTGATAGTCACGACTTGGACCACAACCAGCGACTACCGTCATACCTTCTTTGGAGAGTCGTTGGCAAATTGCAGTCCCAATTCCACCCATACCACCCGTTACATACGCCAGTTTTGCACTCATATAGCTCTCCTCTTGCCGCAGCTCCATCATCTGTAGGATGTTGCCGAGCGACCGCTTTGTATAACGACCATGCCCCGCGCGGCTAAGGGTGGCCTGACCTCAAATATAAATCTGTCATTTTCACAAACAACTAGACGGCACGCGCTTTGACAAACGAGCCAGGCGCCGCTTCGATCACCGGGAACTCAGCGTTTCCAGCACTATTTGGCGCTTTGACCTTTTTACCACTGTGCGAAGCCAGCCACTCATACCAGTCCGGCCACCAGCTACCAGCAATCTCAGTCGACTTTTCAAACCACTGATCACCGTCCTTAGGATATTTTTCTTCGGGGCCAACCCAGTAATTACGTTTTTTCTTGGCTGGAGGATTAATCACGCCTGCTATATGACCCGAGGCACCGAGGACGAAACGATTCTTTCCGGAAAAAATACCCGTCGAGGCATAGCCTGACTTCCAGGGAACAATATGATCTTCGCGCGATGCGTAAATATATGTAGGCACGTTAATCTTTCGTAGATCGATGGGCACGCCTGCACATATCAATTTATTAGGCTGACAGAGTTTGTTTTCCAGATAGGTATTACGAAAATACCAAGTGAAAAATGGACCGGGTAAATTCGTGCTGTCACCATTCCAAAATAGCAAATCAAACGCAACTGGTTTCTCGCCTTTCAAATAGTTCGATACAACATAATTCCAGACCAGTTCGTTCGGGCGCAAAAATGAAAATGTTGCACCTAACTCGCGCGCAGTCATCAAGCCACCCTGCCCAATCTGCTGCTCTCGCATACTGGCCTGCTGCTCATCGACAAAAACGCTCAAGGCACCCGTGTCCGTAAAGTCCACCATCGAAGTGAGCATGGTGAGCGCACCAACGGGTTCCTTTCCGCGTCCGGCAGCTAATGCCAACGACGTTGCTAACAATGTTCCGCCCACACAGAATCCCAGAGCGTTAATTTTGCTTTGCCCTGAAATCTGCTGCGTGACCTCGATTGCTTTAAGCACACCGTCCTGAAGATAATCATCCCAGGTAGCCTGTTCAATACCATCGGTATCGTCTGGCAACGGATTACGCCAGGAGGTCAGAAACACCGTGAAACCCTGCTCAACAGCATGGCGCACGAAGGAATTTTCGGGTTGAAGATCAAGGATGTAAAACTTATTAATACAAGGCGGCACCAAAAGGATGGGGCGCTGAAATACGGTCGGTGTGGCGGGCGCGTACTGGATCAACTGAAAAAAACGATTTTGAAAAACGACCGAGCCTTTTGCTGTCGCAACGTTTTCACCAACAGTGAATTTACTTTCGTCGGTCTGACTGATCCGGCCTTTTTGCAGATCAGTCATTAAATTTTTCATACCCTCGCGAAGCGTCTCGCCACCGGAGCTGACCACGGCGGCCTGTGCATCGGGATTTGTCGCAAAAAAATTCGCGGGTGACATCGCATCCACAAACTGCATCACCGAAAACTGAAGCCGGTCTTTCATTTCATGCGGCACCTCGGCGGCATCAACCATGCGCTGCATCGCTTGCGAGGAAAGCAGATATAAATGCGCCATCATCAAATGTGCCGGACTCTTTGACCACGCGTCACTGGAAAAGCGACGATCTTTTACTGGTGACAAATGACCTTGGGTCGCTTCTTCTGAGAGGCGTTTCCAAGCCTGCATGAAGTCCTGCTGGATAGATGCCATTGCATCCTGGGAAATACCTGGCGGTGGTGTCCAGCCATCTGGAAAGGGGAAATTCACATCAAGACCTTTTTATATCCGGGGCGCATCCATCGTGCTCTGCAAAAAGGTCATTGTCAATGAGGGTAAACGGGGGCAAGCTATTTAAGCAAATCCAGCCAGGCGAGTGTCGCCATTCTGCCCGTTTGATGGTCTCTTCGATAGGAAAAGAACCTGTTTTCAGGGTCTGAGACGGTACAAAGACCGGATTGTTCAACCTGACCAACCCCCATACGCTTGAGGCGCCAGGCAGCCAGACCAGCCAGATCAGCCAACCATTTTTGAGAATGAGAGGGATCTCTGGTAAACATCCCAGACTCTTCGGCTCCATGTCCCGCGAAGGCCTGCCGAACCTCATCACCCACCTGAAAAGACTGCGCACCAATTCCCGGGCCAATCCAGGCCTTCCATCCTTGAGCTTGAGGACATTTGACTCGCATGGCTTGTAAAGTCGCTTCGAGGACTCCAGAGGCCAAGCCTCTCCAGCCTGCGTGCGCAGCACCCAGTACCTGACCGTCCAGGTCTGACAACACAACAGGCAAACAATCTGCCGTTAAGATAGCCAACACCTGACCTGGGGTCGTCGTCACCGAGGCGTCGACCGCTGGAGGCAGATTTTCTGTTCCAAATACGCCGGGATGATCGGCGTCAATCACCTCGCAGCCATGAATCTGTTTCAACCAACAAGGGTCCTTCGGTAACAGCACCCTTAATAACTCGCGGTTATGTAAAACAGTATCAATACTCTCTCCCGCCCCCAAGCCCAAATTGAAATTGTCGTAAGGGGATTGACCCACTCCACCCCAGCGGGTCGTACAAAAAAACTGTACGCCCTGCCATGGCCTTTCGGGTCTGATGAGCGGGATTGTCACTTCCACTGGACTCCTTGCACAACTTTTGCCATATCCGCAGGCAGTGGTGCCTGGAAAGAGACCTCCCCAGCACCTGCCGGATCATCAAACTTCAGTTCAAAGGCATGCAACATCTGACGCGTTGCTTCACCCAGAACCTTGCCACCGTACTGTGTATCGCCGAGCAACGGATGACCCAGACTGGCCAGATGCACCCGGATCTGATGGGTACGACCTGTTTCAAGCTTGCAACTCACCTGAGAAATGTTGGAATCCTGGTACTCACCCGTGCGTACCAACTGGTAATGGGTGATTGCGGGCTTGGGTGCATTCGGTCGCTCCACGGCCATTCTCACAGGAACGCGCGGGTCACGCCCGATCGGCCGATCGATTTTGCCTTGAGGCAGCATCCTGCCATGCGCAAGCGCCGTATACAGCCGCCCCATCGTGCGAGCCTGCAGCTGCCTGACCAGATGCGTCTGGGCCACTTCGTTACGCGCCACCACCAGCAAGCCTGAAGTATCTTTATCCAGCCGATGCACAATGCCTGCCCGCGCCACATGGGTGAGTTCTGGGTAGCGAAACAGCAACCCATTGAGCAGGGTTCCACTCCAGTTACCCGCGCCAGGGTGGGTCACCAAACCGACGGGCTTATTGACAACAATCCAGTCCGGGCTTTCACCCAGCACCTCAAAATCAATCGGTTCTGGCCTGAAAGCCTGATCTTCAGGCGCCTCTTGCTCATAGACCGAGATCAGATCGTCTTCGCGCATCGTCTGGCGGATTTTTGCAGGCAGACCGTTCACTTGGACGTGACCGCTTTCGATCCAGGTCTGCAGGCGGCTGCGAGAGTGTTGGGGCATCAGCACCGCCAGCACTTTATCGAGCCGTTCCAGAGGCATATCTTCCGTCACCCGAAACAGCTGGGGTTCTTCATCAGAGAGGTGGTCTTCAGGTATTTGAGTATCAGGCATAAGGACTAGTCATATAATCAGCAGAGAATGCTAACACCAAGGATCATTTCGTGATGGGTCGCACCACTTTTAACTTTTTCCAGAAATTATCTGGCGCCAATGCTTTGAGCAGAATTCTGCTCCTCTGCGCGGTGATTCTGATCGCCGGTTGTGCAAAAAATGGTCAGGAATACGACCCGACAGCTAACTGGAATGCCGAAAGGTTATTCCAGGACGGCAAAGAGGAAATGAACGCGGGAAACTGGAAACTCGCCAAGGAAAGATTCCTTGCCGTGGAAACCCGGTTTCCGCTTGGCGTCTACGCCCAGCAGGCAATGATCAACCTGGCCTATAGCCAATGGAAGGATAAGGAGCCTGAAGTCGCACTCGCCACGCTTGCGCGATTCCAGCAGCAATATCCCAACCATCCGGCCACAGACTATGTTCTGTACCTCAAAGGTATGATTAATTTCACGCCACCTAGCGCCGTGTTTGCCTCGATCACCCGGCAAAACCCTGGCGAGCGCGATCCAAAAGCTTTACGCCAATCCTACATCGCATTTAATGAACTGATCGACCGCTTCCCTGAAAGCCGCTACACCGTTGATGCGCGCAAGCGTGTTGCCTGGCTGGTCAACACAATGGCTGAAAACGAAAAATTCGTTGCACGCTACTACTATGACCGCTACGCCTATGTCGCGGCGATCAATCGCGCTCAAATCGTGATCACCGATTTCCAAGGTGTACCTGCCGCCGAAGAAGCGCTCTACATCATGATGATGTCTTACGAAAAACTAGGCATGACGGATATGCGTGATGACGCTGAGCGTGTGTTGCTGACGAACTTTCCGAATACCAAACTGATTACAGACGGATTCCCGGACAAGTACGCAAAATGGAATCTGCTTAGATTATTCTAAACATCTTCGACTTGAGTACGGCGGCGATAAAATTCGACCGCCTCCTCAAGCGAACGCGTCCTGGCAAAAGGCGGCAAGCCACGCCACAACTGTTTGCCATAAGGCTTATCGACCAGCCTTGAATCCCCCACCATCAACACCCCCCAATCCGTTTCACTGCGAATCAGACGTCCTGCGCCCTGCTTCAGAGCAATAGCAGCCTCGGGAAGCTGAAACTCCATGAAGGGATTACCACCCAGTTCGCGGCAGGCGCGCAACCTAGCCTCCAGCACCGGATCATCGGGCGGGGCAAAAGGCAATTTATCGATCGCTACAAGCGTGAGCTTGTCACCGGGGATATCGATACCTTCCCAAAAACTGGCGCTCCCTACGAGCACCGCATTTGGCAAAATACGGAATCGCTCAAGCAAGTCACGACGTGTGCCGTTACCCTGACGCATGATGGGCCAGGTCAAGCCCGCCGTATCGTAAGCCTCCGCCAGCAAAGCCGCCACGCGCTCGACTGCGCGCAAGGTCGTGCACAGCACCAGCGCACCGGCCTGACTCGCTTCAATGAGTGGCATCAATGTTTTCACAAACTCAGGCAAAAAATCAGCAGACTGTGGAGGGGGTAAGTTTTGCGGCACAAATAACAGCGCCTGATTGGGGTAGTCAAACGGGGAATCCATTCGCATGGTCTGCGCATCATCGATCCCCAGACGCGAAGTGAAATGCGAAAAGTCTTTCTGGACTGACAGTGTCGCTGAAGTAAAAATCCAGGCTTGCGTCGACTGCCGATAGCGGGCGAAAGCCTCTGCTACCGATAACGGCGCGGCATGGAGTCGCACATGATGCAGACCAAGCTCCACCCAGCGCACGATATTCTGCTGATCACGTCGGCCACGGCCACCCTCGCGCCCTGGCTGTCCCCACTCCCCGAGTCGCGCAGATAATTGCAAACAAGTCCTGGAGGCCGCAAGCAAGTCAGGATGTTTTTCCTCGACCGGCCCGAGCATCGCAACCAGCTCATCTAACGCGGTCTGCAGCACCTCTCGTGCGACATCAAAGCCTGCAGGCTCCGGGAATGCCTCGAAGGTCACGCGGCGTCCAGGGAGCTTCTCAAGAGCCACACAAGACAAACGGAGTTCTTTAGCTGCCAGCTCGATGCGACGCGCCTGCTCTGACCAGTTGGTCATCTCGCGGGCGTGAGCTAAGCCAGCCGTTTCGATGAGTTTGGCCAAATCCAGCAATTGATGGGTGGAAATGTTGGTACCTAAAAATCTGGTCGCAGTATCAGGGAGCTGATGTGCCTCGTCAAAAATGACTGTATCAGCAGCCGGCAACAAATCTGTCACGCCTGCATCGCGTAAAACCAGATCGGCCATAAACAGAGCATGATTGATCACCACGACGTCCGCCTCCTGGGCCTGACGTCTTGCCTTCAGAACGAAACAATCTCGTACATTCGGGCATTCCTGTCCCAGGCAGTTCTCGCGCGTTGAGGTCACGCGCTGCCAAATCTCGGCATCCTCGGGCACGGTTGGCAAATCCGCACGATCACCGGTGGCACTTTGTTGAGCAAACACCTGAATATGCCTGAGCTGCTGGACCTCCGCGCGGGACTTTAACGCCCTGTCCTCGCCCTGCTGACGCTCCAGATGGTAATGGCAGACATAATTACCCCGCCCCTTGAGCAACGCGATGACCGCGGGAATACTTAATGCTTCGCGCACGCCGGGCAAATCTCTGGAAAAAAGCTGATCCTGCAAGGTTCGGGTTCCGGTCGATACAAGGACTTTGCCACCGCCTAATAAGGCTGGCACCAGATAGGCCCAGGTCTTTCCTGTGCCCGTGCCGGCCTCAGCGACCAGCGTGCCTCGCTCAGCGATCGTACGCTCGACCGCCTGTGCCAGCTCAATCTGGGCAGGTCGGACACGATAGCCCTTAGAGTGGGCCGCAAAGGGCCCCTCAAGTGAAAAAATCTCGGAAATAGAATAATCAAGCATCAAACACACCCAAAGCCACGTCGGATCATACCGCCTCAAAGAGCAGCTTCCCGAGACTGTGGCAAAATCCTCCGCTTGTTAAAGCAAATTAAGTGTGTTGCCCAATGAGCGTTTCTACCCTAGCAAAACCAGTTACCCCAGTCGAAGCACAAGCCAGAATCATTGCGCAGCTCGCCCAAGAGCTCAGCGTGCGTCCCCAGCAAGTCGCCGCCGTGATCGAACTGATCAACGACGGGGCAACGATTCCGTTTATCGCCCGCTACCGGAAAGAGGCCACGGGCGGCCTGGATGACACGGTTTTGCGTAATCTCGATACACGTCTGATTTACCTCAAAGATCTCGAAGAACGACGTGGCGCCATCATGGCTTCGATCACCGAGCAAGGCAAACTGACACCTGAGCTCGAACGTGAAGTGCAACAGGCGGATACGAAACAGCGCCTGGAAGACTTGTACGCGCCCTTCAAGCCTAAACGTCGGACCCGTGCACAGATTGCACGCGAGGCAGGTCTGGAACCGCTGGCTGATGCCGTACTCGCAGACCTGACTTGCGATCCAACGGTACTCGCCGCCCAGTACCTGAATCCGGAAGCAAGCATCAATGATGCCAAAGCCGCTCTGGATGGAGCACGCGATATTCTCGCCGAACGTTATGCGGAAAACGCAGATCTGCTGGCCGATATGCGCACACACCTCTGGTCCAGCGGCTATCTCTACTCTAAAGTCTCCGACGGCAAAGAAGCCGAAGGTGCAAACTTCCGTGACTGGTTCGACTTTAACGAGCCTCTGCGCACCCTGCCCTCGCACCGCATCCTCGCCATGTTACGCGGTCGTCAACAAGGCGCTCTCGAATTACGCATTGGTCTGGAAGCCAGTCAGGACGTACTCGTACCACATCCGTGTGTAGAACGTGTCGCACAATTCCTCAAGCTTGGTAGAGATCTGTTTGATGCGGCCCCCTCACCACGCACCAAGTGGCTCGCCGATGTCGCCCGTTGGACTTGGCGCGTCAAACTGCTAACAATGTTTGAATCCGAGATGATCACGCGTCTGCGCGAAACCGCAGAGACCGAAGCCATCCGCGTGTTTGCCGCCAACCTGAAAGATCTGTTACTCGCCGCGCCTGCAGGACCGAAAGCTGTGCTGGGACTTGACCCTGGCATTCGTACAGGCGTAAAGGTCGCAGCAATCGATCACACCGGCAAAGTCGTTGAAACAGCGACCGTCTATCCCTTTGAACCACGGCGTGACCGTGCAGGCTCTCTGGCCACACTAGCGATGATCGCGCGTCGCCACAAAATCGAATTAGTTGCGATTGGAAATGGAACCGCTTCGCGAGAAACAGAAAAGTTGGTGGGCGAGCTGATGGCTGCCCAGCCCGATCTGAATCTCACGCGTGTAGTCGTATCCGAGGCGGGTGCTTCGGTCTACTCGGCCTCTGAGCTCGCCGCACTTGAATTCCCTGATCTGGATGTGAGCCTGCGCGGTGCGGCCTCGATTGCACGACGTTTGCAAGACCCACTGGCCGAGCTTGTCAAAATCGAACCCAAGGCCATCGGTGTCGGTCAATATCAACATGACTTGAATCAACGAGAACTCGCGCGCTCACTCGATGCGGTGGTGGAGGATTGCGTAAACGCTGTGGGCGTCGATGTGAATACCGCCTCAGCCGCTCTGCTGGCCCGCGTTTCAGGCCTGAACAGTACGCTCGCTAAAAACATCGTTAGCTATCGTGATGAGAAAGGTGCATTCCCGAACCGTAAAGCGCTGAAAGAAGTCTCGCGTTTTGGTGAAAAGGCCTTTGAGCAAGCAGCTGGATTTTTGCGCATCCCGAATGGTGATAATCCACTCGACACCTCTTCTGTACACCCCGAGGCCTATCCGGTCGTTGAGCGCATTCTGAAAAAAATCGCCTCTGACATGAAAGATGTTATTGGCAATCGCGACAAGCTCAAAGGCCTGTCACCTTCAGAATTCACCGACGAGAAATTCGGTGTGCCGACGGTTCGAGACATTTTGCTCGAACTCGAAAAACCGGGCCGTGATCCACGTCCGGAATTCAAGACCGCTACGTTCAAAGAAGGCGTCGAGACCTTGAACGATCTGCTGCCCGGCATGATCCTCGAGGGCGTTGTGACCAACGTGGCGAACTTTGGTGCGTTTGTTGATATCGGTGTGCACCAGGATGGCTTAGTGCATATCTCGGCACTGGCAGAAAAGTTCGTCTCTGACCCACGCGATGTAGTGCGTGTAGGCCAGACCGTACAGGTGCGCGTCCAGGAAGTTGATATCCCACGCAAGCGTATTGCGCTGACGATGCGACTCAATGACGAGGCGCCGCCGGTGCGTTCAATGGGGGCGGCGGGCGGTAGTGGCAAGTCAGGAGCTGGTCAGCCACGGCGTCCTGCGGCGGCGCCCGAGCCAGTTGGCAATAATGCGATGGCGGCTGCGTTTGCAAAATTAAAGCGGTGATCTATTGAAACTGTATACCTACGTCAGTGACATGGAAGCGGTTTCTTGAGCAATTAGTATCGGATGAGACGCCCTGGAAACAGGGCGTTTTTTGTATATTGCTGAGATGCTTACAACTTGAAACACACTTTTTAGATAATCTGGATGAGAATACAAATATTGAAAACCACTCTGATCAGGATTAAACTTGGCACACTTAAACGTACTATTAAAAGCACCATTAAAAGATATCTTTATGGCTCACATCATACTTTCTGAAATTTCCGCAAGTATTTCAGAGCTCAAAAAAAATCCCATGGGAACTGTTGCCGCAGGCGATGGTTTTGCTGTTGCAATTCTTAATAGAAATGTGCCTGCGTTTTACTGTGTACCTGCAAAAGCATATGAAACATTACTCGAAAAACTAGAGGATCTCGAACTAAACAAAATCGCTGACTCGCGTATAGGGCAACGCAGAGTGAAGGTCAATATTGATGATCTTTAAGTTAGCGTTTTACGAGGCTGCATTAAAAGAATGGAAAAAACTGGATCCGCATATCAAACAGCAATTTCAAACTAAGCTTAAAGAAAGATTAAATAACCCTCGATTACCCTCAGCAAAACTTGCAGGACACCCCGATCGTTACAAAATCAAACTCCGAAGCATTGGCTATAGGCTGCTCTATGAAGTCATAGATAATGAGGTGCTGGTGATGGTCGTTGCTATCGGAAAACGAGAGCGCAATCAGGTTTATCAAGTAGCTAGAAATCGCTAAGCTTTAATCAACTCAAGACTATGTACAGTCTTGAGTAACAGCCCTTCATTCTCCATAGCAGCGATTGTCCGATACAGCGCCTCATGTGTCACACCGATCTCACTAGCCAACGATTTAAAATCCGACTGCAAGCTTAGAACACCTGCGTTGCCTTCTGTTTCGATCAGATGAATCAGTTTGCTACGGATACTTTTTAACCCCAGTCTTTCAGACTGGGTACGAAGACGCATGATTTCCCGACTAAGAAGTTGCACCCACTTCAACGCGAAATCTGGATCTCGGAGTGCTGCTCGTAGCGCAGTAATAGGCAAACTAATTGCAATCCCTGAATGGGTTGCCTGAGCATCGCAATGGTAGTGCTCCACCAGCAGACTCGCCTCACTCACAAAACCACCCTTGCTGCGCTGCAGAATGGTGGCTTCGCCATGTCTGCTGACACGACTAAGGACCACCTCACCCGAGACGATATAAAACATGGCATCAGGTTTGGCGCCTAAATGAAAAAGAAAATCTCCTTTCTCAAAAGGATGCAATAGGCACTGAGCCAGCAAGTCTTGCGGCAATAGTTCACGCAATATTTCGGGAATGTAATGTTCCATATGATCTAAATCATACGCTTAGACCTTGATTTGTCCAATAATGAACACATACAAAGAGTCATGAATGAATCAAAAACTTTTAAAGGGGTAAATGCAATGGGATCAATTCAATTGTCAGTCACTGGAATGACTTGCGGCAACTGTGTGAAACACGTTGACCATGCAATTCGCTCTATTGCAGGTGTTGAGGACGTTCAAGTCGATCTGGCGTCAGGTAAGGTCAGCATTCAGGGTGCATTCCCAGAGGGACTTGAGCCGATCATTACGGCACTCTCCGAAGAAGGTTATCCAGCAACTGTCACATCAGGCATTCCAACTGAAGCAGCAGCCAAAGCCGGTAGCTGCAAGAGTGGTGGCAGCTGTTGCTGCAACTAATCCGATAAAAAATTAGGAAATCAAAATGAAAAGCGTAAACAAAATTGCAATCAGCCTGTTAGCCGCACTTGGTATCATTGCTACAGCTTCATCAGTACGTGCACAGCAAACACCAATGGGTATGGGCCCAGGAATGGGGGCTGGTATGAGGGGAGATATGGCTCCAGGCATGCACGGCGGCATTGGGAACGGCATGATGGGGCATGGCATGATGAACGGTCAGATGATGGCCTCTAACATGCCTGGTCACCACGCAGCGGCTCAGCAACTCATGACCCAAGACGAGCGCACCGCAATGATGGAAAAAATGAAACAGGCAAAAACACCTGAAGAGCGCCAAAAGCTGGCACAGGCCAATCGCGCAGAAATGGAAAAGCGCGCGAAAGAGAAAGGAATTGAGTTGCCGTCAATGAACCATGATCATCAAATGAGCAAACCAGGAATGGGGATGCATGGTCAGCCCGGCTAAACGGAGTATGCAATGAATTTTCCGCTCAGCCATATCGCCTCACTTTGTAAATACACTGGCATCAGCTTTACCGCGGGTTCCATCACGCATGGATCGTTTAGCAGTGAGCGCTCTTACCTGACCGCAGCGATTGGTATTTGTATTTACCTGCTGGGCGGAATATTAGAAAAAGTTGCACATCCCGATAAAAACCACTCCTGGTCTGATTTGTTGATCATCGGGATCGTAGCCTCGATCGGTTTAGGCTTTTTTACGGGAGGTTTGCAACACTTTCCGGATTCGCCTGCTCGCAGTGCATGGGTTGTGCCAGTGGGCTTTGCCATGAGCCTGCTCGCCATGTACCTGATGGAGGGAAAGGGCCGAATCAGATTCAGTAAAGTATTGACCTACGGCGCACTGAGCCTGGTACTGGTCAGCGCAGCGTCCTACTTTGCACTCGGCTACTTCAATGCGCAAGGCCCCTCCTCAGGGCATGATCATGGACACGGCCAGACAGATAGTCATGCAAGCGCTCCAGCACATGACCACGGGCCGTCAGTCAACACAACCGCAACTCAAACCAACACCTCAGTTCCCATCCGCGAGCTACTGATCGAGGTGGATGACACCATGCGATTCACTCCTGCGGCCTGGAGTGCAGTTGTGGGCGAACCGGTGCGCATTACGCTGGTCAATCAAGGTAAAGTTGCTCACGAACTTGTTATCGGCACGGAGGCTGAAATTGTGCAGCACGCCAAAGACATGACAAACCCAAATTCCGCATCCAGTCATCACCACACCAACGAAGTGCTAGCTAAACCGGGGCAGCAAGCAGAACTCGTTTGGACGTTCAAAGAAGCCGGCACCTATGCGATGGCCTGTTTTGAAACCGGGCACTATGAGGCAGGAATGAAGGGTGTAATTACGGTGACCACACCCCACAAACACTAAGCGAACCGGAGCCGCAAGGACTGGGTATTAACGTTGAGAGACGAAGAGCGTTCACATTGCTGTCATCTAAAACTATTACAGTTTAAAGACTGTTAACTGTCAGATGGATTTGCAGCACATGAAACCCGTATTCCGTTTCACCGGTATTTGCGTCGCACTTGTACTCGCTACCTATTCAATGTTTGTTGCCGCGGGATCAGACGACGACGCCCCTTTTCGTGGGGATGGCACAACGCGCAATGCTGCGGATTCGATTTACTTTGGTCGTCATCTCGCAGATTTCCCAATGAATGCTGAACAAGATACGGGTTTGCGTATCCTTCCTCCTACACGCACAGAGCTATTTGCAGGGCAACGCTTTGATCTCCGGATTGAGTCTCAGATACCTGCTAAAGAAGCTCCTCGGTTAATCAGCCTGAAAGTAAACGACAAAAGCTTCACAGAAGAATTTAATCGTCGTATATCTCAACAGGGGGAAGGTCCTGAGTCTGGAACGCCTTCATCAAAAATGCTATTTGGAGCATCCGCCAGGAATCTGAGTTTTGATCAACCAGGACAGTATGTAGTCGAGGCCACCGTGCTAATCGACGGCGTTGAAAGACGAATAAAAAATGCCTACAGCGTTGCGCCTGCACCGAACCCTCGGGCACCGGATGCTGCGAAAAAACTCGTCTTCTTTCTTGGCGATGGTGTTGGATTGCCTATGTGGACCGCTGCGCGAATCGTTGGGAAAGGCGTCTCTGAGGGACGTGTAACAGATACCCTTGCGATGGAAAAAATGTCAGCACACGGGATTAGCCGGACCACCGCCTTTGATTCTCTGATTACAGACTCCGCACCAGGCATGGCGAGCTTGGTCAGTGGAATGAAAATGTCGAATAACAGTCTGCAGGTATCCGTCGACAATACCCCCGAAAATCCTCTCGACAACCCTCGCATCGAAACAATCTTTGAATACATGAAACGTGTTCATGGCTGGAAAATCGGTGTAGTGACGGACTCATTTCTGGTTGACGCCACACCGGCCTCACTTCAGTCGCATAACCGCTCACGTCGCAATTATCTCAATATTTCACAGCAAATGATCGGTTATTACGACGATCAGACCGCATTGAAAAAGACCGGCAATCTTTCATTGGCAGAATTAGCTAAACCTTTAGACGTCTTGATGGGTGGCGGTGCTGCGCACTGGATGAGTGAAAAAAATCCAGCGCTCCGCAGCTTCTATCAGTACTCAGGAGGCGGTCGCAAAGACGTGGATTTGCTCGTGGATGTTGCGCCAGCGAAAGGCTATCAAGTTGTTCGTAGTCTTGAGGAGATGAACAAAGCTTCTGACGATCAAAAAATTCTTGGAGTATTTACAGGCGAGTTTCGTAGAAGCTCAAGTGGCCTGGGGCCAGATAACCTGCCAGGGACGCTGGACCGCTTGGTGGCAAGAGGCTCTGCAACCATCCGGGGGCGCGCAGCAGACGATCCTGCTCTTGGCATGAACATTGCTCCTCCTCAAGGTACAGATTGCGGGGAAACGATTTTGAAATGCTTTCAAAATGTTCCAATGAAAGCAGAAATGGTCAACAAAGCTATCACCGTTCTTGAAAGACTGTCTGATAAAGAGCAGAGAGCAGATGGCGGCTGGATGCTCCTGGTTGAGCAGTCGCAGTCTGACAAACTAGCGCATATCCTTGAATATGATCGTTCAATCTATGAAGTGATCGAACTCGACAATGCGATTGGCTCAACAGTTAAACGCCTCAACAATGACAAAAAAGCATTGATGGTCGTAACCTCTGATCACGCTCAGCCCCAAACCATTATTGGCGTGGCATTGACGGGGGCACTTGAAAGCGCCGCGGGCAAATGTTTCTCTACTACTGAAGGGCATTACCCCATCACACTTGGTACGCAAGCAGACACTGATCGCCCTTGCGCGTTACAAGATGCGATTGGGACATTTAACGATGCGACCTTCACTACGTACGAAGATAAAAATAATGATGGTTTTCCTGATGACCCAAGTCCATCCATTAAATTGATCATCGAAGACGGTGGCCGCCCGACTTACAGTACGACTTACCTGACAAATTTTCAACCAATGAAACCGTCTGCTTCACGCAAAGCTGAAGACGGTAAAACACTCGAATTACCGGCCTTACCCAATGCACAGCGACAGCCCGAGGGTTTATTGATGACCGGCAATATGCCAACTCGCAACGTCAAGGGCGGCATAAACAAAACGGGTGGTCCTGTTGAAATCGCTCCACATGCCGGCGATGATGTCATTGTGGGTGCGCATGGAGCGGGTGCGAATTATTTCTCTGGCTACTATGAAAACACCTCAGTGAGCATTCGGTTAGTTCAGGCTTTAGGTGCTCAATCATTAGCCAAAAAAGACGCGAATAAGCGCGGCAGCTTGGCAGGATGGTGATCCGATGTTGAACCATACCCGCAGCCTGCTCAAATTTTTTTCTTGTATGGTGGCTTGCGTTTGCATAGGATTGTTAGCGCCTGCACATGCCACCGAATTAGTTGGACGTGTAGTTGACAATTCTGATGCGAGAGTCTTTTCAGAGGCGAAGATTCACGTACGAAAGAATGCAGACTATGCATTGGAAGCCCACAGCGATTCAGAAGGTTTCTTTCGCCTGAGCAATGTGCCTGCTGGAGCATACCTAATCGACGTCAACCTTGCAGACGGCCGCACATTCATGACGCGCCTGATGATTCATTCAAAGAGAACGACCCAGTTTATTGAACTGGACTACAGCCGCATCGTGACGCCCCATGACGATGAGGAGTACTGAGTACCTCTACAGAGATATCAGTCATTAATCTGCAGGCTGCATCGCTACACGTAAAGACTCAATCACCTTATCGCGTGCAGCACTTGACTCGCTGGCCACACCATCTGCGACTTTCTGACCATTCATCGCGATTTCAAAAGCTGCCTCACCAGTCAGCACCACCACGTCATCTGCGAGCTTGGTCTGCAAGCTCTTCATCGTCACACCCGCTTGCTTGGGATCAGCAAAAGGTATTGAGCAAAACAGCTCAATCCCCTCAGCACTCATCAGGCGAAAACGAAACTGGCCCGTCTCGTCGCGAAAGCTTACGTAACGCGCAGCTTTACCAGCAGCCTTACCTGATTGACCTGACTTTGCTTGCATACCAGTCGACAAATTACGCAACCCCACCGCTTGACGTAATTCCTTCATAAACGGTGTCGCAATCGCTCGCGCTTTACGCGCGCCCTCTTGCAGGATGTCCTCAATCCGATCGGGATGCGCCATCAGATCAGCATAGTGATCACGCAAGGGTCCAATTTCCTCTTCAATGCGCGCGCAGAGACGTTGCTTAGCATCGCCCCAACCCATGCCACCGATTAACTCCTCACGGAACGCAGCAGCCTCTGCAGGCTTAGCAAAGGCCTTGTAGATCAAATATAAATGCGAGGCGTCTGCGTCCTTAGGCTCGCCGGGGCCGCGTGAATCGGTCACGATTTTTGCTACGGCAGACTTCAACGCCTTGGCACCACCTTCAAACAAAGGCACAGTATTGTTGTAACTCTTGGACATCTTGCGACCATCCAGACCCGGTAAGGTCGCCACATCTTCGGCAATCACAGCCTCTGGCAAGACAAAGAAATCGTGGCCACGCCCAAACAGATGATTAAAGCGTTGGGCGATATCGCGTGCCATTTCCAGATGCTGGGTCTGATCACGACCGACGGGAACCTTATGTGCGTTAAACATCAGGATATCCGCGGCCATCAGGATGGGGTAGGAGAACAACCCCATATTGATGCCATCATCTTCCTCAACACCCTTGGCCAAATTCTGATCAACTGAAGCTTTGTAGGCATGGGCACGATTCATCAAGCCCTTACCCGTCACGCAAGTCAGCATCCAGCTCAGTTCGGGAATCTCGGGAACATCTGACTGGCGATAAAACGTTACACGGTTTGCATCGAGACCACCCGCTAACCAGGTCGCCGCGATCTCAAGTCGTGAGCGTGCAATGCGATCGGGATCCTCGCACTTGATCAACGCGTGATAGTCAGCGAGGAAAAAGAAGGCATCCACATCATGGCTCTGACTCGCCTCAATCGCAGGACGAATCGCACCGACGTAGTTACCAAGATGCGGCGTGCCAGAGGTCGTGATGCCTGTCAGCACGCGGGTGTTGGTTGCCTTGGTCTTTGTTACGGGGGTATTCATCATCAGAACCAATCAGAAATAGTGAAGTGCAAGTTAAATGAAATTCTTAGAGATCAACGGTATCGCGTCTTTCGCTCTCAAGATACTCTTTGGATTGCATTTCCAGAATACGTGAAACCGTCCGGTGGAACTCACCCGACATTGGACCCGTTGTGTAGATTTCTTCGGGTTCGCAGGCCGCCGACATAATAAGCTTGACCTTATGGTCGTAGAAAACATCGATTAACCAGGTGAAGCGTCTCGCTTCTGAAGCCTGCCTCGGTCCCATCGCAGGGACTTCCGACAAAATCACTGCATGAAAACGGCTCGCGAGCTCAAGGTAATCGTTCTGTGAGCGCGGCCCGCCACATAAAGTGGCAAAGTCCAACCACACCACACTACCCGCACGCTTTTTTGCCAGAATCTCGCGGTGTTCAATATGCAAGACGGGATCCTGCGGTGCCGTATCGGAGAGCTGCTCGAAAGCATGTTCAAGCGCTTGCTCTGTCTCAGGACTTAAGGGGGTGTGATAGCACTTGACCTGCTCAAGCGCACGTCGACGGTAATCAACACCTGCATCCACATTCAATACATCCATGCGTGCCTTGATCAATTCGATAGCAGGCAAAATACGATCGCGATGTAAACCATCAGGATAGAGCAAAGACGGCTCGTAATTGGAGGTCATCACAAATGATGTGCCATGTTCAAAAAGCTTGAGCAACAACCGATAAAGAATCATCGCGTCAGCCACATCGGAGACATGAAATTCGTCAAAACAAATCAGTCGGTAACGCTTGGAAAGACGCTTGGCCACCTCATCGAGCGGATCCTGCATGCCTTTGACTTCATCGAGCTGGCGATGCACGCTACGCATAAATTCGTGAAAATGCAGCCTGGTCTTGCGCTCGACAGGCACGGTCGCATAGAAGGCATCCATCAGGAAGCTTTTTCCACGCCCGACTCCGCCCCATAGATAAACGCCTTTAGGCACCGCAGGCCGCTTCAGCAGGCGCTTAACCGCATTGGAACGATCGCCTTTAAATGCGATCCACTCGTCAAAATAACGTTGCAAACGCTCAATCGCAGCACGTTGCGAATGGTCGGGTTTGTAGCCACGTTCAGCTAATGTTTGCTCGTAATACTCAAGAACGTTCATAACGCCAAACTTTTGATCAAGGAATATGAAAAATGGTCTGAACAAATCAGGAGATGTTCAGACCATTTAAAGGACGTGCAAACAGAATTAGAAATTCAGTGTGCGCTTATCAACGGCCAAAGCAGCTTCTTTCATGGACTCTGACAACGTTGGATGTGCATGGCAAATACGAGCGATGTCTTCAGCCGCACCACGGAATTCCATGATGGTGACAGCCTCGGCAATCAACTCGGATGCCATGGGGCCAATGATATGCACGCCGAGCACCTCGTCGGTGGCTTCATCCGCCAGGATTTTTACAAACCCGGTTGTATCACCCAACGCGCGGGCACGACCGTTTGCCAGGAAAGGAAAGCTACCTGACTTGTAAGCGTGTCCTGCTGCCTTTAATTGCTGCTCGGTCTTACCGACCCAAGCGATCTCTGGCGAGGTATAAATGACCCAGGGAATGGTGTCGAAATTGACGTGGCCATGCTGACCAGCGATACGCTCGGCAACGGCAACGCCTTCTTCTTCGGCTTTGTGCGCGAGTGCTGGACCACGCACTACATCACCGACTGCCCAAACGTTAGGCAGATTGGTTTTGCAATCGCCATCGACTACGACAAAACCACGCTCGTCCATCGCCAGACCAACCGATTCCGTGTTGAGTCCGCCTGTGTAGGGCACACGACCGATCGAGACGATCAGCTTGTCGACGACCAATTTTTGCTCGGCACCTTTCGCATCGGTATAAGGGATGGTGACTTGTTTAGCCGTCGCTTTAATTTCACCGATCTTGACGCCCATGTTGATGGACAGACCTTGTTTGGTGAATTGCTTGAGCGCTTCTTTAGCGACCTGTGTGTCCACCGCAGCCAGGAACTCGGGCATGGCTTCGAGCACAGTCACTTCAGCACCCAGACGACGCCAGACGCTACCCATCTCGAGACCGATCACTCCAGCACCGATCACACCGAGCTTTTTAGGTACGGCAGCGATGTTCAATGCGCCATCGTTAGACAGGATCTGCTGCTCATCAAAGGGCAGACCAGGCAACTCACGTGCTGACGAGCCCGTCGCGATCACAACATGCTTGGCAACCATTTCAGCGTCGGTTGTACCCGTGACCTTGATCGCATACCCACCATTTACCTGGCCGGCAAACGCGCCCTTGCCATGGAAGAACGTGATCTTGTTCTTTTTGAACAAGTACAAAATACCGTCGTTGTTTTGCTTAACAACGGCATTTTTACGACCAATCATCGTGTCGAGCTTGAGTGATACGCCTTTGACCTCAATGCCGTGCTCGGCAAAGTGGTGATTAGCCTGATCAAAATGCTCAGACGATTGCAGCAATGCTTTTGAAGGAATACAACCTACGTTTGTGCAGGTACCACCTGGAGCTGGACCGCCCTGGCCGTTTTGCCAGGCATCGATACAAGCCACAGACATACCCAGTTGGGCTGCGCGAATCGCTGCGATATAGCCACCAGGGCCAGCACCAATAACAACAACATCAAATTGATTAGACATGGATATCCCGGCTTAGATTTCGAGCAACAAACGCTGTGGATCTTCGAGCGCTTCTTTCATGGCGACCAGGCCTAATACCGCCTCACGGCCATCGATGATACGGTGGTCATAAGACATCGCGAGGTAGTTAATCGGACGAATCACGATCTGGCCTTTTTCTACCACTGCGCGGTCTTTCGTCGCGTGCACGCCAAGGATCGCTGACTGTGGTGGGTTGATAATTGGTGTCGAGAGCATCGAACCAAACACACCACCATTAGAGATCGAGAACGTACCGCCCGTCATTTCTTCGATACCGAGCTTGCCTTCGGCAGCACGCTTACCGAAGTCAGCAATGGTTTTTTCGATTTCAGCGATCGACATCTGATCTGCATTACGCAGGATTGGCACGACCAGACCACGTGGGCTACCCACAGCGATACCAATATCAAAATAGCCGTGATAAATGATGTCTTTGCCATCAACAGAAGCGTTCAGTAATGGGTAACGCTTGAGTGCTGCTACAGCGGCTTTCACAAAGAAAGACATAAAGCCGAGCTTGACGCCGTGTTCTTTTTCGAACTTGTCTTTGTACAAGTTGCGCAGATCGATCACGCCTTGCATGTTGACTTCGTTGAACGTGGTCAGGATCGCATTGTCCTGCTGCGATTGCAACAAACGCTCAGCAATACGGGCACGCAAACGGCTCATGGGCACGCGCTGCTCTGGACGACCGTCGAGTGACTGCGTCATCGGGGCAGCCGGCGCAGCAGCGGCTTTGGCAGGTGCTGCGACTGGGGCTGCGGAGGCTCCCAACGCATCGCCCTTGGTAATACGACCATCGCGACCCGTACCAGCTACGCCTTCAGCTGAGACGCCTTTGTCAGCGAGAATCTTGGAAGCAGCTGGCGAAGCAATCGCACCGGCAGCGGCTTTAGCGGCTTGCGCTGGTGCCGCAGCGGCTGGCGCGGCAACTGCAGGAGCAGGGGCGGCTGCAGCGGGAGCGGCAGAAGCTGTCGCAGCGGTATCGATACGTGCGATAACCTGACCTGAAGTCACCATGCTGCCATCGGCCTCGACGATTTCTTTCAATACCCCTGAAGCAGGCGCTGGCACTTCGAGCACAACTTTATCTGTTTCAACTTCGATCAGGATTTCGTCAGCCTGAATGGCCTCGCCTGGCTTTTTCTTCCAGGTAAGCAGGGTTGCTTCGGATACTGACTCTGACAATTGGGGAACAACAACGTCGGTGATAGCCATAATTTTTCCGTATGTTTTTAAGTACTTTTTTGAGTACGAATTTTTGTTCGATTAGGTTGAGCTTATTTGGTCAGCACAAAGGATTTAAATTTGCCGAACGCTTGCTCGACCAACGCTTTTTGCTGTTCCTGATGTTTAGCCAAGTAGCCTACCGCAGGCGATGCCGAGGCAGGACGTCCGGAGTAACCCAGTTTTTGACCCGAGGACATGTTCTCGTACAAGTGATGCTGTACATAGAACCAAGGACCCTGGTTTTGTGGTTCATCCTGTACCCAGACAACTTCCGTTGCATTAGGATACTTGCGCAATTCCGACTCAAACGTCTTGTGAGCAAAGGGATAAAGCTGCTCAACGCGAACGATCGCAACATTATCTGCACCACGCTCACGGCGACCATTCACCAGATCGTAATAAACCTTGCCTGAGCAAGCCAGCACACGTTTGACCGAGGCGGCCTTGATCTTGTCATCGACTTCGCCGATGATCGGGCTGAAACGACCACTGGAGAGGTCCTTTAGCGGTGAACCTGCGTCTTTGTTACGCAACAACGATTTTGGTGTGAGGATCACCAAAGGCTTGCGGAACTGACGGATCATCTGGCGACGCAACAGATGGAAAATCTGAGCTGCGCTGGTGGGTTGAACAACCTGGATGTTGTTGTCGGCACACAATTGCAAGAATCGCTCAATACGGGCTGACGAATGCTCTGGGCCTTGTCCTTCATAGCCGTGAGGCAACATCAAGGTCAGACCGCACTGGCGACCCCATTTGGCTTCGCCGGAAACAATAAACTGGTCGATCACGACCTGAGCACCGTTGACGAAATCGCCGAACTGGGCTTCCCAGATTGTCAGTGTATTAGGCTCTGTACATGCATAGCCGTATTCAAAACCAAGAACCGCTTCTTCAGACAATACCGAGTCAATGACAGTGAAAGGTGCCTGACCATCGGCTGCGTTTTGCAGAGGAATATACGTACCATCATTCCAGCGCTCGCGATTCTGATCATGCAACACCGCGTGACGATGCGTAAATGTTCCGCGTCCCGAATCCTGCCCGGTAATACGAACGGTGTAACCCGATGCAACCAGCGAGGCAAATGCGAGATGCTCGCCCATACCCCAGTCCAGGTTTATCTCACCACGCGCCATTGCACGGCGGTCATTTAATAACTTGGTGACCAGCGAATGCGGCGTAAAGCCTTCAGGAACCTGAGTGATACGATCACCCAGACGCTTGAGCTCGGCCAATGGCACAGCGGTATCGGCCTGATCGGTCCACTTGGCGCCCAGATAAGGCGTCCAGTCCACCGCAAACTTGTTTTTGTAGTTGGTGAGAACAGGTTCGATCGTTCGACGACCGTCTTCCATGTACTGGCGATAGTCTTTGACGAGCTGGTCGCCGTCACCCTCTTTGAGGACACCTTGCGCGGTCAGTTTGTCAGCGTAATATTTACGAGTACCAGGATGCGCGCCAATGCGCTTGTACATCAAAGGCTGCGTCAGTGCAGGTGTGTCCTGCTCGTTGTGACCGAGTTTACGGAAACAGACGATATCGACCACTGAGTCGCGGCCGAACTGCATACGGTAATCAAGTGCCAGACGTGTTGCGAACACGACGGCCTCAGGATCATCACCGTTTACATGGAATACGGGTGCTTCGATCATTTTCGAAACATCGGTACAGTATGTAGTCGAGCGAACGTCGCGTGGATCTGAAGTCGTGAAACCGATCTGGTTGTTAATCACCAGATGCACCGTACCGCCCGTACCATAGCCACGTGTCATAGCCAGGTTGAGGGTTTCCATCACAACACCCTGACCTGCATAGGCGGAGTCACCGTGCACCAGAACAGGCAAGACTTGCTTGAAACCCTCTGCACCACGACGCTCTTGACGCGCGCGCACGCTCCCCTCAACGACTGGGTTCACGATCTCAAGGTGTGAAGGGTTAAAAGCAAGTGACAAGTGCACTGGACCACCACGGGTCGATAGATCACTTGAAAAACCGTTGTGGTATTTCACGTCACCGTCGGAAAGGCCTTCTGCGTGATGGCCTTCGAATTCTGCGAACAAATCACCAGGCATTTTGCCCATGATGTTGACCAGCATATTCAAACGACCACGGTGCGCCATGCCCACCACGATTTCCTGGATACCTGAGTCACCCGCATGATTGACCAGCTCATCCATTGAAGCGATAAAGCTGTCACCGCCCTCTAGTGAGAAACGTTTTTGACCCACATATTTCGTATGGAGATAGCGCTCAAGACCTTCGGCCTCGGTGAGCTGTTGTAGCAGATGACGCTTGTGCTCTGGCGTTACAGCGGGTGCTGAAAGCGTTGACTCGAGGCGCTCCTGAATCCAGCGCTTATGTGCTGGATCCGACATATACATGAACTCGGCGCCGATTGAGCGGCAATAGGTATCGCGCAGCGCTTTCAAAATGTCGCGCAGCGTCATCGTGTCAGACTTGCTGAAATACGTGTTCGATGCGGAAAAAACCTGATCGAGGTCGGCTTCGGTGAGACCGTAGAACGCAGGATCAAGTTCAGGGATAGGTGGGCGGTCCTGGCGCTTGAGCGGATCGAGATCAGCCCAGCGTGAGCCGAGTGTGCGATAAGCTGCAATCAGAGATTGAACATGGACTTGTTTTGAGGCAACTGCCAGATCAGGTTCCTGACCACGCGAGACAAAAGCATTGGCTTTAGCGCGCTGGGCAAACGACTCGACAATCGGCGCATGCGCCTGATCGCGGGTAGCCTCGTGACCGTCTGTGGCGGGCACGTTTTGCAACTGGTCGAAATAGCTACGCCAGTTGTCGGGCACCGAGCCTGGATTATCCAGATAGGACTCGTAGAGTTCTTCTACGTAGGGCGCATTGCCCCCAAACAGGTACGAATTTTCTAATGATTCAATTTCTGATGACATATTGTCGCTTCACCTTGTCGAGTGCTTCACCCGTTGCGATGCAGGAATACCTTCCGCTTAATCGGCCAAACCGGTTTGCGGATAGCGTGGCAGAAGGCAGTTTAAATGCGCCTTAAAAGCCGGCATCGAAGTATAACCCCTAGCGTTCCAGGAACCCTCTTTTTTCTTCACTTTGTCTGAATAACCCTTCAGAGTGTGTTGATTTTGTTGGTTTTTATATGCTGCACTGCACGATCGAAACTCTTAAGAACATGCTGAATTCAGTTGAACTTGCCTGTAAGCTTACGTAAAACTTTCAACTAAAGGTTAGAACAGCTGCTCATGGACGAAAATCTCGTAAAACTGGCCCTTGACTATCATGCCTACCCCACTCCAGGCAAAATTTCAGTCACACCGACAAAACCCCTCGCGAACCAGGACGACTTGTCTTTGGCCTATTCCCCAGGCGTAGCACACGCCTGCATGGCGATCTATGCAGAGGGTGACGAGGCGGCAGCAAAATACACCTCACGCTCAAACCTGGTTGGTGTGATTACAAACGGCACCGCTGTTCTTGGTCTGGGCAATATCGGACCTCTGGCAGCAAAACCTGTGATGGAAGGTAAAGGTTGCCTGTTTAAAAAATTCGCTGGCATCGACGTGTTTGATATCGAGCTCGATGAAACCGATCCTGACAAACTGGTCGACATCATTGCAGCGCTGGAACCAACACTGGGCGGCATCAACCTCGAAGACATCAAAGCGCCGGAGTGTTTCTATATTGAAACAAAACTTAAAGAACGCATGAAGATTCCCGTCTTTCATGATGATCAGCATGGCACAGCGATTATTTCTTCTGCCGCGATTCTGAACGGCCTCAAAGTCGTTGGTAAAAAAATGGATCAGGTCAAACTGGTCGTTTCAGGTGCCGGTGCAGCCGCGATTGCCTGTCTGGATTTGCTCGTGCACTTGGGTATTGCGAAGAAAAACATTTATGTCTGTGACTCGCGTGGCGTAATTTACGAAGGTCGTGACGCCAACATGGAGCCTAATAAGCTTCGTTACGCGCAACAGACAAACCTGCGCACGCTGACCGAAGCAATGGTCGGTGCTGATGTATTTCTGGGTTGTTCGGCCGCGGGCGTGGTCAATGCTGAAATGGTCAAGAGCATGGGCACACAGCCTCTGATCCTGGCGCTCGCCAACCCTGAGCCAGAGATTCGTCCTGAGATCGCGAAAGCCGCTCGTCCTGATTGCATCATCGCGACCGGTCGCTCGGATTATCCGAACCAGGTCAACAACGTATTGTGTTTCCCCTTTATTTTCCGTGGCGCGCTGGACTGTGGCGCAAGCCGCATTACCGAAGAAATGAAACTCGCTTGTGTCAAAGCGATTGCAGAACTCACTGAAGCGGAACAAAGCGATGAGGTCGCACAAGCCTATGCGGGTCAAGATCTGACTTTTGGACCTGATTACATCATTCCAAAGCCCTTTGACCCGCGCTTGATCACCATGATCGCGCCCGCCGTTGCACAAGCTGCGGCAGAGTCTGGCGTTGCACGCCGTCCGATCAAGGACATGGATGCCTACCGCGAAAAATTGCAGGCGATGGTGTATCACTCAGGTCAACTGATGAGCCCACTGTTCTCGCAGGCAAAGCGCGCACCGAAACGCGTTATCTATGCGGACGGTGAAGACGAGCGTGTATTACGTGCAGCACAAACAGCTACCGATGAAAAGATTGCCTTCCCTATTCTGATTGGTCGCCCTGCTGTGATTGAAATGCGCATCAAGAAAATGGGTTTGCGTCTGGAACCCGGTCGCAATATCCAGATCGTAGATCCTGAGAACGATGAGCGCTTTACAGAGGCTTGGACCGAATACTACCGCCTCAAAGGTCGAGACGGTGTCACCCCCGCGATTGCCAAAGCAATGGTCCGCAAGCACAACACTCTAATTGGCGTGCTGTTGCTCAAGCGAGGTGATGGTGATGCGCTGCTGTGCGGCATGAGCAGCCGTTTCGACAATCAGCTGAAATACGTTGAGGATGTCATTGGGCTTAAAGAAGGCGCATCTACTTTTGCGGCAATGAATGTATTGATGCTGCCAGACCAGACGCTGTTTATTTGCGATACGCACGTCAACGAAGACCCGACTGCGGAACAAGTTGCAGATATGACTATTCAGGCTGCGCAAGAAGTTCGCCGCTTTGGTATCGTGCCTAAAGTCGCGCTCGTGTCGCACTCTAACTTTGGCAGTCGCCCAACTGACTCATCGCGCAAAATGGCTCAGGCACGTGCGATGATTTCCGAGCGTTCACCTGGTCTGGAGGTCGATGGCGAGATGCACGCGGACTCCGCACTGTCAGAAAGCATCCGTATGGCCAGCTATCCAGACAGCACACTCAAGGGTACGGCCAACTTGCTGATTACGCCTAACCTTGACACGGGTAACGTCACCTATAACCTGTTGAAAATGACAGGCAGCCATGGCATTGCGATGGGTCCAGTGCTGTTGGGTGCAGCACGACCTGTACACATACTGACAACCAGTGCTACGGTTCGTCGCGTGGTGAACATGACCGCGCTGGCCGTTGTGAACGCACAGATGGAATCAGAAAAACGCTAATGATTTAAACCGTATGACCTGGGTCTTACGGTTTAAACACATGCGAGGCAATCAGTACCGAAAGCAGTTAACACCAATAAAAATGTCATCCCCGAGGGGATGACATTTTTATTTCCGATCAGTCTTCATGCACCGCAGCGCATGAAGCCCGTCATCTATTTATTTTTTGCGGTTAGGCACATCACGGGCAACTGAGCCCTCGAACAACTGACGTGGACGACCAATCTTATACTCTGGATCGGAAATCATTTCGTTCCATTGTGCAATCCAGCCAACGGTGCGAGCCAGAGCAAAAATTGCTGTAAACAATGCAGTAGGCACGCCAATCGCACGCTGAACAATACCGGAGTAGAAATCAACGTTAGGATAGAGTTTGCGCTCGACAAAGTATGGGTCCTCAAGTGCGATGCGCTCAACTTCCATGGCAAGCTTGAACAGCGGATCATTTTCCAGACCCAAGGCAGCCAGGACTTCTTTGCAAGTCTGCTGCATCAGCTTGGCGCGTGGATCGTAGTTTTTATAAACACGATGACCAAAACCCATCAGGCGAACGCCTGAGTTTTTGTCCTTTACCTGCTCCATAAACTCAGCAACCACGGACATACCGCCTTTTGCTTGCAAGTCTTCCAGCATCTGCAGGCACGCCTCGTTTGCGCCACCATGCGCAGGACCCCACAAGCAAGCCACGCCCGCTGCAATCGCAGCAAACGGGTTTGTACCGGAAGAGCCGCACAAACGAACCGTTGAAGTCGAAGCGTTTTGCTCGTGATCTGCATGCAGGATAAAGATACGATCCAGTGCGCGCTCGACAACGGGGTTCACCACATATTCTTCGCAAGGTGTTGCGAACATCATGCGCAGGAAATTGCCCGTGTAAGACAGATTGTTTTGTGGATAGACGTAAGGCTGACCTTGCGAATATTTATAAGCCATCGCAACCAGTGTCGGCATTTTTGCAATCAGACGGATTGCAGAAACATGACGATGATGTGGATTGGTGATGTCGTTTGAGTCGTGATAGAAAGCAGACAACGCACCAACCAGACCCGTCAACACAGCCATTGGATGCGCATCACGGCGGAAACCGCGCAGAAAGAACTGCATCTGCTCGTTCACCATGGTGTGATGGGTGACCAGATCGTCAAACTCTAATTTCTGCTTCTCGTCAGGCAAATCGCCATTCAAGATCAGGTAACAGATGTCCATGAAATCGCAGTTCACGGCCAGCTGCTCGATTGGGTAGCCACGATAAAGCAGCTCGCCTTTGTCACCATCAATATAGGTAATGCTCGATGAACATGACGCAGTCGACAAAAAACCTGGGTCGTAGGTGAACATACCTGTTTGACCGTAGAGCTTACGGATATCGATTACCTGCGGACCGACGGTACCGTCGTAAACAGGGAAGTCAACAGAGGCGCTTCCGTCTGAAAACGATAGCGTGGCTTTTTTATCGGACAGTTTCATCGGTAATTCCTTCGGTTAAATTCAAAGCGCACGAATATTTTTAAGCACATCGTGCACAGCAGGCCGGTCGAGCGCGCCCTCAGGCTCGGTTCTCGCCAACAGTAAATCCAGCAATTCATTGTCGCCAATCTCAAATAATTGAGTCAGCGCCCCCACTTCCACATCCGTCAGTTCAGTCTCAAAGGCGTCAAGATAACGAGTAATGATCAAATCGTTTTCAAGCAAGCCACGCCTGGCACGCCAGCGTATTCTTGTTCGGTCCAGATCTGTCAGCTTTCCCATTTCACGCCCTGTCAAACCGAGCATCTCGGCTGTTTACTTCAATGCAAGAAAAAGACCGCCTGTAATGAACGCATCACACAAGCGGCCTTTACAACTTTATACCGTACGACGAACCAGCATTTCCTTGATTTTGCCGATTGCCTTGGAGGGGTTCAGACCTTTAGGGCAAACATCAACACAATTCATGATGGTATGGCAGCGGAACAAACGATAAGGGTCTTCGAGGTTATCGAGACGCTCTTCGGTTGCATGATCACGGTCATCAGCAATAAAACGATAAGCCTGCAACAAACCTGCTGGGCCGACAAATTTGTCGGGATTCCACCAGAAAGATGGGCAGGAGGTCGAACAGCAAGCACACAGGATGCATTCATACAAGCCATCAAGTTCTTCGCGGGCAGTCGGGGACTGCAAACGCTCTTTCTCTGGTGGCTGTGTATCGTTGACCAGGTATGGTTTGATCGAATGGTACTGGTTAAAGAACTGTGTCATGTCCACGATCAGATCGCGAATGACTGGCAGACCTGGCAAGGGACGCAACACAACTGGCTCAGTCAACTCGAGCATGTTAGTGGTGCAGGCCAAACCGTTTTTACCATTGATGTTCATCGCATCTGAACCACACACGCCTTCGCGGCATGAACGGCGCAGCGCCAGACTGTCATCGACGTCGAGCTTGATGCGCAACAGCGCGTCGAGCAGCATCTTGTCAGTAGGCTGCAACTCGACTTCGAGTTTTTGCATGTAGGGGCGCTCGTCCTTATCAGGATCGTAGCGATATATTTCAAACTTCACGATGCGTTTTGTGCTCATGATGGGTATCCAGAAATACTGACTTAGAAGGTCCGCGACTTGGGCGGGAAGCTTTCAACGGTGAGTGGCTGCATTTGCACAGGCTTGTAATCGAGGCGATTGCCGTCCGAATACCAGAGTGTGTGCTTGATCCAGTTATCATCATCACGTGTTGGGTGATCATCCAGAGCATGCGCACCGCGGCTTTCGCGACGGGCAGCAGCCGAATGAATCGTTGAGCGGGCAACTTCGATCATGTTGCTCAACTCAAGCGCCTCAATACGTGCAGTGTTGAAGACTTTCGATTTATCCTGGAAGGCGACCTGTTCGACTTTAGCCGCTAACTCATCAATCTTACGCACGCCTTCTTCAAGCGAAGCGATGGTACGGAACACGCCGCAATGCTGCTGCATTGCGTTACGGATTTCGTTACCCACGGCTTGTGTCTTCTCGCCTGTTGTACGCGACTCAATCTTGTTGACGCGATCAATTGAGTAGTCAACCGAAGCTTGTGGCAGAGGCTTGTGTGTCAGTTTGTGATCCTTGTGTGCAGCAACAATATGATTGCCTGAAGCACGACCAAAAACAATCAGATCCAGCAGCGAATTGGTACCAAGACGGTTTGCACCATGAACCGACACCGCCGCGCACTCACCAATAGCGTAGAGACCATTGACAATTTTGCTTTGTGAGCCGTCCCAGGTCACAACCTGGCCGTTGACGTTCGCCGGAATGCCGCCCATCTGATAGTGAATGGTTGGTACAACGGGAATTGGCTCTTTGGTTGCATCAACGTTGGCAAACTTGTGACCGATTTCAAGAATCGATGGCAAGCGCTTGTTAATCACATCGGCACCAAGGTGATCAAGTTTCAGATGCACGTAAGCACCATCTGGACCACAGCCTCGGCCTTCTTTGATTTCCTGATCCATACAGCGTGAAATAAAGTCACGCGGGGCCAGATCTTTCAGCGTTGGAGCATAGCGCTCCATGAAACGCTCGCCATCTTTGTTCAACAAGATGCCGCCTTCGCCACGCACGCCTTCGGTAATCAGCACGCCCGCACCGGCTACACCCGTCGGGTGGAATTGCCAGAATTCCATATCCTGCATCGGAACACCCGCACGCGCTGCCATACCCATACCGTCACCGGTATTGATAAAAGCATTGGTCGAGGCAGCCCAGATACGGCCTGCTCCACCGGTTGCCAGCACCGTTGTTTTAGCTTCGAAAATGTACATTTCGCCGGTTTCCATCTCGAGCGCTGTTACGCCCACGACGTCACCTTCTTCGTCACGAATCAGATCCAGTGCCATCCACTCAACGAAAAACTGAGTGCGCGATGCGACGTTACGCTGATAGAGGGTATGCAACAAAGCATGACCGGTCCGGTCGGCGGCAGCACAGGCACGCTGGACAGGCTTTTCACCGAAGTTTGCAGTATGACCACCGAATGGACGCTGATAAATAGTGCCATCAGGATTACGGTCAAAAGGCATACCGAAGTGCTCAAGCTCATACACAGCGCTTGGAGCTTCGCGACACATGAATTCGATCGAGTCCTGATCGCCCAGCCAGTCTGAACCCTTGACGGTGTCATACATGTGCCAGTACCAGTTGTCTTCGCTCATGTTACCCAGCGAGGCACCGATACCACCCTGAGCGGCAACAGTGTGTGAACGGGTAGGAAATACTTTTGACAGCACGGCAACGTTCAGGCCCGCATTGGCGAGTTGTAACGAGCAGCGCATACCGGCACCGCCAGCACCTACAACCACCACATCAAATTTACGACGTGGCAATGATGATTTAATCTCAGCCATGGCTTAGACTCTCCAGAGAGTGTGCACGAAGTACACAATCGAACCAACCAGCCACAAGATGGTCAGAACCATTAAAAACAAACGCAGACCAACGGGCTTGACATAGTCCATCCAGAT
>CANCRX010000033.1 GCA_947380655.1 Alcaligenaceae bacterium | reverse complement strand
AAATCAGCAAGAACCGTCAGCAAATCCGCCGAGCGGCCAAACGGTTCAATTGCCTTGAGTGCCTGCGCATGCAATTGCTGCGCAAAATTCTGTGCACCCGCAAGGCCCATCAAACTAACATAAGTCGGTTTATTCGCGGCAGCGTCTTTGCCTGGCGTTTTACCGAGCTGCGCGGTATCAGCGGTCACGTCCAAGACGTCATCGACCACCTGAAAAGCCAACCCCATCGCACTCGCATACGCCTCAAGTGATTGCTTTTGTGTGGCAGTCATCGCAGCAGCCAAGCCCCCCAGACGCACGCTGGCAGAAAGCAGCGCCCCGGTTTTGAGGACATGCATGCACTGCAGCTCCTCGCGGCTGAGCGTCTTGCCGACACTTTCCAGATCGATGGCCTGTCCACCCGCCATCCCCAAACTACCTGCCGCGCGCGCCAAGACCTGTGTCGCCTGAACAATCAACGCTGCCTCAACAGGCATTTGTGCCAGCCAATCAAACGCCAAAGGCTGCAGCGCATCGCCCGCAAGCAATGCAGTGGCTTCGTCAAATTTCACATGCAAGGTGGGCTTACCGCGACGCAGCGTGTCATCATCCATGCACGGCAGATCATCATGGACCAAAGAATAAGCATGCACCAACTCCACGGACGAGGCGGCCAAATCCAGCGCAAGATCGAGCTGTGGATGCTGCGCTGAATCGAACGCCAGCGCATCCATTCCAGTTTGCTGAGCAGCGCAAGCGTAACCGGCCGCGTAAACCAGTGCGGCACGCACACGTTTGCCGCCTCCCAGCACGGCATATCGCATTGCTTGATGCAACCTGGCGGGCACAGCATTCTCAGCTGGCAACATCCGCTCCAGCACGGTTTCTATATGCCTGGCCCGGGCATTGAGCCACTCAGTAGTTTGATCAACTGCGCTATTCATTCTGACTCAAGTAAATTGGTATCCAGCGGGCGTAACATGCCAGCCTCAAGCACTTTGATCTGCTGCTCGGCCTGAGCCAGCTTCTGTTGACAAATACGGGTGAGCGCTGCGCCCCGACGATAAGCAGTGAGTGATTGCTCTAAAGCAAGCGAACCGGACTCCATCGTGGCGACCAGCGACTCCAACTCGGCCAAAGCAGACTCAAAATCCTGAGGAAGCGTTGGATCCATGGACAATTCCTGCTCGGCAGCGTCTTTTGGCAATGAAGATTTGGCGGCTTTCGTCAAGCGAAACTCCAGACAGACAATTAAATAAGGTGTTTATATGGGAATACCTTGATTGTACGAGATCAGGACTCTCAAAGCCCTTGGGTTACAATATTTGATTAATGGTGATCGGCCAATCCGATTTTTCTTCGCGCCACATAGGCACTGTTTAAACAGAATCCTTTATGTTGGCATTTTTTTCCGTGCGGAGGGAATCATGACCGACATTGGTCGGATGGCGCATTTAGCGCCAGCTCGCACCCAGCTTCCTGTCACAGCGTATTTTGACGAAGCTCTCTTTGCCCGCGAGCAAGCAAGCATTTTTAAACAGTCCTCCATCTATGTCGGGCACCACAAAGGCGTGCCCGAAAATGGAAACTGGCGTAGTTTGTCCCATGAAAACAATGGGCGCGTACTCGTGCGCAATCAAAACGGTATCGAGTTGCTTTCTAATGTCTGCAGACATCGCCAGGCGCTTATGCTCGGCGGCCAGACTGGCAACGTATCCGGTCACGTCAACACCCATGGCACCCTGGCCGGTACCGGTGGCAATATCGTTTGCCCGCTTCATCGCTGGACGTACGACAAACAAGGTCAGTTACTAGGCGCCCCTGAATTTGAAAAGTCGCCCTGCCTGAATCTTGAAAGATTCCCCATTAAAGACTGCCACGGTCTGCTGTTCGAGGGTCCCCGTGACCCACTGGCGGATATCGGTGCGCTATTTAAGCGCCCGGAGTTTGATTTTTCAGACTACGTGCTTGACCATGTCGAAGTGCATCAATGCAACTACAACTGGAAAACCTTTATTGAGGTTTACCTTGAGGACTATCACGTAGCACCCTTTCACCCCGGGCTGGGGCATTTCGTCACCTGCGATGATTTGTCCTGGGAGTTTTCCGACCAATACAGCATGCAGCGTGTCGGGGTGCACCGGGCGCTATCGCAGCCAGGATCACCAGCCTATAAAGTCTGGCACGATAAATTATTGCAGTTCCGTCAAGGCCAGGCCCCTGATTTTGGCGCAGTGTGGGTCACTTATTTCCCAACGCACATGATTGAACTCTATCCACACGTGTTGGTACTTTCAACGCTTTATCCCAAATCCCCCCAGGAAACAGTCAACATAGTTGAGTTTTACTATCCAGAGGAAATCGCATCTTTTGAGCGCGAGTTTGTCGAAGCCCAACGCGAAGCCTACATGGAAACGGCCGTAGAAGACGATGAAATCGCCGAGCGCATGGATGCGGGACGTCGGGCGTTAATGCAACGTGGGGTCAGCGAGACGGGTCCTTATCAGTCTCCGATGGAAGACGGGATGCAGCACTTTCATGAGTGGTTTGGTCGGGTGATGGCACGCTGATTGTTCGCCAAACGGACATCAGCCCAGCGCAAATGATACAAATCCCGCCGAACAGTGCGAGATCATCAATACGCTCACCCCAAAAACCAATACCAATCAAAGCAGCAAAAATAATCGTGCTGTATTGAAGCGCGGCATTCAGAAGCGCCGACCCCAGGCCATAGGCTCTGGTCAAGGCAAGTTGGCCAAGCAACCCGCTGCCCCCAATTGCAAACAGCGAGATCCAGCCAATCAGGTCTGACCAACTCCAACTGCCCATCGCAATCCCGACAAAGCTGCTGGTGGTCGCCACGATCGAAAAAAATAATACCGTTCGCCACTCAGGCTCACCGAGACGACCAATCTCACGAATCTGCATCATCGCTACCGCAGCCAGCGCGCCCGAGGCGAGCCCTAAAACAGCGGGTAGAATTTGCTCAACCGTGATGCTCGGACGCAAAACAGCTAGTACACCTAAAAAGCCGAAAAATACCGCGGCAATGCATACGGGATCGCGGCGTGCCGCTCCTCTAGCAAGGATCCAGCCGGCGATAAAAAGAGGGGCGGTGTAAGAGAGGCTGGTTGCTGTCGCCAGTGGAAGCTTGGCGATTGCATAGAATCCGAGCCACATTGAGGTCACACCCGTCAGGTTACGCCAGATATGAGGTGTCCAGGCCGCAGGAATAAAAGACAGTCCGCCAGCGCGGGCATAAACCAAAAGTACGACAACGGATGGCAGGCCTCTGAACAGGACAATCTGGGGCATCGAGGCACCATGCTCGGCCGCGAGTTTGACAAACGACCCCATGACCGCAAACATGGCTGAGGCGAACAACATCCACAAAGCTTGCATGGAAATGAAAACAATCAAAAATGTATCAAGCGATACTATACTCTGGCACGTTCAGTACAGATCGTTCAGTAACTGGTTGGCATGCTCAGGCATCCACCTTTCCCTTTGTGATCATTTATATAGACCCTACATACTATGAAACGAATTTTTCTTTTTCTGCTGACTAATCTTGCCGTCATGCTGGTCCTGAGTGCAACGCTCAGCATTCTGGGTGTCAATCGCTTCCTGACCCAGCAGGGTTTGAATATTCAAATGCTACTGATCTTTTCAATGATCGTAGGCTTTGCCGGGTCCATCATCTCTCTGCTGATCAGTAAACCCATGGCCAAATGGAGCACAGGCTGCCAGGTCATTGACCCACAGGCACCAGGTGGTCCGCAACAGCAGTTCGTGCTTGATACCGTCCACCAACTCGCAGACCGTGCGGGAATCGGCCGCCCAGAGGTTGCCATTTACGAGGGTGAACCCAACGCGTTTGCCACAGGCGCCTTTCGTAATGACTCGCTTGTCGCCGTCTCTACAGGTCTGCTCGACAGCATGACCGAAGAAGAAATTTCAGCGGTCCTCGCTCATGAGGTTGCACACATCGCCAATGGTGACATGGTCACACTCACGTTGATTCAGGGTGTAGTGAATACCTTTGTAGTGTTTCTCGCCCGGGTAGTGGGTTATTTTGTTGACAAGGTTTTGCTGAGAAACGAAAGGACCGGTGGGCCAGGGTATTTCGTGACAGTGATTGTGTGCGAGATCGCTTTCGGCATAGCAGCCAGTCTGATCGTGGCATGGTTTTCACGCCAGCGCGAGTACCGTGCGGATGCAGGCTCAGCGAGCTTACTGAGTTCGCGTGAACCCATGATCCGGGCGCTTGCACGCTTGGGTGGTCTGACACCCGGCGAGCTGCCCAAAAGCTTTGAAGCCTCAGGCATCAGTGGTGGCGCAGGCATCAGCGCGATGTTTGCCACCCATCCGCCGATTGCCTCGCGAATCGGCGCACTTCAGCAATTACGCGTAGTCTGAAGTGAACGCCTTGAATTTCACACTCAGAAATTAACGCACCACAATCAACGCACTGAAATTAACGCACTGCATGCATCACCAGGGTCACAGCATAGATCGCGCAAATACCGATCGCGACTAACAAAAGCTGTGGCCCTGCTTCTTTCAGGGAACTGCGCTCATGCATTTGCGGCATCAGGTCGGCGATCGAAATATATAAAAAACTGCTGGCAGCCACCACAAGCAAATACGGTAACAAAGGTGTCAGTTGACCAAGAATAAAATAGCCAAGCAAGCCACCCAGCGCTGAACAAAGACTGGTAAACAGGATCAGTTCGAACGCTTTTTTCCGTGTCAATCCCGCATTCATCAAGACGACAAAATCACTGAGTTTGTGCGGTACTTCATGCAAAATAATTGACGCGGCCGTCAACACACCTAAAGTTGGATCCACCAGAAATGCGGCGGCGATCAACACACCATCAACCAGGTTATGCAATGAACTGCCAATCAGGATCATGACGCCACCACGCCCCGCTTCATGGCGATCATGTCCGGAATGGTGATGGTGTCCGTCACCCTCATGGTGATGGCTGTGGCGTAATAAGGCAATTTTTTCGAGTACGAAAAACCCGATGAATGAGGCCAGCATCACAGCGAACAAGGCATGAATATCCTGCTCCGCTTCGAAGGCTTCCGGGAGCAAATGCAGTAAAGATACCGCGAGCAATACCCCGACAGATAAGCTCACCATGTGATGCAAATAACCCGCAAACACACGGTAAGCCAGCCAGTGCGCAACCATCAGCGCGCACAGCCCACCGGTTACTGCTGAAACCATAATCCAGATCAACAACATATCAATGCGCCTGTTCCCAGTTGGGGCCTACTCCGACCTCAGCTACCAGCGGCACCCGCAAACTGGCAACCTCACACATCAGACGCGGTAAGTTGGCTTTAACCAACTCAATTTCGTCCAGAGGCACATCCAAAACCAATTCATCATGAACCTGCATCACCATTTGAGTTCGCAGTTTATTGCTGTGCAACCACGCCTGCGTTGATACCATGGCCATCTTAATCAGATCAGCCGAAGTACCCTGCATGGGCGCATTAATCGCGGCACGTTCAGCACCGGCTCTGCGTGCACCAGCAGCATTAATATCAGCCAGCCAGAGACGACGGCCAAATACTGTTTCGACGAAGCCCTGTACATGAGCGAGCGTGCGTGTTTCTGCCATGTACTGCGCAACACCCGGATAACGCGCGAAATAACGGTCAATATACGATTGCGCCGCATCGCGCGTAATACCCAGATTACTCGCCAGACCAAATGCACCCATACCGTAAATCAAACCGAAATTAATCGCTTTAGCGGCCCTGCGCTGATCACTTGTCACTTCGGCGAGTGGCACGCCAAAGACTTCAGAGGCCGTGGCTTTATGAATGTCTTCACCGGCCGCAAACGCTTTTTGCAGACTCGCATCGTTCGATACATGCGCCATCACCCGCAATTCAATCTGAGAATAATCCGCTGAAACAATCACACCATTCGTTGCGACGAAAGCCTCGCGTACCTTACGGCCGGCTTCTGAGCGCACGGGGATATTCTGCAAATTAGGCTCAGACGAGGCCAGGCGACCCGTAATCACCGCAGCCTGTCCATAATGCGTATGAACCCTGCCCGTCGTGGCATTGACCATCTTTGGCAACTTATCGGTGTAGGTGGACTTGAGTTTGGCCAGCCCACGATACTCGAGAAGTACCTGAGGCAAGGGATAGTCTTCAGCGAGTTTGGTGAGCACCTCTTCGTCCGTCGAGGGCGCACCACCCGATGTTTTACGTACAACAGGCAGCTTCATCTGACCAAACAGGATTTCACCGAGTTGCTTGGGGGAGTTCAAATTAAAGGGCTGCCCTGCCAGCGTGTACGCACGCTGTTCCAAGCTGAGCATTTCCTGACCTAAAGCATGGCTTTGACGACCGAGTTCAGCGGCATCAATCTTGACGCCTGAACATTCAATTTCAAACAACACACGTGAGACTTGCATCTCGAGTTTATAGATGAATTCCAGTTTGGGATTTTCTTGCACCTGAGGACGCAGGGCGCGATGCAGACGCAGTGTGTAATCTGCATCCTCACAGGCATATTGTGTCGCACGGTCCAGGTCGACCTCATCGAAACCGATCTGATGCACACCTTTGCCGCAGATTTCTTCGTAGGTCAGGCCTTTAACACCCAGTATGCGTTGCGACAAATCATGCAAACTCACGCCACGATGGGACTCCAGCACGTAAGCCTGCAGCATCGTGTCATCCGAAACACCCTGCAGATCGATACCTTCGTTGGCAAAAACATGGGTATCGTATTTTGCATGATGCAACACTTTGGTTGGACGAGGATCCTCAAGCCATGATTTCATGCGCGCCAACACCTCGGCACGCGACAACTGCCCGGCCGCATCAGGGCCACGATGGGCAACCGGGATATAGCAGGCGACACCCACCTCGACCGACAATGAAATACCAACCAGTCTGGCTAGCATGGGATCAAGTGAGGTGGTTTCAGTATCGATCGCCACACAGTCTGCTTCTTGCAAACGACTCATCCACTGATCGAGCGCGGTCAGATCGCTGACCATCTGGTATTGGGTCTCAAGCGGTGCCACTGGCCGCTCAGCGACAGGCGCCACACGTGTATCACCGCTCGGGACACGCTCCTGCTCTCCGGTCAAATCACGCAGCCAGGTGCGGAATCCGTAGCGCTCAAATAAGCCGATCAAAGCCGGTGCATCGGGTTCTTTAGGAAGTAAAGTCTCAATGGTCGGGATCAAATCACGCAGTGCACAATCAGTCTTGACCGTGAGTAACTCGCGGGTCAAGGCAAACTGTGGAATCGCTGTGCGCAGGTTTTGTCCGGCCACGCCTTTTATTTCCTCTGCACGCTCAACCAGTGCATCGACCGAGCCAAACTCCTCAATCCATTTCGCTGCAGTCTTTGGACCGACTTTTTGCACACCGGGTACGTTATCCACGGTATCGCCAACAAGCATCAGATAATCAACAATACGCTCAGGGGTCACGCCAAATTTACGCACAACACCTTCAGGGTCGAGCTTTTCGCCCGACATCGTATTGACCAGGGTGACATGCGAGGTCACTAGCTGGGCAAGATCTTTGTCACCGGTTGAAATGATCGTATGCACATCGTGATCGGTTGCCCAATGGGCGAGCGAGCCAATCACATCATCGGCCTCAACACCTTCGACACCGATAACGGGCCAGCCCAGGGCACGAATCGCCTCATGGATAGGCTCAATCTGCCTGGCAAGGTCCTCAGGCATTGGCGGACGGTGGGACTTATATTCCGGGTATAAATCATCGCGGAAGGTCTTGCCGCGCACATCGAACACACATGCGGCATACTGTGCGTTAAAGTCAGTCAGCATTTTGCGCATCATATTGACTACGCCATAAATCGCCCCAGTCGGTTCGCCCTGGGCGTTGCGTAAATCAGGCATCGCATGAAAGGCGCGATACAGATAACTTGATCCATCTACCAGCAACAAGGTTTTTTTCATGGGCAACAATAAAGAAATGGCAAAGCCGGTAATCCAGCAAACAACCCAAATTATGTCAGAGATGGTGCACGCTGCCGAAACTCTTGCCAAGATCGGTCCGGCAATCAGTGTTTTTGGTAGCGCGCGCATCCCTGTGGACTCACCCTATTATGCACAGTCCGAAGAAATCGGCGCACGACTGGCTAAGGCAGGCTTTACTACGATCGCAGGAGGCGGCCCGGGCATCATGGAAGCTGCCAATAAAGGTGCCTACGAGGCAGGTGGAACGAGTGTGGGCCTGCATATCAAGCTCAAAACAGAATCCAAAGCCAACCCCTATCTCTCTATCAACCTGCCATTCCAGCACTTTGTCTCGCGCAAGGCCACATTTTTTATGCACTCCATGGCTTATATCGTCTTGCCTGGCGGCTTTGGTACGCTCGATGAGCTGTTTGAAGCCCTCACCCTCATGCAAACAGGCAAAGTCCCTGTAGGCCCCGTGATTCTTGTAGGGAGTACGTTCTGGGCGGGGCTGCACGACTGGATTGTCGAGCAACTTCAGGAAAATAAATTGATCAACCCGCTGGATCCCGACACATTCTTTATTGAAGATGATCCAGCTCAGGTGGTGGCGCATATGCAGCGGTTCTATAAGGATCACCCAGACATCATGCGTCTGCAAAACAACGGGCCAGTCTAGCGTGGTACTTACTGTATGCACTCACGTGCTCCGCGGATTTGTACTGAACAATCAAGCGCTAAAATTAGTTATTGCTAGAAAACCAACACTTCAAAACAGACAAATATTCAGGGGAATCAGAAAATGGATCAGGCAATTTTTCCAGTCAAACTCACCAACCCAGACTTGCTACGCATGCAGTCCTATATCGATGGCAAGTGGGTCGATGCGACAGACAGCAGTTTGTTTTCAGTCGATAACCCTGCAAACGGCAGCAATATTGCCCACGTTGCCAATTTAGGGCCTGATCAGGCGCAGACAGCCATTGACGCGGCAAACCGTGCGTTTCCTGCGTGGCGTGCAAAGACCGCTAAAGAACGCTCAATCATTTTGCGCAAATGGTTTGACCTGATTGTCGCCAACACCGACGATCTCGCCCGCATCATGACGGTTGAGCAAGGAAAGCCTTTCCCTGAATCAAAAGGCGAAATCGCTTACGGTGCGTCCTTTGTAGAGTGGTTTGCAGAGCAAGCTAAACGCGTCATGGGTGACACCATCAGTGCGCCTGCGACCACCAGTCGCATGTTGGTCCTGCGCGAGCCGATCGGCGTATGCGTGGCGATCACACCCTGGAACTTCCCCAACGCCATGATCACCCGCAAGGTCGCTCCAGCCTTGGCGGCGGGATGCACGATCGTCCTGAAACCTGCTGAGCAAACTCCCTTGTCAGCCCTGGCACTGGCTGTGCTGGCCGAGCAAGCAGGCATCCCAGCCGGTGTATTGAATATCCTCACCGCTGACAGTGCACGCTCGATTGCCGTCGGTAAAGTCTTGTGCGCCAGCCCCATCGTGCGTAAGGTCACCTTTACCGGCTCAACAGAAGTCGGTCGTATCCTGATGCAACAAAGTGCACCGACCATCAAGAAAATGTCTCTTGAGCTTGGTGGTCATGCACCCTTCATCGTGTTTGAAGACGCCGACATTGATGCGGCCATCGAAGGCGCGATGGCCTCCAAATACCGCAATGCGGGTCAGACTTGCGTATGTACCAACCGTTTTTACGTACACGCCAACGTTTATGACGCGTTCGCACAAAAACTCGCCGCGCGTGTATCGGGTAGTCTCGCTGTGGGCGAAGGGTTTGAGGACAAAGTCACCACAGGCCCATTGATCGATGATGCAGCCGTTGCCAAAGTCGAGCAACACGTTCAAGACGCCATCGCCAAGGGCGCAAAGGTCTTGACCGGCGGTGCCAGACACAACCGAGGCGGTCGTTTTTACGAACCCACCGTCATCACCCAGGTCACCGAAGACATGCTGTGCATGCGTGAAGAGACCTTTGGTCCGCTGGCGCCAATCGTCAAATTCACCGACGAAGCGGACGTCGTACGCCTCGCGAACAATACCGAGTACGGTTTGGCCTCCTATTTCTACAGCCGCGATATCGGTCGTATTTTCCGTGTAGCGGAGGCGCTTGAATACGGGATGGTAGGCGTCAATACGGGACTGATTTCAAATGAAATGGCACCGTTTGGCGGCGTCAAACAATCGGGTCTGGGCCGAGAGGGTTCGGTGTACGGTATGGATGATTTTATCGAGATGAAATACGTCTGCCTGGGTGGTATTTAATCCTCCAGCCCAACGAAAAAATCGCACTACAGTTTAATTACTGTAGTGCGATTTTTTTTATCCACATCACAGCCCGGCACTAAACCGGGCTGGATTCGAGACAAAAATTAAGCATCACCGCGCGACATGCGCTTACGCTCGTTTTCTGTCAAATAACGCTTACGGATACGAATGCTCTTTGGTGTGACTTCGACCAACTCGTCTTCCGAAATGAATTCAACGGCGTATTCGAGGTTGCAATCGATAGGCGTCACCAGGCGCACGGCTTCATCCGTACCGGAAGAACGCACGTTAGTGAGCTGTTTGCCGCGCACAGGGTTCACAACCAGATCGTTGTCACGGCTGTGAATACCAATGACCATGCCTTCGTACACAGGGTCATTGTGTGACACGAACATGCGACCACGATCCTGCAGTTTCCAGATCGAGTAGGCAACGGCTTCGCCATCGTACTGGCTGATCAGCACGCCGTTATGACGCTCACCCAGCAGACCATCCTTCACAGGACCGTACGCATCGAAGGTATGGCTCATCAGACCATTACCACGCGTCATCGTCATGAATTCACCCTGGAATCCAATCAGACCACGTGCAGGCACACGGTACTCAAGACGTGTGCGACCTTTACCGTCGCTGACCATATCAAGCAATTCTGCTTTGCGACGACCGAGCTCTTCCATCACGCCACCCTGAGTATTGTCTTCCAGGTCGATGGTGAGAAGTTCGTAAGGCTCTGTTTTAACGCCATTTTCTTCGTGGAACACGACGCGAGGACGCGAGACAGCCAGCTCGTAGCCTTCACGACGCATGGTTTCAATCAGAATGGTCAGGTGCAATTCACCGCGACCAGACACTTCGAATACGGTGTCGTCGGCAGTATCATTGACGCGCAGCGCCATGTTCGACTTCAGCTCACGCTGCAGGCGCTCACGTAATTGACGGCTCGTCACAAATTTACCCTCACGGCCAGCCAGTGGGCTGGTATTGACCATGAAGTTCATTGTCAGCGTAGGCTCGTCAATCTTGAGCATTGGCAGCCCTTCGACTTTCTCAGGCGAGCACAGCGTGGTACCGATCGCGATATCTTCGATACCGTTGATCAGCACGATATCGCCGGCGATGGCGCTATCCACGATCTCGCGCTCGAGACCTTTGAATTTCAGAACCTGATTGATACGACCATTGAAAGGCACGCCATCAGGACCATTCAGGCAGACTACCGCCATACCAGTCTTAACGCTACCAGCACTAATACGTCCAATACCGATCTTGCCAACATAGCTGTTGTAGTCGATGGAGGAAATCTGGAATTGCAGCGGTGCGTTAGGATCATCATCACGCATGGGTACGTATTGCAAAATAGCGTCAAACAAGGGACGCATATCGCCTTCGCGCACGTCAGGGGACAAACCGGCAAAGCCGTTCAGACCTGAAGCATAAATAACTGGGAAATCGAGCTGTTCTTCCGTTGCACCGAGTTTGTCGAACAATTCGAAAGTCGCGTTAATCACGTAATCGATCCGCGCACCAGGACGGTCGACTTTGTTGACCACGACAATTGGCTTCAAACCAAGTGCCAATGCTTTCTTGGTCACAAAACGTGTCTGAGGCATGGGGCCTTCAACCGCGTCAACCAGAAGCAACACACCATCCACCATCGACAGCACGCGCTCGACTTCGCCGCCAAAGTCGGCGTGACCGGGGGTATCAACGATGTTGATGTGTGTACCGTCATATTCAACGGCACAGTTTTTCGAAAGAATCGTGATGCCACGCTCTTTTTCAAGGTCGTTGGAGTCCATGACGCGTTCGGTCATTTTCTCATTCGAGCGGAAGGTGCCCGATTGACGCAGGAGTTGATCAACCAGAGTAGTTTTACCGTGGTCAACGTGGGCGATGATGGCAACGTTACGCAATGCGCGTGACATACGAGTCCTTTAATTAAGTCGGTGCAGACGGGGCGTCTGCGGATAAATCGTTATTGGAAACAGGCGGTGAGCCTGTCGGTACAGCGTTCTTGGCTGGAGGCACCAGGCCCTCAGGTAAATCTTGCATCGCAATCAGTTTCGTCTCGGGAGACTCCATCGACTGCAAGGCTTCCAGTTCAACCGCATGCTCAAGCATGAACGGTCCGACCTGGGTACGACGCAATGCTGACAAATGACCAAAACATCCAAGCACTCGACCAATATCCTGCGCCAGCGTGCGGATATAGGTGCCTTTTGTGCAGTGAACTTGAATCTCAGCATGCATCGGAGTGAAGCTTAACAACTCAATATGACGAATTGTGATTTCACGCGGCTCACGCTCTAAAACAATACCTTGCCGGGCGTACTCATATAACGGTTTGCCATCACGTTTCAAGGCAGAAACCATGGGTGGAATCTGCATCTGCGTACCTAAAAAGGTGGCAAGTACTTCTTCGAGTCGGTCTTGCGTGACTCCAGTAAAACCAACCGGCGCCTGACTCACCACAACTCCCGTCAGATCACCTGAATCAGTTTCCTGTCCAAAAGCAATCGTGGCACGGTATCCCTTATCGGCATTGAGCATGGCACCGGAAATTTTGGTAGCACGCCCCATGCAACACACCAGCAAGCCTGTCGCAAAAGGATCGAGCGTTCCCGTATGACCAGCCTTTTGAGCATCCATCGCACGTTTCGCACGCTGCAGCGCATGATTACTCGATAAGCCAACCGGTTTATCGAGCAACAACACTCCATCGAGCACGCGTCCGCGTCGCTGCTTAGCCATCGTCAAATTCCAGATAAAAAGACGATAGCCGTTAAGGCTTGTCTAAAGGCTCGTCAGGGACGCCGGCATACTGACCGGGCAAGTTTGCTTGATCAATCAACGCCGACATGGCGATACCATGCTTGAGCTGGGGATCATGGAAAAAATGCAAGGTCGGCACGGTATGAATGTGCAACAGCTTAAATAACAAGGAATGGAACCAGCCAGCCTTCTCATTGAGAAGACTCTGTGCTTGCTGGACTTCTGCACCCAAGACTGTAAAGTAGACTTTAGCGTGGGCGTAGTCAGCAGTCAGTTCAATTCCTGACAACGTGATCAAGCCCGCGCGACTCATATCAATCTCGCGCTGAATAATGATGGCCAGATCCTTCAGGATCTGGTCAGCCAAGCGTAAATTACGGCCTGGCGCTGTTTTTTGCTTATGTCGACTCATCTGATCATTTAGAGTGAGCGCGCCACTTCTTTGATTTCAAAGATTTCAAGCTGATCGCCAACTTGCAAGTCATTATTGTTGCGCAACGTAATACCGCAATCAAAACCTGACTTCACTTCTTTGGCATCGTCTTTGAAACGGCGCAATGACTCGAGGTAACCCGTCCAATGGACCACGTTGCCACGCAATAGTCTGACTTGTGAATCACGACGGACCAGGCCTTCGGTGACCATACAGCCTGCGACAGTACCGATACGGGAAATCGTATAGACCTCACGGATTTCAACCATTCCGATAACTTCTTCGCGCTTCTCGGGTGCCAACATGCCTGACATCGCGAGTTTGACTTCGTCGACTGCGTCATAAATGATGTTGTAGTAGCGGATATCAACGCCGTTGGACTCAGCGAGTTTCTTGGAACTCGCATCTGCACGGACGTTAAAGCCAATAATGACCGCACCCGACGCAATCGCGAGGTTCACATCACTCTCAGAAATACCGCCAACCGCGGCGTGCACAACCTGCACACGCACTTCATCTGTAGACAGTTTGACCAGCGACGTAACCAGTGCTTCCTGTGAACCCTGCACGTCTGTCTTGACAATCAGTGACAAGGTTTGTGAGCCTTCAGTCACATTTTCAAACATAGACTCGAGTTTGGCTGCCTGCTGACGAGCCAGTTTCACATCACGGAATTTTCCTTGACGGAACAAAGCGATTTCACGTGCACGACGCTCATCGGCCAGCGACATCATTTCATCACCCGCTGCAGGAACTTCTGTCAGACCCTGAATTTCTACCGGGATGGAAGGACCTGCGGACTGAATAGGCTTACCGTTCTCATCAAGCATGGCGCGTACGCGACCATAGCTTGCTCCGGCCAGCACCACATCGCCACGATGCAGCGTACCGCTTTGAACGAGGATCGTCGCTACCGGACCACGTCCTTTATCCAGACGCGCTTCAATAACAATACCTTTTGCAGGCGCATCTACGGCTGCTTTCAACTCAAGCACTTCAGCTTGGAGCAAGACGTTTTCAAGCAAGGCATCAATGCCCTCGCCTGTTTTGGCGCTGACTTGCACGAAAGGAACATCGCCACCGTATTCTTCAGGGACAACTTCTTCGACAACCAATTCCTGCTTGACGCGCTCTGGGTTTGCACCTGGCTTATCAATCTTGTTGACGGCAACAACCAGTGGCACACCAGCAGCTTTCGCATGGTGGATCGCTTCACGGGTCTGAGGCATCACGCCATCGTCGGCCGCAACAACCAAAATCACCAGATCGGTTGCTTTCGCACCGCGGGCACGCATGGCGGTAAACGCTTCGTGTCCTGGGGTATCGAGGAAAGTCACCATGCCACGTTCTGTTTCAACGTGATAAGCACCAATGTGCTGGGTAATGCCACCTGCTTCGCCAGAGGCGACCTTTGCACGACGGATGTAGTCAAGCAAGGACGTTTTACCGTGGTCAACGTGACCCATCACCGTGACAACTGGTGCACGAGGTAACAATTGAACATCCTCATGGGGTGCTTCTTCGTCGAGGAATGCTTCGGGATCGTCCAGTTTGGCTGCAATCGCTTTGTGACCGAGTTCTTCGACCACAATCATGGCCGTTTCCTGATCCAGAACCTGGTTGATCGTCACCATCTGACCTAACTTCATCAGATGCTTGATGACCTCTCCGGCTTTGACCGACATCTTGTGTGCGAGATCAGCCACGCTAATGGTTTCAGGCACATGGATTTCGCGGGCGATAAATTCAACCGGTGCGGGCTCGCGACGCTCCTGCGTCTGCGCAGCATTCGCACCACGTGCACCTTTCTTACCACCTGCCTTGCCTTTACCACCGGCACGCCAGCCGTCACGGCCTGGCGCAGCTGGCGCATCGCGCTTTTCAGCAGGCTTTTTACGTGAAGCATCATCGGACCATGTCGAAGAAACTTCTCCGGACTTAATGACTTTCTTACCTGCAGCATCCGTCGCGCCTTCTTTCTTGGCGCCTTTGCCACCAGCGCTCGGCTTGTGCAAGGTGCCTGACAAAGCGGCTGCTTCGGGTTCAGGTGCTTTGATGACTTTACGCGGACGATTCAGCATATCACGCAGTGCTGCAGCTTCAGCCTCGGATGCACGACGCGCTTCGTCACGGACCGCACCATCTACCGGTGCAGCAGCAACAGGCGGTGCAGCACGACCACGCAATGGTTTGGTCCATTTAGCGGGCTCAGCAACCGCAGTAACGGCAGCGACGGCTTCAACAGCAACTGGCTCTACAGAGTGCGTATCAACCGCATTTTCAGCCACCGGCTCGACTGCCGGCGCAACTTCAGCCTCGGCTGCAGGGACGACAACCTCAGGCGCGGGCTCAGCAGAGGGCTCTAGATCAGCAGGCTGGGACTCAACGCTTGCGTCAGCGCTTGGCTCAACATTTACCCTAGCTGCAACCTCAACCACGGCTTCTGGCTCTGTGTGGGTAACAGGCGCAGCAACTGGGGCAACGGGTTCTTCTGCAACAACCTCTGGTGCATTTGTTTCGAGTGCAGCGGTTTCAATAACCGGAGCAGTTTGCTCGACAGCTGTCGCCTCAAGCACGGTAGGCTTAGCATCCGCCTGCTCGATCGAGACGTTTGTATCATGCTGATCCGGCGCAGACGGAGCAACGGAGTCAGGTGTTGATCCATCCACCGCATCAGGTGTATCGCGTTTAACAAACACACGCTTTTTACGGACTTCAACCTGGATGGTTCGTGATTTTCCTGTGCCATCCGCTTGACGGATTTCAGAAGTCTGGCGGCGAGTGAGAGTAATTTTCTTACCCTCTGTCGCGCCATGTGAACGGCGCAAAGACTCAAGCAGCCTGGCTTTATCGCTGTCCGTGACATTGTCTTCCACCGAATTAAGCTCGACACCGGCTGAGCGCAACTGATCCAGAAGCACATTAGCAGGCATTTTCAGCTCGATGGCGAACTGGGCGACTGTATTACTCGACATTAGGCTCTCTCTTACCTTTTTACAGCGTTACAACTTCAAGCAGATCAATCATCAAAGGATTATTGATCTTCAAACCAATGGGCGCGCGCAGCCAGAATCATCTGACCCGCTGCGGCTTCATCAATACCAACCATTTCAGAAAGCTCATCCGTTGCAAGTTCCGCCAGATCATCACGTGTCTGAATCTGGTTTTCGGCAAGCTTGGCTAACAATTCTGGCGTCATACCTTCGAGCGTATTCAGATCCAGCGCTGTTTCAACGCGCTCTTCCTGAGCAATTGCTTCGGTCAGCAAGGCATTTCGTGCTCTCGTGCGCAGCTCATTGATCGTATCTTCGTCAAACGCCTCGATTTCAAGCAATTCCTGCATCGGTACGTAAGCAATTTCTTCGAGGCCAGTAAAGCCCTCATCAATCAGAATATCCGCAACTTCTTCATCAACATCCAGACGACTCATGAAGGTCGTACGCAGGGCTGAACGCTCAAGCTCCTGACGATTCTGACTTTCTTCAGGCGTCATGATGTTAATTTGCCAACCCGTCAGCTCAGATGCAAGACGAACGTTCTGACCTTTTGAACCAATCGCTTTGGGTAGATTTTCTTCATCCACCACGACGTCCATTGCGTGGCGGTCTTCGTCCACAACAATCGACTCAACGTTTGCCGGTGCTAACGCGCCGATCACAAACTGAGCGGGATCCTCTGACCACAACACGATGTCTACCTGCTCACCGCCGAGCTCGTTACGCACAGCTGTCACACGCGAACCGCGCATACCGACACAGGTACCAATCGGATCAATCCGTTTGTCATAGGCAACCACAGCGATCTTTGCACGTACACCAGGATCACGGGCAGCACCCTTAATCTCAAGCAAACCCTGTTCAATTTCAGGTACTTCGTTTTCAAACAGCTGCTGAATAAATTCAGGTGCGGTTCGGGACAAAATAACTTGCTGACCACGCGCGGTACGATCAACCTTAAGCACCCAGGCACGGACACGATCGCCCACGCGCAGATTTTCTTTAGGGATCATTTCACTGCGTGGCAAACGTGCTTCAATTTTGCCTGTTTCGATGATTACATCACCCTTGTCCATGCGCTTGATGGAGCCGGAAATAATGCTTTCGCCACGATCCAGAAAATCGTTGAGCACCTGCTCGCGCTCAGCATCGCGGATACGCTGCAGAATCGCCTGCTTGGCAGCCTGCGCGCCAATGCGACCAAATTCGAGTGGCTCAAGGGCCTCCTCAATGTACTCGCCGACCTCAATATCAGAAACAATTTCCTGGGCATCCGAGAGCATTTCCTGCTGATCAGGTTCTTGCAGACCCGCATCATCAGGGACAACCAGCCAACGGCGAAAGCCATCGTGTTCGCCTGTCGTGCGATTGACCGAGACACGTATATCCGCGTCTTCCTTGAAGCGTTTTTTCATCGCCGATGCCAAAGCACCTTCGAGAGCATCAAACACGACATCACGTGTGACGTTTTTTTCACGCGCTAAAGCGTCTACCAAAAGAAGAATTTCGCGACTCATCGCTTTTTGCCCTTGAAATCCAGAACAGGATCCAGCTTGGCACGTTCAACATCCGGGAATGTGAAAGTGATTTGCTGAGTCTCGCCCTTTTTTGCCTCAAACTCGATACCGAAACGCTCAAACTGCGTATCGGCATCCGCTGTGCTGCCTGCTGGCGCTATTCCCGCCAACACACCCGAAAAAACTTTACGTCCATTGACTGCCTCGCGCAGCTTGACCTCAACATTCTCACCAACAAAGCGCTGAAAATCAGCAAGCTTTTTAAGTGGACGATCAATGCCAGGCGAACCGACCTCAAGACGTCTGTAATCTATATTCTCAACTTCGAACACACGTGATAACTGCCGAGACACGGCCTCACAGTCTTCGATACGCACGCCTTCAGGGCGGTCGATTGTGACGCGCAGCAAACCAAGTGCCGCCCACTCGATATCGACGAGTTCGACATCAATCGAGGCAAGTGCTTGTTGCGAAAGAGAAAAGATATCAGCCATATACTCAAAAAAAATGGGCTGAAAAACAGCCCACTCATAAAAACATATATCAAAAATACGGGCTTACCCGCAAAGATTAGCCTCATATCATAGCACAGGTCAGGTAAAAAAGTCTTGTCCTGCCAACGATTTAGCTGACAGGACGGGTCAAAACCGTCGTTTAACGTCCGCCACGCGAAGACTTGGCAAACCCAAGCTTGGACTCGTGGGCAGAGGCGCCACTTGGCTGCCAATCATCGCCCCGGGGGCCTGAGCGGGGTTTGCCCGGCCCTTTACCCGCTGAGCGTGGACGCGGACTACCCGAACCTGCCGTTGTTGGTACGCCAGATTTAGCAGGACCTCTCGGGCCTGTCGGACGACCCGTGCGCGGCCCAGCAGCGCCAGCGCCCTGAGGACGTGGACCACCCTGTGGTCGGGGACCACGCGGCTTAGACTGGGAGGGAGCCGGAGCGCCTTGTTCACCAGCGTGTTCAAAAGCTGGGTTTTGATCTGCCCTGGGAGGGCGCGGGCCTCGCGGACCGGTGGGACGCGACTGTCCAGAAGGACGACCCTGACCGCTGGCGACCTGACCGGGACGACCTTGACCAGGCCTTGCCTGACCTGGGCGGCCCTGACCGGGGCGCCCCTGACCAGGCTGGCTACGCCCACCTCGACCCGAGCCAACCCCCTGGGGGTGACCGTTGGCGTAGCCTCCGCCGACAGTCAGTACCGTCGGCGCTACCGAGTCAGAAGGATGCCTGAAGGCAGCGGGCTTACCCATCCGACCGCCCTGAATGTTGCCTCGACGACCGACGCGTGCGCCGTTCGTTCCGTTCTGCTCCAAGGTGCCAAAACCGGGTGGTAAAGCGCCTTCATGTGAAACCGGCTGACGTGGTCCGCGGGCACGACCATCGACACCATCCTCTTCATCTCGCAACAGACCAACCTGAATCATGAGTGCAGAAACAATTTTCGGATCTAGCTCTTCCCAGCGTCCACGACGTAACGTGGTGGGCAAAACGATGTCACCAAATCTTGTCCGGATCAAACGACTAACCGTCAGGCCGACTGCTTCAAACATACGACGGACTTCACGATTACGTCCTTCGTTCAACGTCACTCGGTACCAGCGATTGCTGCCCTCTCCACCAATAAACTCAACCATGCCAAAATTTGCCGGGCCATCGTCCAGCATGACGCCCTGAATTAATTGCTGGCGTTGCTCCGGACCTAACTCCCCTAAAACCCTGACCGCATACTCACGCTCATTGCCATAACGGGGATGCAACAAACGATTGGACAAATCACCCGAAGTTGTCAGGATCAACAGACCTTCAGTATTCAAATCAAGACGGCCAATCGATAACCATTTACCCACTTTCATTTTTGGCAAACGTGAAAATACGTTCGCGCGGCCATTCGGATCATCGTGACTCACAATTTCACCGGCAGGTTTGTGATAGAGAATCACACGCGGAGGCTTGCGGGTATTGGTGCGCGTGATGGGTTTTCCATTCACCTTCACCATATCATTGGCCCCGACGCGCTGACCGATGTGAGCAGGCTCACCATTAACCGAAACACGACCGGCAATAATCAGCTCTTCCATTTCACGTCGCGAACCGACTCCAGCTTCCGCCAACACCTTGTGTAACTTAGGCATCAGCAAATCACTGTTGAGGTATTTATTCAGGCGTTGCTCAATTCGATCTGCGCCACTCAAATATGAAAGCGCTTGTTCCGCTTCTTTTTCAGCCAGTACAGGATCTCCGAGATCCACGGTGTCGGTCTCGGGTTCGACGTACTCAACAGCAGCCAGTTGTACTGCACGAGGCACACGCGGGGCACGGGGTGGGCGCGGGGCACGCGGCGCCCGGGGTGCATGGGCAGTTGGCGTTGCATGCGTCTCATGTGTCGATACAGTCTCAGCGACTTTTACTGAATCGTCCGATGCGAGCTCCTCGCTATTTTCTGGCGCATCACTGCGACGACGCCGAAAAGGAGTACGGAGCTTGCGGCCACGCGGTTTAGCCGTCGTTGCGGTGGCCTCAGGTTGCTGGGCATTTTGCTCTGTGCCTGAGGAATCAGCTGAGGATTGATGATCAGCAATAGGTTGTTCTGAAGGGGTGGTATTGGTCACTTGGACTCCGTTTTGAATTCATTTGTCTGCAAGTCCGCTGGGGTCGCTGTTGACGACTCATCCGAACCTTGCTTATTTGAGGGCTCTTCGGCCTGCTCAGTTAATGGGTGCTCAAGATCTGATTCCGGGACAACATGTTCTGTTGCGAACTCGGTTGCTAAATCAGAGTCTTGTATGTCGATTTCTTGTGTATCGCTGTCTTGTGTATCGCTGTCTTGTGTATCGCTGTCTTGTGTATCGCTGTCTTGTATGTCGATTTCTTGAGTGTCAGTTTCTTGAGTGTCAATTACCTGCTCGGTTACCTGCTCGATTGCTTGCTCGGTTACCTGCTCGGTTACCTGCTCGGTTGCCTGCTCGATTGCTTGCTCGGTTGCTTGTTCAGTTACCTGCTCAGTTTCTTGTTCTGAGTTCTGAATCAGGCTGCCCTGCCCCTCAGCGACAGTATCAAGCGGCAAGGATTGCGAGGCATCGCCTGGCAGGCCCTGAAGAACCTCAGTAATTTCAATGGAACCCAGCGCGGGTAATTCATCAAGCGCGCGCAAACCGAGATCATCCAAAAACTGTTTGGTCGTCCCCAACAATCCTGGCCGACCTGGGCCATCACGATGACCAATGACCTCAACCCAGCCACGATCTTCTAGTGTCTTGATGATTTGCGACGACACTGTGACGCCACGGATATCTTCAATATCGCCACGTGTGACAGGCTGCCGCCAGGAAATGATGGCAAGCGTCTCCATCACCGCACGCGAATATTTGGGAACACGCTCTGGATTCAATCGTTCCAGATAACGCTGCATCGACTCACGACTCTGAAAGCGCCAACCACTTGCCAATTCAACAAGTTCCATCCCCCGGTCGATCCAGCTCTGCTGCAATGTATCGAGCGAAGTTTTTATCTGCTCATTGCTGATATCTTCTTCATCAAAGAGTTTGCGCAACTCTGAAAGTGGCATCGGTGAAGGTGCGCAAAGCAGTGCGGCTTCTAACACTAGCGTGGCTTCATGATCATTCATAAGCGTTTTATTTCCTTAAGTCTTACCGGCGACTTGTTCCGGATCGTGGAATGCGGTATACTTCTTTTCATCAGACGCGGGGTGGAGCAGTCTGGCAGCTCGTCGGGCTCATAACCCGAAGGTCGTAGGTTCAAATCCTGCCCCCGCAACCAAATACAACTGGTCGATCGCTTAGGCGCTCGGCCAGTTTTATTTTCAGCTCCAGTAAATCTTTTATTGATTGATTCAAACCGGTACTCGCTGAAATAAACACACCCAGTGCTACACACGGATGTCGACGAACATTCCCAAACAGTTAAATCAAGTTAGCCAGATATTCATGCAGATGACATGCGTCAAATGGATGAAACACATGAGTGCACCAAAAAAATGTGCAGCATGCCAGCTAGTAAAAATTAAATTGAGCAATGAGGTTAAAAACCGAAGTTAAAAAACCTGTGCCACCAAGCGCTGGTGGCGAATAAATAGTGGTTGCGCAGAATAAATCTTATAAGTAACTGGATGAACCGATTAACAGAGCGTCTCTAAATACAAACTACATACTTACAGCAAGCTAAAAACGGGCCATGAACAGATACAAGTTAAGAAACAACCAGAGTTTTATTCAAACCTGCAATGCCTGCTAGTGTAGCGTATTAGCGATCAAAGCTTCAAGCATATCGACGCAAAGGACTAGCTTTACCTTTGAATTCAGTTGTTTTACGCCCAACCGCAGCTCCTGAAGTAGTGCTTTATCGATCATTTCTGCCTTAGAAAAGACAACATAATCAGCAAACTCGACCCCCAGTCCTTGTAAATTCAGTGGTTTTACGCACAACTGCGTCACATCAAGCAGCAAAAATGCAGACTGAAAAACATAACGCTGCCCCAGAAACGGGGCGTGTTTGAGAGTAAATTTGAGGGGGCTCGGATCAATGCTGTTGGCCTCAATCACCACCCGATCAACCGGTGACGTTTTTTTAGTGAGCGCCCGCAAAAATAAATCTCGCAAGGCATCCCCTAACTCGCTTCGCATGCCGCAGCATAGACAACCTGATTCTGATGGTTCCCTCAAGGAAGCTAAACGCTGCAAGCGATCTGAATGGTGTGTTGTGTGAAGATCATCGCTTCCTGTCAGAACAACTGTATTTTTCAATGCTGGCGAACTGAGTAGATGATTCAAAAAATAAGTCTTTCCACTTCCTGGCGCACCTAGTACAGCAATGACCGGGATCCTGCCTGTTTCACGCGAGGAAGCGAAGGTCATTTAATCAATACTCGCAGGCCACTGAAAGGCTGAGGGTTGTTTGTTCAGAAATCTTTGCACGGCATCCGTATGCCATTGCGTTGTTCGCGCCACGGCTTGTCCTGCCGCCTCAATATCCATCATTGTGTCGAGCGAACTATTCATGGAGACATTCATCGCGCGTTTAGTCATCGCCAGCGCCGCAGGCGCTGCATTGGCAAAACAAGCCGCCATTTGTTGAGCGCGCTCAAGGACGCGACCCTGAGGGGTGATTTCTAAAACAATACCCAACTGCTGTGCCTGTTCAGCGTTGAGCTCGCGCGCGGAGAAGGCAAGCTCTTTTGCGCGCTGAACACCTACGATACGCGGCAACGTATAAAAAGCTGCACAATCAGGAATCAAACCTAATCGCATGAAAGATAAACAAAACCGACTATTTGGGCTAGCGAGTACGATGTCCGCCGTCAACGCCAGACTAAACCCTGCCCCAAAAGCTGCGCCTTCAACGGCCGCAATCACAGGGATTTCCAGCCTCAACAGCGTTTCGATCCAGGACAGGTAATCATGCCGCATACGGTCACGCCCCTCTTCGGGAGACAAGGTCCCTGCGCCCATGACACTGATATCTCCACCGGCACAAAAGGTCCCACCTGCGCCCGTAATGATCAGCGCACGTAAATCGCGTCGTTTAGGCAAAGAAAAAATCACTTCCTTTAGTTCTTCGCGCATCACTGCATCGATCGCATTTTTGCGCGTCGGGCGATTCAAGGTCAGTGTCGCAACCCCATTATTTACTTCAAAACTGATGGCTTCCAAAATAACCACTCCTCTAGTCTTATGCAGTTGAGATCGCCCAATAAGATCACAACAATTAATCAGGTAGTCTCAGCACATTCTTTGAAATGATTTCTTTTTGAATCTCTGTACTACCACCATAGATAGTCGAAGGGATCGCATTAAAAAGAATAGCGGGAATGTTAAAGCCCTCTTCGCCCAGATCATTTGTCTGCCCAGTACCGCCGTGCTCTTGTGCGGACTCAACGAGCAGCATGCAAATTCTCTGATAAGTATCTGTTCCCCAAATTTTGAGTAACGACACGCTTGGCGGCAGAGGCTCTCCACGTTTAACCATATCGGCAAAGTGCGTATAGGCCGCAACCTGATCTGCCACATCAAGCATCAACTCTGCGTATTTAGAGGCAAAGACGGGTTCAGACATTAAGTCCAGATGCTTAGCGACCGAATTTAACTGGCTCAAGGCATAGCGAGACTGTTTGGGACTTCCCAAAAAGATTCGTTCAAAACCAAGCAATGCCTTGGCAATGGTCCAGCCCTGGTTCAGTTCTCCAACCAGGTTTTCAGCAGGTACGCGGACATTATCAAAAAACACTTCACAAAACTCTTCATGCCCACCGATATCCTTGATTTTTCGGATGGTGATCCCAGGAGCTTTGAGATCGATCAGCAAAAAGCTAATGCCTGATTGTTTTTTGGCCTCTTTATCGGTGCGTACCAGCGCAAACATATGCGTGGCATCCTGCGCGAGTGTGGTCCATATTTTTTGACCATTGACCACAAACGCATCACCATCCAGGATTGCTTCAGTCCGTAATGCCGCCAGATCCGAACCAGCGCCAGGTTCTGAATAGCCCTGACACCACACGTGTTCACCCGCAATAATTTTAGGCAAGAACTTTTGCTGTTGCTCAGGACTACCTCGTTGAATCAGCAAGGGACCAATCATGACAATGCCCATATCGGGCGCGCGCGCGACACCGTACTGCTCTTGCTCTTCGACATAAGCAATCATTTTTTCTGGTGGCAAACCCATGCCACCAAACTGTTTAGGCCAGGCCGGTGCAACCCAGCCCTGTTTGGATAGAGTCATGTACCAGTCTTTAATTTCATTCCAATACAACCTGCGAGGTACGTTACGCATATGCTCAGGATAGTTTTTGCTATAAAAACCGCGAAGCATATTGCGGAAGTCTGCTTCGGGCATATTTTCCCAGTCCGCATCCTTGGGAAAATCGTCTGTCACTTTAGAAGCATCGAGTGCAACCTCTGGAGGGCATTCGCTGAAATAGCGCTTGCGATGTTGCTCTACATTACCCAGCCAGGAAGTCAGATACAGCGCGCGTTTGAAATACAGGCCGACATCGCACTCATCGGTATAGCCCATGGCACCGTGAAACTGGATAGCCATGCGTGTGACAAGCAATGCAGCACTCGCACAACGTGCTTTGACGCGACTCGCGAGCAAAGAGCCTGACCCGCCCTGCTCCATCAGGCACAACACCTCATTGAGACACGCGGCAGACAACTCGACTTGAATATACGCATCCACGGCCCGATGTTTGAGCGCCTGAAAACTACCAATCTGGCGACCAAACTGCTTACGCGTGTTCAGGTATTCCAAAGTAACCGCTAATGAATGACGCATCACGCCAAGCAGCTCTGCTGATTGAATGATCCGCGCATAATCATTTGCTTCATTGACGGCTAGCGTCACCATTGGACCTGTTGCCAGAACATGCGAAGCAGGAATGAGTACGTTTTGTATTTTCATCTCTCGCATAATGGAACCATCAACACAGCGAAGATCCGAAAATAAAACGCCTTCACAGTCTTTAGGTAACCAAATCAGCATCGGGGTCGATCCTTGAACCGCAAGGACCAGCCAGCCATCCGCGCCAGGGCCGGGAACGACGAACCGCTTGACACCATTGAGCTGATAGCCATCGCCAGCGCTGGTGGCAATCGTTGCTGTCTGCTCACAGGACAGTTGACCTAACTGCTCTTGCCAGGCCAGACCGGCAATGAGTTCGCCCGCACACAACTGCTCAAGCAGCAAAGTGCGAAGCGCTCCCTGAGGGCTTCGGGATAAAGCAACGGTCGCTTGTACCGCTGAGGCAATGTAAGGCTCAGGCAACAGATGTTTACCGACCTCCTCAGCGATGGCCGACATTTCACGCAGATGCAATCCCAGACCGCCATCCTGTTCAGAAATAAAGACGGCTGGCCAACCGACGTTAGCGAGAGACTGCCAGGCAGCACGATCAAAACCATCGTGACTCTCACGCAATGATCGCAGGCGTGAAATCGTATCGGAACGACCTAAAAAATCACGCGCGCTATCCCTGAAGGCTTCTACGGTATCGTTGGACATCAAACTATCTCCCTGTCAATTTTTATTCGTAAATATTATTGGCTTTGGTTGTATTAAACCAAAGCTTTTATTTCAGATTCGGTCAACCCTAGCTTGCCGAGAATTTCAATTGTATGTGTCCCCGTTTGAACCGGTGGATAGGAAATGTTGGCTGGCGTATCACTAAATCTCGGTGCGGGCGATGGCTGCAACACACCATCAATCTCACAAAAAGTCTTTCGCGCTAGGTTATGAGGATGGCTTGCGGCTTCTTGCATACCCAATACTGGCGCAAAACAAACATCCGTACCCTCCATCATTTCACACCACTCATTACGTGTTCGCGTAGCAAAAACTTGCACCAACCTAGCTTTCATTTCCGGCCACGTCGAAGCATTACGCTGCGCATGCATATCGACGTTTTCCAGGCCTGATTTTTCAATCAGCAATTGATAAAACTGGGGCTCGATTGAACCGATCGCCACCCACTTTTTATCCGAGCATTGATAGGTACCGTAAAAGTGGGCTCCTCCATCGAGCATATTGCTGGCACGCTGATCCTTCCACTGTCCTGAGGCCATGAACCCATACATCATGCTCATTAACAAAGCAGAGCCATCTGTCATCGCCGCATCGACGATTTGTCCCTTGCCCGTTGCGCGCGCATGAATCACCGCAGACAGCACGCCTGCGACCAGCAACATGGCACCACCACCGAAATCCCCCACTAAATTTAATGGCACGATCGGTTGTTCTTGAGTGCCAACCGCATGTAGCGCTCCCGACAAAGCAATGTAATTAATATCGTGGCCTGCTGCCTGTGCCAGAGGCCCGGTCTGACCCCAGCCGGTCATTCTGCCGAACACTAATGCAGGGTTTTGAGTCAAGCAAATATCTGGCCCTAGGCCCAAACGCTCCATGACGCCCGGCCTAAAGCCTTCGATGACTACATCAGCCGTAGCAATCAAACGCAAAGCGGTTTGCACCGCTGCGGGACGCTTCATATCTAAAACAATAGATTTTTTTCCGCGTCGTAATACATTTGTACGACTCTCATCAGATTTCGCAGAGACAGACACTGGCCGATCAATACAAATGACTTCAGCACCCAGGTCTGCCAGAAGCATGCAGGCAAAGGGCGCCGGCCCTAAACCCGCCATCTCAATAATTTTTACGCCCTGCAATGGTCCAGCCATTTGAATCCCCCCTGACATGATGTCGATGACATTCCTCAGTAAATAGCGCCTCGCTGGAATATCTATATTTTCCAGTAGTGTATACATCCCCGCCAAGTAGTGCTGCAGACAGCGTTAATATCTTGTGATCCGAATGAATAAAAATAACTGAGGCCACAATGAATCCCATTAAGTATGAAAAATCTGCTGACGGCATAGTCACGCTTACCTTTGATGCGCCAGATCAGTCAGCGAACACCATGACGGTTGCATTCAAGCAGGCGTTCAGTGCGGTCATTCACAAATTAGTCGCCGAGCGCGATCAGATCACTGGTGTGATGTTGACCTCGGCCAAAAAAACCTTCTTTGCCGGTGGCAATCTAAAAGATCTGATGGCGGTCACCTCAGACCAAGCTGACGAGTTCTTCAACCGCTCAATGGCTACTAAGCTAGAGCATCGCCTACTGGAAAAACTAGGTAAACCTGTGGTCGCTGCCGTCAACGGCACTGCACTCGGTGGAGGCTGGGAACTATGTCTGATGAGTCATGCCCGGTTTTGCCTGGATGACGACAAAATCATGCTGGGCTTGCCAGAAGTGACGCTGGGTCTATTACCTGGAGCGGGGGGAGTCGTGCGAATGACCAGACTACTCGGATTAAAGGCCGCTCTGCCCTATGTCATGGAAGGCAAAATTGTGAAGCCCTCCGAGGCACTTAACACGGGTTTACTCAACGGTCTGGCAAAAGATCAACATGCGCTTGAGGCACTCGCTCGTGACTGGATTCTGCAAAATCCACACCCCGTCCAACCCTGGGATAAAGAAGGTTTTACGATACCGGGTGGTCAATCCGATACGCCCGAGTTGGTGGCATTCATTGAGTCAACCGCTGAGGCATTAGAAAAAAAACACCACGGCTGTATGCCCGCGCCTGTAGCGATTCTGGCTGTCGCAAGTGAAGGATCGCTAGTCGATATCGACACCGCCCTGCAGATCGAAGCCAAATACATGACGCAACTGGTGACCCATCCTGTGTCTAAAAACATGATCAACACCTTCTTTTTCCAGATGGGAGAAATAAAATCCGGCAAAAGTCGTCCGAAAGATTTTCCAAAAGCCAGTTTTACAAAGGTCGGCGTACTAGGTGCCGGACTCATGGGCGCAGGGATTACTTATGCCAATGTCATGCGGGGAATCCCGACCATATTGAAAGATGTCTCGATGGCTGCCGCTGAAAAGGGAAAATCCTATACAGAAAAGCTATTGAACAAAAGAGTGGAAAAAGGATTACTGACCGCTCAGAAGCGTGATGCGATCCTTTCGCTGATTACCCCGACCGACCAAGCTTCTGCTTTGCAGGGATGTGACCTGATCATCGAAGCCGTATTTGAAAAGCGCGAACTCAAAGCACAAGTGACCAGAGAGGCTGAACCCATGCTGGTCACAAACGGCATTATGGCCTCCAATACGTCCACCCTGCCGATCACAGGACTTGCACTCGCGTCAACTCACGCAGCGAATTTTATCGGTCTGCATTTCTTTTCGCCTGTTGACAAAATGCCGCTCGTGGAGATCATCAAGGGCGCTCAAACCTCACCTGAAACACTGGCACGTGCCTATGACTATGTAATGCAAATTGGCAAAACACCTATCGTGGTCAATGACAGTCGCGGCTTCTTTACCTCAAGGGTGTTCAGGACCTTCAGAAATGAAGGAATAAGTATGCTGGCAGATGGTGCAGATCCTGCATTAATTGAAAAAGCCAGTGTTGAAGTCTGCATGCCAGTCGGCCCGCTTGCTGTCGCAGACGAAGTCTCAATGGCCCTCTCCTTATCTGTCACCGAACAAACCAAAATTGACTTAGCTGCCGAAGGTAAAATCTACCAGCCTCATGCGGCCGATGCGGTGGTTGAAAAAATGGTCAATACGCTCAAACGTCCTGGTCGCGCCGGAGGTGGCGGATTTTATGAGTATCCCGCAGAAGGTAAAAAGTTCCTTTGGCCAGATCTTGCCAAGCACTTTGGTGCCGGCACATTACAAATTCCTTATCAGGATATGAAGGATAGAATTCTTTTTATTCAGGCACTGGAAACTATCCGCTGTCTGGAAGAAGGTGTTTTAGAATCAGCACGCGATGCCAATATCGGCTCCATTATGGGTATAGGTTTTCCAAAATGGACTGGTGGTGCGATTCAATTCGTCAATCAATACGGTCTTGAAAAATTTACTTTGCGCGCCCGTGAGCTTGCAGCAAAATATGGTTCAAGATTTAATCCCCCCGAATTATTAATTAAGAAAGTCGAAGCCGGCCTTCGTTTTGAATGAGACAAAAAGAATGATTCAGACAAAAGAACAACAAATTGTTGATGATGCCATTACCTCGCGGCACTCGATGCGAGCGTTCTTGCCAACGCCCATCGCACGCGAAGATATTGAACGGATGCTTGAAGTCGCCGCACGTGCGCCGTCAGGGTCCAACACACAACCCTGGAAGGCCTATGTGTTGACCGGAGGAATTAAAACCCGTCTGTCTGACGAAATTATGGCGGTCTATCAAGACAAGGCAAAGTTTGAAGCCTTGACTGAGGACTATCGCTACTATCCCGATATCTGGGACTCCCCCTACATTGAGCGTCGACGCAAAGTCGGACTGGATCTATACAAGCTACTCGGACTTGGGCGCGATGACAAAGCGGGTATGCAAGCCCAACATGGACGCAACTATCTGTTTTTTGATGCGCCTGTCGGGATCATTTTTACGATGGATCGAACGATGAACACAGGATCCTGGCTCGATTTCGGCTGCTTTTTACAAAACTTCATGGTCGCCGCGCGCGCCAGAGAAATGGATACTTGCGCACAGGCAGCTTTTAACCGTTTTCATCCAGTGATCCGTCAAGTGACGGGTATACCCGAAAGCGAAATTGTGATCTGTGGACTGGCGTTGGGGTTTGCAGATTACTCACGCATTGAGAATAGCCTGATCAGTGAGCGCGAACCTGTGTCTGGATTTGCAAAATTTCTGGAATAGCAACAACGCCGTTGAGGGCGTCTGTACTCAGACTACCCTCACAGCAATATACATACTGCAGCGCAACATGAATTAAATTCAACTGCTATTGATAATTAATCATTTGCACTGAATGCATCAACCGATAAGAATCACCCGTGGTCTGACACCTCGTCAAGCTTTGTGCTGCGGGTCTGTCAGCCACGATAAAAATAAAAAGGTTGATTCATGCATTCATTTAATGACATCTCGCGTCAGTATCACCCGCAGAGGATAGTTTCTATTTCCGGTGCGCCCTATGACGGGCATGCATTTCCCCTCATGCTTGAGAGTCTGGCAAAGATAGGCGCCACGCATGTAGAACCAGCATTCATTGTTGGCTATACGGAGCCCTTTGATGAATCAAGCTTCACCGATGACAAAGCCATTCAAACGGCTCGCTGGTTAAAAGATACGGGAGTGGGTTGTTATGCCTTTTCTTCACATATCGATCTGGGTCGCGAGGATGCGGTAGAGGTGTTTCGGGGCAGAATGGATTTCGCCCGGAAAATTGGGGCAAGAGTGATCAACACAAACGCCTCGGCAAGAAAAACCACCGAGCGTTTTCATCAGAACATTGCCATACTTGCGCGCCACGCAGAAGAGCTCGACATGTGGATTGGTCTTGAAAATCCAGGTGATGGCTCTGACAACTTATTGAATGTCGCCGCGGACTCCTCTTCTTTACTTGCCTCAATCGCTCATCCCAGAGTCGCCTTGAATTATGACGCAGGCAATACGATCTCTCATCGACCTGGAGTCAACGCGACACAAGATGCCCTGGATGCACTGCCACACTGCCTCTACACACATATTAAAGATGTCAGCAAGCGCGCAGAAGGCTACTTCTTTTCTGGGTTGGGACAGGGTGATGTGGATTGCGCCAAAATCTTGCAGCATGTTGCCCAGACACCGTTATGCCTATCGATTGAAATGCCTTTGCGTCTGCATAGATTGCCAGATTCAAAACCCAGTCGGCATGCACAGGCAGTCCCACTGATTGAAATTGAAACAGCGCTCTCGCAAGCGCTCCAATTCGTCTCTACACATCTAGATCATCGCCCAACCTGAACAAGGAACCATCCCATGAATCGTGTGATCAATGATCCCGATCTGGTTGTGGAGGATATGCTCCGCGGCTGGTTAATTGCCCATGCTGACTCCATTGCAGCCACAGATAATCCACGTGTCGTGAAACGCGCACAATCGCCCCAGCAAGGGAAAGTCGGGATCGTGACGGGTGGGGGCTCAGGTCATGAACCCGCATTTTTAGGCTATGTCGGTGAGGGCTTGGTGGATGCCGTGGCGATTGGAGAGATTTTTTCTTCCCCGACGGCCAAGAGTTTTCTTGATGCGATGCGTCATGCCAATGGACAGGCCGGTGTTGCTTGCCTGTATGGTAACTACGCTGGTGACAACATGAACGTGGGCATGGCTCGCGAGATGGCTGAGCGCGAAGGCATTACCGTGCGTTGCGTCGTCGCCAATGATGACGTTGCCTCTGCACCGAAAGGACAAGAAGATAAACGACGGGGGGTGGCTGGCGAGATTTTGATGTGGAAGGTCGGCGCAGCCAAAGCAGACCTGGGCGGCTCACTCGACGAAGTGATTGCCGTCGCTCAAAAAGCCATTGATTCGACGCGCAGTATCGGGATCGGACTTTCTGCCTGCATCATTCCCGCGGTAGGTAAGGCTAATTTCAAAATTGAAACTGGTTTCATGGAGGTTGGAATCGGCCATCATGGCGAACCTGGAATCGACGTACGCCAGACCGTGAGCGCGAAAGAAATGGCAGAGCTGATGCTGGCCTCGATTTTGCCTGACCTGCCCTTCTCATCAGGAGATCGCGTCGCCGTGCTGGTTTCAGGTTTGGGCGCGACGCCCATCATGGAGCAATACATTTTATTTGGAGAAATTGCCAACATCCTGAGTGCGCAAGGAATTGAAATTTCATTTAATCAAGTTGGTAATTTATTTACTTCACTTGAGATGATGGGCGTCACACTGACGATCATGAAACTCGATGATGAACTGCTTTCATGCTTGAAACATCCTTGTGATGCGGTCGGACTACGCATTCAAGGAACGCGAACTTCAAATACCATCACCCACCATCACATCAACTCTGGCGCAACAAGTGCTCGCAAGTTTGCATCATCATCCCAGACGAACCTAACAAGTTCCGCTACGCACATCATCAAAGGTCAAAGCATTGATCTGAATCAGACTCGCGAGGTGCTCGATCAGATGATTGAAACGATTGTTGAACACAAACAATACCTCAGCGAGATCGACGGGCTCATTGGTGATGGTGATCACGGCATCAATATGGCCAAGGGATTTACAGGCTGTGCCCAACGATTACAGCAGCTGGGTGAACAATCAGAACATCTGCCCTCAGCACTCGATCAGCTATCTCAGGCCTTGATGGATGATATTGGCGGTTCAATGGGACCACTTTACGGAAAATTTTTTGATGGCTGGGTCTCTACACTCACCCCCTATTCAAGAATGGATGCAGAACTATTTTGCCTGGCACTTGAGTGTGGGACAGCCAACATCCAGAAAATGGGGCGCGCCGAACTTGGTGATAAGACGCTGATCGATACCTTATTACCGGCGCTTGACGCTTACAAACAATCATTGGCTCAGCATGCGAGCTTTGCACAAGCCCTGCAAGCCATGTCACTTGCCGCGGAAGCTGGCAAAGACTCAACCAAAAATATGCAAGCTCGCATTGGGCGCTCCGCACGCCTGGGGGCACGCTCAATCGGTGTGCTGGATGCCGGGGCAACATCCTGCTGGCTGATTCTTCGCTCCATGTCAGATTCGATACAACGACTACTCGCCCATGCTGAAAAGCCGGGTATTTAAAACTATATTGATAAAGGCCTATATGAAACTCGCCCTTGGCTGTGACGAAGCAGCATACGAATTAAAAATGATTATTAAAAAACACTTGGCAGACGCCGGGCATGAGGTGAACGACTTGGGCTGTCACGATGGGGCTGCAGTGCTCTATCCGAATATTGCCTTTGCTGTAGCCGAAGAAGTCACCCATGGACGTGCTCAACGCGCCGTGCTTTTATGCGGCACAGGCATCGGGATGGCAATTTCCGCGAATAAAGTCCCCGGAATCCGAGCGGCACAATGTCATGACACTTACTCTGCCGAACGTGCAAGCCGAAGCAACGACGCACAAATCATCACGATTGGTGCCCGCGTGGTCGGCCCTGAACTGGCCAAAGCAATCGTAGATAAATATCTCTCGAGTACTTTCGATGGCGGCAAATCGCAACCAAAAGTTGATCTGATATCAAAATACGAGGCCGAACACTAAGGC
>CANCRX010000032.1 GCA_947380655.1 Alcaligenaceae bacterium | reverse complement strand
ACAAAACAACGGAAAAACTGGCCTTTGGATTGCAGATTAATGTTGTGCTCGAAGGCACCAGAAACCACATCCGCACTGCCCCCCACGACTGCCTGCAATGCTTTCGAGCCGCCAGCAAAATCAGCAACCGTTACCTCCAAGCCTTCGTCTTTGAAAAATCCTTTTCGCTCTGCAATCGAGAGCGGCAGATAGTAGGTCAAGGCTTTACCACCCACAGCAATTTGTACTTTTGTCTTTTCCAGTTTCTGGGCGAACACGAAACCCGGAATCGAAGAAATCGCTCCGGTAGCACCAGCGAACTTAAGTAAATGACGACGTGTTAACGACATGGTGAGTCTCCAGCGTTAGATTAGTTTAAAAGTGGTAAATGCCGCGCATCAGGTCGGCTTACGTTCCATCAGCGCCCAGGCAACCGTGCCGGCATCGACATATTCAATTTCGCTGCCGGCGGGAACACCTCGGGCCAAACGTGTCACCTTGATACCGCGGGCTCTGATGGCCTCAGAAAGATAGTGGGCGGTTGTCTCGCCCTCAGCGGTAAAGTTAGTGGCCAGAATGACCTCCTGGACGACACCATCGTTGGCACGTTTCAAAACACGATCAAAGTCGAGTTCATCGGGCCCCATGCCTTCGAGCGGAGCAAGCCTGCCCATCAACACGTAATACAACCCCTGATAGCCATGGGTTGCTTCGATAGAGTTTTGATCTGCAGGTGTCTCAACGATACATAGCAAAGAACGATCGCGCTCAGGATGATCACAGGTTGCACAGACGGCGATTTCTGTAAATCCATTGCATAATTCACAGTGCTGCAGCCTTTCGACCGCATCAGTCAGCGCACGCCCTAACTGCTCTGCCGCCTTAAGATCATGCTGCAACAAGTGATAAGCCATACGACGTGCGGTCCGCACCCCAACTCCAGGCAAGCGACGCAAGGCATCGACAAGCGCCAGCAGTGGCTGTGGTTCTGACGAGGAGTTTTCCATCAGAAAGGCAGTTTCATTCCTGGTGGCAAAGGCATGCCTGCAGTGACTGCAGACATTTTTTCCTGTGACGTGGCTTCGGCTTTGCGCAGGGCATCATTAAACGCCGCGGCAACGAGATCTTCGAGCATGTCTTTGTCATCCGCCAGCAAGCTTGGATCAATCGTTACACGTTTGACGTCGTGGCGGCAGGTCATTGTGACTTTGACCAGACTGCCGCCGGCAGCGCCTTCGACCAGAATATCTGACAAGGCATCTTGAGCCTTTTTCATGTTTTCCTGCATCTGTTGCGCCTGACGCATCAGACCGGCAATTTGACCTTTCATCATGATGAGATTTCCTGAGAGTAAATAGGTGTCGAGATTAATTAAATAGAGGCGCTTGGACGAATCGAACCAGGTATCACCTGTGCACCGAAGTCCTTAACCAGCGCCTGAACAAAGGGGTCATTTTGTACAGACTGTTCGGCAAGCTCCTGACGAACGACCTGCGCAGCAACATCAATCGCATGGGCAGACTGCCCCTGCGTTGCCGCGATTTCAAATTGCAGTTGCACTGCAAAACCAAAATATTCGGACAAAACCGTGCGTAAGCGATCCGCGTGCGCACCTTCGGTCAGTGCTTTGGTCGGCACACGTAATGTGAGCACCCGCCCAGCAACTGCAGAGCACTCTGACTGGCGAGCCAGCTGTGAGGCCATCCCTGATAACGGTAGCTTTGACGAAAAACTCGCCCAGGGTTCTGGCAAGACAATGATTTCAGAAAGAGTCGTGCTAGCTGGAGCCGCAGAGGTGTAACCTTCTTCGGGCGGGATATCATCATCGAGATGAGGAGGCATCGAGCTGCCAAAGGACGAATCGCCCTCTACCTCGCTCCCTAATGCATATTCATCCTGAGGTTCCTGATCGGCAGCCGACTCTTGTTTATGCCCTGCCGCTGCATCCTCAACCTGAGCGGTTTCGGGTTCATTTTCCCAGGGCGGGGTTGGCTGCGGTTTCGCTACAACGGGCTCGACCGCTACGACAATCTGAGGCGCGCGCTGCACCTGCGGAGCCGTCACCACTGGCAAGGCTTGCGCAGGGCTGGCAGCAGGAATTGCAGTTGCCGTGACCGGTGTTGCTGGTGCCACAGCACTCGCTGCGGGCAACACCAGATTCACAGGTTGATTAGCTGCACCAGATCCAGCAAACAAGGACAACATCCTCAAACAGGCCATCACAAACCCGGCGTATTCATCCGGCGCAATCGCCAACTCAGAACGGCTGTGCACAGCAATCGTGTAAAAAAGCTGAACAGCATCAGGATGCATTGTTTGAGCAAGACGAATAATGTCTTGCATCAACGGATCCGACTCATCGGCTGCCTGAGCAACGCGCTGCACAATAGCAATGCGCGAAAGTAATACGGCCAGGTCTGCCAACGCCGCACGATAAGACAAACCACGCATGGATAATTCGTCAGCGATTTCCAGAACCGCGGAGGCTTGACCGGATTGTAGGGAGTCGAGCAAGCGAATCAGATGCCGCTGATCGATCGTGCCAAGCATGCCTCGCACCGATTCTTCAGTCAGATTACCGGCGCTGTAGGCGATCGCCTGATCGGTCAGAGACAAGGCGTCTCGCATCGATCCTGAGGCCGCCTGACCCAGCAAACGCAAGGCCGGGACTTCAAAAGGAATCTGCTCGTGACCCAGCACATTTTCAAGATGGCCAACGATTGATTCACCTGGCATCTGTTTCAAATTGAATTGCAGACAGCGGGATAAGACTGTGACAGGAATTTTCTGCGGGTCCGTCGTGGCCAGAATGAATTTCACATGGGCTGGCGGCTCTTCGAGTGTTTTAAGCATGGCGTTAAAGGCATGCCCAGTCAACATGTGGACTTCGTCAATCATGTAGACCTTGAAACGCCCTACGCTTGGAGAGTAAACCGCCTGCTCCAGCAACTGGGTCATCTCGTCCACACCACGGTTGGAGGCTGCATCAAGCTCCAGATAGTCAACAAAACGCCCCTCGTCAATTGAAGTGCAGGCCTGGCAGACACCGCAGGGTGTAGCGGTTATGCCTGTTTCACAATTAAGCGATTTAGCCAGAATGCGGGACAAAGTGGTTTTACCGACTCCGCGTGTCCCGGTAAATAGCCAGGCATGGTGCAGTCTTTGTGTCGTGAGTGCGTGCGAAAGCGCGCGGACAACGTGATCTTGTCCAACCAGGGTCTCAAACGTGCGGGGACGCCACTTACGCGCCAATACTAGATAGGTCATGGACGTTTTCTACCACGGACGGAAATTAGGGAGGCGAGCCTGACTTCGGCACTGTTTCTGCACGGCTGTGGCTGCTTCGTTCCCGACCTGACCAGATTGACCGCCGAACCATGCGAAGGGGCCCGCCAACCTCAATTCTAGCAGGGCTTGGACCTTCACCCCGGATCGACCTCAATCCACAGGTCATCCCGGGGAAAATAAAGGGCAGCTCGAGCAGATCGGCCATCAAGATCGGTCAACTGCTGACAATAGCGCTCAAGTTGCGGGGCATAGCGCTCAAGCATGCGCTGACTAAAGCTTAATGTAGTTTCATTCTCAGCGCGCCGACCTGTTTTGTAATCCACCACCAACCAGCCCTGTTGGTCGGCAAGTGCCAGATCGATCACGGAAACCTTACCCGTTGCATCCATTAACGCCCATTCGCGGTAGGACTGTGGATGACTCAATAACCAGCGACCACGTTCATGCGTCAGCATCGCCACAAGGGTATCAACGACCTCTTTGACCGCTAACTCAGCCTGAGCTTTGGGAAGTCCGGCCTGAGTCAGTTGCCGCTGAATCAAGGAAGACTTGCTAGTCACTGTCTTGATTGGCCATTGCTCCAGTCCCTGATCACCGATATGCGCAAGCCACGCGTGCACCAGAATACCTATTTCCCGGTCATAGGTAGTCGAGGCACGCCAGGTATAGGCCGCATTACGCACGCGCTCGCCCTTTAATGGCAAGGCTGCGGGGATTTGGATACGACGGCGTAAGGGCTGGCCCATGAGGGCTGGACGATCCGAGACCACTTCATCTGTGATTACGATTCCTTGCGGCACATCAGGCTTGTGAATATGCGGCCACAAACGATCAAGCAAACTACCTGAGACAGGAGCCGCGGCTTGTCGAGTATTTTGATCCACTTTGACTTCAGCCACCAGATGTAAAGACTCTTTGGCACGGGTGGCGGCCACGTAAAGCAAACGATCTACTTCATAGGCGGCACGCCGCTTTTCACGCATACCCAGGTATTTGGAAAACGTATCAGGATCAGAACTGGCCCGCGGTTTGATCGGACCAAACATCACGTGTTCATCGATCTGCTCGATACGCACCAGTGGACTTTGATCTGGACGAGGTCCATGGTGCAAGCCAAACAGAATCACACGTTCAAACTGCAATCCTTTTGACTTGTGCATCGTCATGACTTCAACAGCGCGACTTTCAGAATCCGGGGCAGCGAATAGTTTTTCGAGTTTTGACTCAAGTGCATCCAGATCCAGACCACCATAAGGCGCCATCTGCTCGATCAACTGAAACACTCTCTCAGCATCCTGCAAGTCACCGGCGCCTTGCGCCAGAGCTGGACCGCCGAGTAAGCGCCACACGCGTTCCATTTGATTCGCAAGTGGGCGTATGTCGTCTTCCTTTAAGGCTTGTAGTAAAACGGGTGCGATCGACATCAAGCGCGCAAACTCGTCAGCTTCGAGCACTTGTTCGGCAAGACATGCACCCCCATCAGGGGATGTTTTTAAAGCGCGCTCGAGCAATGCAGGTACAGCCCCCTGCCTATCCTCAGCAACGAGGGCGTGCAGACTGTTGAGGGTCAAACCACAATAAGGTGAACGTAACACTGAGACCCATGCAGCCCGGTCACCGGGATGACTCAAGGCACGAATGATCTGCACCAGATCGACGACGAATGGACGCTTATACAAGGGGACGAGTTCTACCGCACGGCAAGCAATACCGGCCTGCGCGAGTAGCTGCGTGACGTCTTTCAAGTGCGTGCGTGCACGCACCAATACAGCGACGGGATGCTGGTCGTCAGGATACATATCGAGCGCTTCGCGGACCAAATCCACAACAACTGACTCAGCTTTGGCGCCGGTCTGTACAAAAACGGGATGGAAACTCACCGCGGGGTCCAGGCTCAACGCATGAAAAGCGCGCGAGTGTGCGTACGAAATTGCGCCTGCCGCCGGCTCATCTTGTTCAGGTAATAACTTGGCAAAAACAGTATTAACCCAATCCACCACTCCAGCCTGCGAGCGAAAATTATCCGTCAATTGCAAAGATTCAACCGGGAGATCAGCCAAACCCTGATCGCGGATTTTCAGAAAAAGCGCTACATCTGCTTTGCGGAACCTGTAAATCGACTGCATGGGATCGCCAACCAGAAAAAGCGTACGCCCATCGCCAGTCTGCCAGCCTGAGGTTATTTTTTTGAGCAGATCAATCTGTGACTGGCTCGTATCCTGAAACTCATCAATTAATAAATGTCTGATGTTGGCATCAAGCTTTAACAGTAATTCTGAAGGATCATCCGAGCGTCCAAGTGCCTGATCCGCACGCCTGGCGATCTCTATAAAATCCACCTCGCCTGCCTGCGCGAACTGGACCATTAGTTGACCGGCAGCCAACCTTAAACACTGTATTTGCGCACGCAGAATATCCCACTGTTCATCCGTGAACACAGGGTCTGGTGTCTCGACAAGGGCGAACAATCTCTCGATCCAGGGTGCTGGCTCAGTGCTTTCCTGCGAGGCCAGCCATTCCTGCAATAATTTTTTCTGTGCGGATTGGGGCGGACATCCATTATTTTTATTCAGCGCGCGACGCAAGCTACCCGTACCCGTCAAAAGTAGCTGTGCAAGGGCCTTCCACTGCGATAGGTACTCGATATCAGGGCCAAACGGCTCACCATCCCAATCCAGCAAATCAGCCAGTGCATGCTCAGCATGCGCTTCAGATAAAACAGCTGCCGCCAGACGTGCCGGGGGTGCCAACTGTTCTGCCCAGCCGATTGGCATGAGCGAAGCAAGACGATGCAGATCCGCCTCAATGGCTCGCTGTAAATTACATTCCAGCTCATCACGATCACTGCCATGCTGGAGCAAAGGCAGCCATTGATCGCGTTGGCCCAGCATGTCGGCGAGCGCATCGGCTGCGACCTCAATATCCAGATCCAAATGCCTGAGCAAATCCGTCACGCAGGAAAAATCCTGGCGATCTGCGAGGTCGAGCGTCATGCGTGCGGCCGCTAAATAATGCGGTCGTGCCTCATCAACGACAGCAGGCAATCCTCCCATGGCCGACAGCCACGGCATGGTGCGCACCAAAGACGCACAAAAGGCGTCAATCGTCCGGATCGAGAGTCGTGCGGGGTGCTGCAAGAGCTGCCAGCCCATTTCCTGATCCCTGACAAGCGCCTGCCTTGCAAGGTCCCAGCTTTTGCGTGCATGTGTTTTTTCAGGTGGATCAGGCTGCAGACCCGCTATGAGCTTTTGCAATACTCTTTCATGCATTTCAGCGGCAGCTTTTCGCGTGAAAGTAATCGCCACAATTTCTTCGGGACGGTTAACCGTCGCCAGCAACGCCAGAATGCGATCAGTCAGTAACTCAGTCTTACCTGAACCTGCAGGCGCCTGGACCAGAAAGGACTGCCGCGGATCAATCGCACGTGCCCTGACGGCCGCATCATGAGGGATTTTTTCAGTCATCCTGATCCTCCTCATAGACGCGTAATATCGGCATCACGTCGCAAAATTTCAAATCATGTTTATTAAAGGATTGATTGACCGCCACGCCTTGCAAAAATTCATCTGCCAACAAGGTCATCGAATTATGTAATCGCTGCATGGCAGCGTCCCAGGAAATATCATCAAATTTTGCCTCACCAAGCGACTTCGGTCCTTTTAGTCCGAGCGCTTGATCGACCAGTCCAACCGCTGCGACAGACTTGCTGTGCAATTGCACAAGAATCAATCCAGCCAGCCCATCCGCTGTCGAAGCCCCAAGACGATGCGAGGCAGTATTGATCGCGTCATCGCCCAGCATTAAGGAGGCATAGCTTGGCAATTGAAGATTCAACAGCCTCTGCTGTTTCCAGTCTTTTAATACATCGGGTAATTTAGTACCCGACTTGTAATCAATCACTACTTGCCGCTCATCGCTCAACAGCGTATCGAGTCGATCCAGGCGCAACTCAAGCTTTAATTTGGTAACAGAACCGATTTCCATTAAGCGCTTCTGTTCAATCTCCGTCACTGTAAAAGGCAAGCGCTCAGACTCAATGTCTAACCATTGCGCAATTAAAGGCGCTGCGCGTTCGGCCTCGAGTTGCTGCCACATCTCGGGATATTCCTGTAATTTCTCCTTTGCGACCTCATTTAAAAGCAGATCCACCCAGCCCTCTAACTCCCCGCTATTGCGTCGATCGATTAAGCGAGCCTGTGTCCGGAGATCCTCCCAGATGCGTTGCATCACTGCATGCAAATAAATACCTCGCAGTGTTTTTGAGGGCAAGTTCGCATAGGCTTTCAAGCCTTGCACCCCCAGCCGGTAACGCACAAATCCCCACAAAGGGTTACAAGACTGTGTTTCAAGCACATTAACCCCGCCAGCAGTCACCTCTGCTGTCTGCAAAGCAGGACCTTGATCATCCGCGAGCTCTTGCAAAAAATCCTGTTTGTGAGATGAGACGGGTTCAGGCGTCCAGCGATCAGCAAGTTGGGGAAGCGAAGAAATGAGTGGCGACGGTCTGAGGCCTCGTTCACCCTCCTGCGCCGCCGAGCTGACGACTATTTCAACGGCGGTGTGTGTGAGATGTTTATAGATCTGTTGCGCCCACTCATACTCACGCTCAGGTGTTGCACGGGGCGCCTGAGCCAGACGTAGCGCAGAAAGAGGAATAAAGGGATTGGGTTTAGCGGCCGCAGGCAGTACATCATCAGTCAAACCGAGGATCCAGACTCCGTCCCAGCTGCCGCCTTCCGCCTCAAGCAAACCCAGCACATCCAACCTGGCGCTGGCATCGCGCTGCGGTTGAAATGCGGAACTGCGAGCCAGACGATTGAGCGAAGTCCAAGCCTCAGAGGCAGTGACTGACCCCAGAACCGGGGTCATGCGGGCAAAGCGATCAAGCAGTACGTCCAGCGCCTCTGTGACCTGGTAGGCGACAGAACTCTGCTGTGCTTGTCCTGGAAAACCTAGCGTCTTCAATGCTGCACGAAAAATTTGCGACCAGGCCTGAGCATCCGCACGACGGGGAGCGTCTTGCCAGCCTTGCCAGGCCATTTGCCAGGCGGGGCCTAAAGCTAAGAGCGGCTCAATCGCACGCGACCAACTCGCCAGCGTGACGCGAGTCGCCTGCCTGTCGCGCCAGCGTGCATCAATCCTTGCTCGCGCACCCATCTCTTGCAAATCACCGGCACAATGTCCGGATAAAAGCGCCGCGCCAAGTTCGAGGGGCTCAGCGCTCTTTTTATCTTTCATCAAGACAAAAGTTCTTAGCCAAGTCAGCATCGCGCGGCCTGCACGCCACTCAGATAAGGGGCGCGCCACGGCAACGTTAAAAGCAAGCGCTGCGCCATCCTCATCAAGCAGAATGTGATCAAGCACCCTTCTTGCGTAAGGTACTTCCCGGTCTAGTTGCGCTGCGACGATCGCAAATTTTCCTTGGGGATTTTGCCTGAGCTGTTGCCTGGCCCAATACGCGGCCGAGTACCATTCCGCCTGGGCGTTGTCAGCGAGGACTCGACGGATGGTGCCTTGTCTGACATCACCTAAGCTCAGTACAGAAATGGATACACCCACAGCAGACAAGGTATTTAATACCCGACCCATGCGAGGAGAAATCTCAGAAAATCCAGTCAGCACAACATTTTCTGGCATCAATAGCCCTGCATGAACAGAATCTTCAGCAATCATTTCGAGATGCAAGATCACGCGTTCAATCAGTAAATTAGGATCCAAAGCATCCAGTGCATGTAATCGTGAGCGATACGCATCACGCCAACGCTCAAAGCTTTGAAACTCTTCTGTCTGACTACCCTCTATGACGTCGATGCTCCACTCGTCCATTAACGAATCTGCTTGCATCGCAGCCGCAGCAGCCTGATTCATGTCAAGTAATGGCCGCTCTGTTTCTGCGTCCTGAATGACTTGCGCCCAAAGGGTTTGCGCGGAAAAGTTATCCAGCACGTAGGCTGGAGCAGGAATATGCTCTTGAAAACTCAGCTGCGCCAGTACGTGCGAAAGCCAGCCAGACCAAGGTGCAACAAGTGGGATTTCAGAGGTGCGTGCAAGATGGGCGGCGAGAGTCTGAATCACGCTGCGCGCCAGTCGATTATTGACTGTCAGTACCGCAGTGGTGCGTGCAGGTAGCGCGCTAAGTTGTGCGTAATCAATGACAGGAAAATTTTTCAGCACACAGTTCTCTGAAAATTAAAAACCACACATCGTGGCGATAGTTTCCCAATTAATCCGCATGCCGGGTGTGAGGTATCCGACAAATCCAACAGCCAACATTACTACCAGAACCACACCACCCAAAATTTTGAGTATTAGATTAAAGGAGCTGCGCGTCTGTTGAATCAGAGACATTTAAATGTTTAGTATTTCAAGCCGCTGCGGGTGCCAGCCCCAACGAAAGTGGTTTTTCTTTGACAGGCAGACACAGTACCCCAGCCATCAAGGCCAACGCAATACCCAGCCACCAGACCAGATCGTAATTACCAGTGATTGCCTGCACTTTTCCACCCAGCCACACGCCACTGAAACTACCGAGCTGATGCCCGAGAAATACCATACCCGATAGCGTTGCTGCATAGCGTAAGCCGTAGATCTGTGCGATTAAACCTTGCGTCAACGGAACAGTCCCTAACCAGAACAATCCCATCCAGCCAGCAAATACATACACAACAAAGGTTGTAGTAGGCATCACCAAAATCCAAAGTATGCCGAACGCACGCATAAAGTAAAGAAACGCGAGCAATTTCTTTTTGCTGTAGGTGCCGCCAAGCTTACCGGCGGTAAAAGAGCCAAACACGTTAAATAACCCGATCAACGCGATCGCGATGGCACCACTACTTGCATTCAATCCTGCGTCGGTTACAAAAGCGGGCAAATGCAACGTAATGAAGGCAGTATGGAATCCACAAACAAAATAACCCCAAAACAGAAAATGGAAGGTGGGGTGTTTGAGCGCCTGACTGATCGCACTCAGCATGGATTGTTGCTGACCCACCGCTGCTGCGGGCTTACCGCGTAAAAACCAGGTCAATGGCAAAGTCGCTGCTAAAACAACCGACAGGATCCAGTAGGCGCCCGTCCACTGATAGGTATCGATCAGTAACTGACCGGTCGGCACAACCAGAAATTGCCCCAATGAGCCACCCGCGCTCGCGATACCCATCGCCGTGCTTCGCGAGGCAACTGGCACGGTTCGTGCGATGACCGGAAGAATGACCGCGAACGTAGTGCCAGCCTGTCCAAGCCCAATCAACACACCTGCGGACATGTATAAATCAAATACGCTTGTGGAAAAGCGTGTTCCAACCAGACCCAGCGCATAAAAAACTGCACAGAGCGCGATGGTGCGGGCAGAACCAAAGCGATCCGCCATCATTCCAGCACCGATCGCTCCGAGCCCCCAGACCAGATTCTGGATAGCAAAAGCCATCGAAAACACTTCACGCGGCCAGTTATGCTCCAGCCCCATTGGCTGCATAAACAGGCCAAAGGTTGCCCGGGTCCCCATGGCAAGCAGAACAATGAAGGTTCCGATCAGAATGGTACGTACTGCTTTTTGATCTTTGTCTTCGTTTTTTATAGCAGTCGTTTGTGTCATGAGACTCTTCTGTTTTCAGAAATTATTATTTTGTTGAAGTCACACCGCGCATTTCTGCCATGCGCTGCGCGACGAGCTTGGCCCATTTATCAAAGGCATTTTTGGCATAGGACCATTGCTGGAAAGAATTCAGATAACCACCGGCCCAGGTTTGAGCGGCCCCAACAACGCCTTGATTCATGTCAGCCGCGTATTTTCGACCAATCTCTGTATCCCTGCACTCTGCCAGGACTGCTCCGGTGACTCCATCGCGAAACTGCATTTCCATTCCTGTTTCACCCATGTAAGGCGTCGAGCCAGCAGGTCTGCCAGTCGCTGAGCCTGAGCTCGCTTCAACCACAAAGGCATAAGGAATCAGTGTACCGGCAATACTGTCTTTCACAGCGGTTGGCACCAAGTCCGTCAAGGCAATGCGCATGACCACTACGCCTGGGCCAGGCTTATCAACGATTTCCATTTGCGACTTGAGGCTTTTAACCATCGCATCATAAAAATAATCCGTCAGGGCTTTTAAATCACTGGGATCAACGGTGATGTCTTTTTCTTTATCTTTTGAGGGAGCAATCGATACAACGATACGCGAGATCAATACCTTGTTGTAGTTCGAAGCTTTCAGGTTCGGTTCGCTCCAGCACTGGATCCCATCGCCCCATTTGGTTGGCTTCAGGCGTGCGTAATCGGAGAGGAACCCGGATCGGGTCATGCGAGCTGGGTCGCTGGCAGTAATCGTCGTACCGTTGCCCAATGCGGACTGATCTGCTGCACAGCCAGTCAGGAGTGCCGCCATGGCAAGTGTCAGACACGTACCTAATTTGTTGAAACGAAGTACGTTGAGTGAAGACTTAAGTGCCATGACGTTGCTATTCCTTTTTTGTATTGCCAGTAATCTGGTGCCGCCGAGACGAATCGAACGTCCGACTCCCTTCTTAGGAGGAAGGTACTCTATCCACTGAGTTACGGCGGCGTGGGCGCTAGTTTAGCAAGCTTTATCCGCGCGGATGATGCTGGGCATGCAGGCTCTTGAGTCTTTCGCGGGCGACATGGGTATAGATTTGCGTCGTAGAGATATCGGAATGGCCCAACAGCATTTGCACCACGCGCAGATCAGCTCCGTGGTTCAATAAATGCGTGGCAAACGCATGGCGTAATACATGAGGAGACAGTGGTGCCCTGACACCAGCTAATACCGCATATTTTTTGATTAATAACCAGAACGACTGTCTTGTCATAGGGGCGGCCCGGGCGGTGACAAACAGAGCTGGACTCGAACGCGCTCCCAGTAATTCAGGCCGGGCGTCTTTCATGTAGGTTGTCACCCAGTGCGCGGCCTCCGCGCCAAGTGGCACCAGTCGATCTTTTCCACCTTTCCCCTGCACTACACGCACGATGCCGTCCGAAAGACTCACATCGAGCACGCCTACAGACACCAGTTCAGAGACGCGTAACCCTGTTGCGTAGAGCACTTCTAACATGGCGCGGTCGCGCAATCCACGCGGAGTATGCGCAGGAGGCTGCTGCAATAAAGCCTCCACCTGCGACTCCGACAGTGTTTTAGGGATACGCAAGGGTTGGCGAGCCGTCACCATTTGCAAACAAGGATCAACCGAAACACGTTGATGACGAATCGCCCACAAATAATAGCGTCGGAGTGTTGCGAGTCGACGGTTGGCTGTACTCGGCTTGGAGCTCGCGTGCAGTGCTGCGAACCACGACTCAATATCACCCGTCACTACAGCATCAAGACCAATTTTTCTTTCGAGCTGTAACCACTGCTCAAAAGCAATGAGATCCCGACGATAGGCCGACAACGTATTGGCAGCCAAACCATCCTCGAGCCATACGGCGTCGATAAATTCTGTTATCGAAGCGGATTCATCATGTGCCATATGACTTGCGGATCAATTATTTAAATTCGATCTTCTGTGTTTTCACCACATCTTGCGCCCAGTCATACTGCGCTTTAATTTCTCGGGCGAATTCTTCTGGCGTATTACCTGAGGCAAGCGAACCCTGCTCCTCCAGCACTTTTATAACCCGAGGATCCTTCAGTGCAAGGACCGCAGCATCTCTGAGCTTATTGATAATTTCAGGTGATGTGCCACGCGGCGCGAGTAAACCGTACCATACAGGCTGATTCAACTGAGGATAACCTGCTTCTGCGAGCGTAGGCACATCCTTCATCGAGTCAATGCGCTTATCCCAGGCGATCGCGATTGGACGTAACTTGCCAGCCTGGAGTTGTGGCATTGATGAGGGGAGATTATCAAACAGAATCTCGACCTGGCCTCCTACTGCATCCGCCAAAGCAGGACCAGCGCCTTTGTAAGGCACATGCACAATATCCGTACCCGTCGCCATCTTGAAGGCTTCCCCAAACAGATGCAGCACGCTGCAGGTACCTGAGCTGCCATAGGCATACTTACCAGGGTTCTTTTTCAGCTCTTCCACCATAGACTTTATGTCTTTGGCAGGAAATTTTGGGTTAACAGAAATAACGTTTGCAGTGTTGGCAAAGTTTGTGACCGGTGCGAAATCCTTAATCGGGTTGTAGGGTAAATCGTTAGGACGACATGCTGGCAGCACAGCCATCGTAGAGACCGTCGCGATCGACAAGGTATAGCCGTCAGGCGCAGCACGTGCACCTTCGCCGGCGCCAATCGCACCACCTGCCCCTGCTTTGTTTTCAACAACCACAGGCTGGCCGAGTTCTTGTGCCATACGCTGGGTCACGAGTCGGGCGATGATGTCAGTCGAGCCGCCAGGAGCGAATGGAACGATGACACGGATCGGTTTGCTAGGGTAGGATTGGGCTATCGCGAGTGGTGATAAGGCAAGCGCTGCAATCGAGAGCGCTGCGGCGATGGCATTGATTTTCTTCATGGAGTCCTCTGAAACAAACGCCGAAGAAACACTTGCGTATGGCAAGTGCCGGCACAATAAATAAGCCCGCGATCAGCGAGCTTATATAGGATGAGTCACAATAGTAGCATTGCACAATAAATGACGACCTCGACCCATGTCTGTAGCCCTGCTTGTTCTGCCTGACTTTCTGCTGATTGCATTTGGCTGGTTACTGAACCGTAAGCTTGGCTTTACACGTGAGTTTTTCACCGGTCTTGAAAAGCTCGTCTATTACGTTTTATTTCCAGCTTTACTGTTTCAGTCGATCCTGCGCACCCCGATTACCATGGGGACTGCTGCGGATATTTTTCTCGCAACCGGTGCGGTCGCTGTTGTCGGTATCGCCTTGTCCTGGTTAGCGTTGCCTGTATTACGAGCAACCCCAATCGAGATGGCCTCTGCGGCACAATGTGGTTATCGATTCAATACCTATATTGCCCTGGCGCTTGCACCCAGTATTGCTGGTGCGAGCGGTCAATCCACCATGGCACTGATTGTTGGCTTTGCTGTCCCAATGGTGAATTTCGCTGCGGTCTATGCTTTAGCACGTCATCAGGGGACTCACTTCGCAAGGGCTTTGTTGCGCAACCCCCTACTGATGTCTACGGTGCTTGGTGTGGTGTGTAACCTTGCAGGTCTTGTGCTTCCCTCTCCAATCGATACGCTACTGGCGCGCCTCGGCGCAGCAGCGGTAGCCTTGGGTATTCTTTGTGTGGGTGCTAGTTTGGTTTGGCAGCCCAGTCAATCCAAACTCTCTTTAGTGACATGGATTTTGTCAATCAAACTGATCGCGTTACCTGCTTGCGCATGGTTGATTGCACTATGGCTCAATCTTGATCCACTCAAGCGACAGATGCTGGTACTTTTTTCAGCCATGCCACCCGCTAGTGCTGCGTACGTCATGGCAGTCCGAATGGGCGGGGATGGCCGCTTAGTCGGATTAATCATTTCTATCGGTACTCCGGTCGCGGCGCTGACGATCCCTTTGTGGCTTTTATTAGTTTCTTGATATGGCGATGCATACAGTTTTGCTAAAAATCGAATTAGATCTACCTGACGAGATGGCTACCGATATGCTCGGTCAGCAACTCGCACAGTTGGCTGCTGACTTAATGGTTGACACAGCAGGAACGCTCATTCCAGGTCCTGATGCCGGCGGGAGGATTCATCTGAAAGGTGAACTTGGCGCAGGAAAGACTTCCTTAGTTCGATCGTTTTTACGCCAATGTGGTGTCACGGGACGAATAAAAAGTCCAAGTTACGCACTACTTGAATCTTATGCAGTTTCTAATTTATACTTGTATCATCTTGATTTTTATAGATTTAGCGATCCGTCAGAATGGTTGGACGCTGGGTTTAGAGATATCTTGAGAGATAACGCTCTTATTTTGATTGAATGGCCCGAGCGTGCCGCTGACTTATTGAGCGATCCGGATATATTTATTGAGCTGACATACCTTCCGGCAGGACGGCATGCCACGCTCAGTGCACTGACTGAAAAAGGCCTCAAATGGCTCACCGCGCTAACCCTGGAAAGGGCGAAGTTACAACCCAACTGAAAGCGCCCAATCGCCGCGCGCTCTTGGGTGCGGCTACCACTTTGTTGCTCCTGCCAGTCGTCCCCCGAATCGCCATGGCTTCGCGCCTCCTGGCCGTGCGTACCTGGCCCGCGGATGAATACACACGCGTCACCTTAGAGCTCGACAGTGAGCTCAAAGCAGAACACTTCACACTCGAAGCGCCACACCGCATGGTGGTCGATATCACGGGGCTTGATATGAGTCCTGCGTTGAATGATCTGGTGCGCAAAGTGCGGACCGACGATCCTTATATCAATTCACTGCGCGTCGCTCAAAACCGCCCAAATATTGTTCGCCTCGTGTTTGACCTGAAGCAAGCTATTGCTCCGCAAGTGTTCACACTGAAACCTGTCGGGGATTACAAATACAGGCTTGTGCTGGACTTGTACCCAAAGGTTGCCCAAGACCCTCTGGCAGCGTTGCTCAAAAAACAACCGCAAAAAAACGAAGAAGATCCGCTCGCGAGAATTCTGGAAGATATTGGGCGCAATCCGAAAGGAACTGGTATGGCCAGCGTGCCCGTCTTGCCGGATAGCGTGACGCCACCCTCCGTGGCGGCTCAACCAGAGTCTCCAAAACTCGGGCGTCGCAGTCGGGTCATCACCGTCGCACTGGATCCAGGACATGGAGGCGAGGATCCTGGAGCAATTGGAAAAGGCGGCACCCGTGAAAAAGACGTCGTGCTACAAATTGCCCAAAAACTAAAGGCTCGTATCGATGCCACACCCGGTATGCGTGCCTATCTGACTCGTGACGGCGACTATTTCGTACCGCTGCATGTGCGCGTTGAAAAAGCACGTCGTGTCAAAGCGGATCTATTCGTATCAATTCATGCAGATGCATTCGTTCGTCCAACTGCCGGTGGCAGCTCCGTGTACGTTCTGTCCTCAAGCGGCGCATCAAGCTCAGCCGCAAGATGGCTTGCAGACAAAGAAAACGCGGCTGATTTGATCGGCGGGATTAACCTCCAGGTTCAGGATCGGCAGGTTGCGAAAATATTGTTAGATCTCTCTACCTCAGCGCAAATCAAAGACTCAGTCAAAGTCGGAGATAGCGTACTTGATGACTTGAAAAACGTTTATCGCCTGCATAAACCTCAGGTTGAACAAGCAGCTTTTGCAGTACTCAAAGCGCCTGACATGCCCTCCATCCTGGTCGAGACGGCCTTCATCAGCAACCCTGATGAAGAACGCATGCTACGCAGCAGTGCTGATCAGGAAAAATTCGCTGCAGCCTTGCACGGTGGCATCCGGCGATTCTTTACCGCGAACCCGCATTTGGCCTCCGCAGGCTAAATCAACAGGTTACTAACCGAACTCAGGCACTGGGTGCCGACAAGCCTTAAAATAAAGCCTTCAAAGCTGTCGTGAACCCTATGTCCACCCGCCGTCCCATTGCGCAGTTACCCGACCTACTGATTAGCCAGATTGCCGCTGGCGAAGTGATCGAGCGCCCCTCCTCAGTGTTAAAAGAACTTGTAGAAAACGCCGTGGATGCGGGCTCGCAAACGATTGAAATCAGGCTCGAAGCCGGTGGGATCCGACGTATTGCGGTCATTGACGATGGCAGTGGAATCGAAGCGAATGAGTTATCACTTGCACTGACGCGTCATGCGACGAGCAAAATTTCCTCACTCTCAGAACTCGAATCAGTGTTCTCCATGGGGTTCAGGGGCGAGGCGCTGGCCTCAATCGCCTCGGTTGCCCAACTCACTCTTACCTCCCGGACCCGCGAAGCCTCACACGCCTGGAGTTTCGAATCAGGGATGGCCGAACCGATCGCTGCGGCAGGTGCGTTAGGTACGACGGTTGACGTGAGATATTTGTTTGATCAGGTACCTGCCCGTAGAAAATTTTTACGTGCCGAGGCAACGGAATTCGGCCACTGCATTGATGCGATTGAAAGAATCGCACTGGCATTTCCTGAAGTCGGATTCAGAGTATTTCATAATGATCGTGCTGTGCGTCAATGGCTACCCGCCTCGGCCTTACAGCGCATCAGTGACGTATTGGGTGATGAATTCAATGAACACGGCATCGAGGTCAATACACCAGGTGGTCTGATTTCGATGCTTGGAGTCGTGACGCGACCCACTGCATCGCGCGCGCGCGCGGACAGACAGTTTTTATACGTAAACGGCAGACACGTGCGGGACCGCACCGTTTCTCACGCGATTCGGAGTGCTTATGCTGACGTGCTACATGGCGACAGGCAACCAGCCTTTGTACTGTTCCTGCAAATTGACCCCAGCGCTGTTGATGTGAACGTTCACCCGGCCAAACACGAAGTGCGGTTTCGCGATAGTGGTGCCGTGTATCGCTTTGTTTCGCAAACAGTGACACAAGCGTTATCCGGAACAGCTGGCACAGGTGGTTACACCGCCCCCGCATCCCATCATCCCGCAGGCGAGTCGTTTAATCACGGGCTAAATTCTGTTCGGGAAGGAAATTTATCAGGCCAAGGAATTGCGGGGGGTAGCCCCGCTGCCGCACCCTATTCCTGGCAATCCGTCGCCCAACAACCACTGCATTTGCGTGACAACCATCCCTCAAACTATCCGGCATCACTTACACCCACACAATGGCAACCCATTTATCAGCCATTAAATGAAGAACCCTCGACATGGCCGCTTGGTCGAGCCTTAGCGCAAGTCCATGGCATCTATATTCTTTCGCAAACAGCAAAAGGCTTGGCACTTATCGATATGCACGCCGCGCACGAACGCGTGGTGTATGAGCAACTCAAGCATGCACTAGACGAACAGACACTTCCTCAGCAAACATTACTGGTACCCGTTGTATTTCGGGTCACCGAAAAAGAGCTGGCACTCGTCCAAGAATGTCACGAACAATTACTCTCGCTGGGGTTTGAAATGGCTGCCGCAGGCCCGCAATCCATGACCTTGCGTGCGGTCCCCGCCATGCTTGCGCGTGGCGATCTCGAGGCGCTTGCGCGTGGTGTTTTACGTGATCTGGATCAGATCGGTGCGAGCAGGTTACTGACCGAACAACGCAACACCTTATTAGCTACCATGGCCTGTCACGGTGCTGTGCGTGCCAATCGGCAACTCACCATCGAAGAGATGAACGCGTTACTCAGACAGATGGAACAAACAGAACGCGCCGATCAGTGCAATCACGGCCGTCCGACCTGGGTGCACTGGAATGTATCGGATCTGGACAAGCTGTTTTTACGCGGCCAATGACCGAACACACTGACACACCGTTGATTTGTCTGGCAGGCCCAACGGCTTCGGGCAAAAGCGCGATCGCCTGCGCCGTCGCACAGCGCTGGCCGACTGAAATCATCAATGTCGATTCGGCCACGATTTACCGAGGCATGGATATCGGCACGGCCAAGCCGTCCTTAGCAGAACAACAATCCATCAAACACCACCTGCTGGATATACGCGATCCTGCAGAGTCATACTCAGCAGCTGCGTTCAGACGCGATGCGCTGCAATGCGCCGAAGAAATTCGCGCCCGCGGTCATCTGCCTCTGCTTGCAGGTGGCACGATGCTTTATTTCAAAGCCTTGCGTGATGGTCTCAATAACTTGCCGACTGCCAACCCTGAAATCCGCGCTGAACTCGAGGCACAAGCGGCCCTGATCGGCTGGCCGGCCATGCATACGAAACTGGCTGAAATTGATCCTGTTACCGCAACCAGACTGGCGCCTAATGACAGTCAACGCGTTGGACGCGCACTGGAAATCTGGCGTATTAGCGGCACACCCATGTCTGAATTATTGGGCGATGCACAACAAACCGATGCTCCCGTGCCAACTGTCACGATTAGTCTGGAGCCCAGCGATCGTAGTGTCTTGCACGCCCGTATCGCACAGCGTTTCGATCAGATGTTGCAAGCAGGATTGATTGATGAAGTCCGCGCACTGCATCAGCGAAAAGATCTGCACGTTGGCCTGCCATCGGTGCGCTGCGTGGGCTATCGACAGTACTGGTCGATGCTCGACGGAGAAATCACACCCGCGCAAGCCCGCGAACAAGCGATCGCCGCGACCCGCCAGTTAGCGAAACGCCAAATAACCTGGCTGCGCAGCTTGCCTGGCAGGCAAGTCGTAGACTCGCTGTCACCCAACGCGGTGGAGCAAGTCCTTGCACTCGTCGAACAACTGCACCGCGCCCCGCCCCAGGGATAGCGTTCGGATTAAAGAACAACTATGAGTATGGATAAAACGTACCGATTTTGTCATCAATCCGACATACACTTCGATTATCGTAGTTTTATCGAAGTATGAGATTTCATCATGGAAGAATCAGCAGTCATCAAAGCCCTATCCGCTTTGGCCCAGCCCAACCGGCTCAGGGTATTCAGGCAACTGATCGTTGCCGGCAAGCAAGGCATGACCCCTGGTGCCTTAGGCGAGGCGTTTGAGGTCGCACCTGCGACGCTTTCTTTTCACCTCAAAGAGTTACTGAACGCGGGACTGGTCCTCCAAGAGCGCGATGGTCGCAACCTGATCTACAGAGCGCAGGTTGAAAATATGAATGGCTTACTCGCCTATTTAACCGATAACTGCTGTCAAGGCGAACCCTGCTTCGACACCACCACAATCACTTGCAAGTGTTAAAGGAAACAATAATGAAAGTTGGCATTAATGGCATGGGTCGCATTGGTCGTCTGGCTCTGCGTGCAGCCTTTGGCGCCGCAGAGCGTCAACCAGATGATCCACGCGCTGGCAATCGCCTGGAGATTGTCCATCTGAACGAAATCAAAGGCGGTGCTGCCGCGACCGCGCATTTACTCGCGTTCGACTCGGTCCAGGGACGCTGGCGCGAAGACATCGAAGCTGAAAGTGACTCAGCGATCCGAATTGGCAATAAAAATTTACGGTTTACTTCTTTTGCAACGCCAGCGGAGATCCCATGGGGCGATCTGGGTGTAGAGGTTGTGCTCGAATGTACGGGTAAGTTTTTAACACCTGAAACGATACAAGGGCATCTGGACCGTGGGGCCAAACGCGTAATTGTCGCAGCACCAGTGAAAGTCGGTGATGTGCTGAATATTGTTGTCGGTGTCAATGAACACCTATACGATCCTTCAAAACATAAGATTGTGACTGCGGCATCCTGCACGACAAACTGTTTAGCCCCTGTTGTTAAGGTCGTACACGAAGCGATCGGTATTCGTCACGGTCAGATCACCACCATCCATGATCCAACCAACACCAACCTGATCGTCGATGCCCCCCATAAAGATTTACGTCGTGCACGCAGTGCCATGCAAAGTCTGTCTCCCACAACCACAGGGAGTGCAACGGCCATTGCATTGATCTATCCAGAGCTCAAAGGCAAACTGAACGGACACGCTGTGCGTGCGCCAGTCTTAAACGCGTCACTGACAGACTGCGTGTTTGAGATGAAACGCGAGACGAGCGTGGATGAGGTTAATGGCCTATTCGAAGCTGCGGCACAGGGTGCGCTCGCCGGTATTCTTGGCTACGAAAAACGTCCACTTGTGAGTGCCGATTACGCCCGCGACACACGCAGCTCCATTGTGGATGCGCTCTCAACCATGGTGACCGATGGCACCTTGCTGAAGATCTATTCCTGGTATGACAACGAAATGGGGTACTCCTGCCGCATGGTGGATCTGGCTTGCCACATGCAACAGCAAGGCATCTGATCATCATGACGCAAACCGTACCGTCTCACACTTCTAGCTCCGCATCCAAACATGGCGCACGCAATTACGCCATCGTCACCTCGGCCTACTGGGGCTTTACGCTGACCGACGGCGCTTTGCGGATGCTGGTGCTGCTGCACTTTTACCGTCTGGGCTATTCACCTTTTACCTTGGCCTTTTTATTCTTGCTGTACGAAGCAGCTGGCATTCTTGCCAATCTGATCGGCGGATGGCTTGCCACGCGCTTTGGTATCGCGCGCATGCTGATGGTCGGTTTGACGACGCAGATCATCGGATTTGGTTTGCTATCGGCGTTATCGCCAGACTGGACCGCAACGATGTCCGTGGCATGGGTTGTCCTGTCTCAAGGCATATGTGGCGTTGCCAAGGACCTCACTAAAACAGCCAGCAAGTCAGCCATCAAGGTGACCGCCGGCGAAGCCTCGGGACAATTATTTAAATGGGTCGCCTGGTTTACTGGCAGTAAAAACGCCATGAAAGGCGTTGGATTCTTTTTAGGTGGTTTGCTGCTTGATCAGCTTGGTTTTCGAGGTTCTCTATGGGCGATGGCGGGACTGCTGGCACTGATCCTGGTGGGCGTTGTGTTGTCCCTGCCGCCGATGATGGGTAAAAGCAAAGCCTCAAAATCCGCAAAAGAATTGTTTGCTAAAAACAAAGCCATCAATCTGCTGGCAGCGGCAAGAGTCTTTTTGTTTGGCGCGCGCGATGTCTGGTTTGTTGTGGGTGTCCCTGTTTTTCTGTACGCCTCAGGCTGGACATTCACGATGGTGGGTGGATTTCTTGCGACCTGGACTATCGGCTATGGATTGGTTCAAGCGATAGCGCCCGCGCTGGTTAAACGTAGCGCTGACGGGCTCAGCAATGAGGTCCCTGCAGCACGGATGTGGTCGGCCATTCTGGCAGTAATACCTACCGTTTTAGCGATGCTTGTTCTGATGAAAGTCAGCCATCTCGAGTGGGTCGTTGTAGGAGGCCTTGGTCTCTTTGGTTTTGCGTTTGCGGTCAATTCCTCCGTGCACTCATATCTGATTCTTGCCTATGCGGGATCTGAAAAAGCCGCTGAAGATGTTGGTTTTTATTACGCAGCGAATGCCGCAGGACGCTTTATGGGTACCTTACTATCAGGTCTGCTGTATCAATGGGGCGGACTTGAATACGCCTTAGCTGGCTCGGCCATCATGCTGATTATTTGCTGGTTATTCACGCTCGCATTACCAACTTCACGCCCCGCAGCGTGAAAAATATCAGGGAAATACTTAAAACCATGCGCGCACAAAGTGAAGTCACAGCAAAGAAAGTTGCAGGCGCCTCAATGAGCGTCTTTGAACGCTACCTGACTGTCTGGGTATTTCTGTGCATCATTGCCGGCATTACGTTAGGACACTTTTTACCCGGCATATTTCAATCGATCGGCCGCATAGAGTTTGCCCAGGTCAACCTACCTGTGGGGTTGTTGATTTGGGTGATGATTATCCCGATGCTCGTTAAAATAGATTTTTCTGCTTTGAATGAGGTGCGCCGCCATATTCGCGGCATCGGCGTCACACTCTTTGTCAATTGGTTAGTCAAGCCGTTTTCCATGGCATTTCTTGGCTGGCTGTTCATTCGGCATTTATTTGCGGACATGTTGCCAGCCGACCAGCTCGACAGCTATATCGCGGGTTTGATACTTTTGGCAGCAGCGCCTTGCACAGCCATGGTCTTTGTCTGGAGCAGACTCACGGGCGGTGATCCACTCTTTACGCTCTCGCAAGTCGCGCTCAACGATTCCATTATGGTGGTGGCTTTCGCACCGCTCGTGGCTTTTTTGCTGGGCATTTCCGCCATCACCGTCCCATGGGATACGCTGCTCACCTCGGTTGTGCTGTACATCGTTGTGCCAGTTATTTTGGCTCAGTTATGGCGCAAGCTATTACTCAGTAAAGGTCAGATTGCATTGGATGCCGCGATGGTAAAGATCGGCCCATGGTCGATCGCAGCCTTGCTCGCGACACTGGTACTGCTGTTTGCTTTTCAGGGCGAAGCGATTCTCAAGCAGCCACTGGTCATCGCATTACTTGCCGTACCCATCCTGATTCAGGTGTTTTTTAATTCAGCGCTGGCTTACTGGCTGAATCGTGCACTTGGCGAGAAACACAATATCGCATGCCCCTCCGCCCTCATCGGCGCATCGAACTTCTTTGAATTAGCTGTTGCAGCAGCGATCAGCTTATTTGGTTTTCAGTCTGGTGCCGCGCTTGCGACCGTGGTGGGTGTGCTCATCGAGGTCCCGGTCATGCTCCTAGTTGTTTATATCGTTAACAACTCTAAACAATGGTATGCGAGAGGTTAATGAAGATGAAATGGCTCGATCATCCTCCCCGCTTTCTTTTCTTCACCGGTAAGGGAGGCGTTGGCAAAACGTCTATATCCACCGCCACAGCCATTCAATTAGCGGATGCAGGCAAGCGGATACTGTTAGTCAGTACGGATGCCGCCTCTAATCTCGATGAAATGCTAGGTGTCAAACTGAGCAACCAAGCCGTGGATGTGCCTGGCGTACCTGGACTCGCGCTGATTAACATTGACCCGGATGACGCCGCGCGGTCATACCGGCAGCGTGTGATTGAACAAATGGGGCCTGCCGCGACAGCTGACGAGAAGGCTACAGTTCAAGAGCAATTATCAGGCGCGTGCACAACAGAGATTGCTTCGTTTGATGAATTCTCCTCTCTGCTGGCTGATGAAGAAAATCATTATGATCATATTATTTTTGACACAGCCCCTAGCGGACATACACTACGGCTCTTGAGCCTGCCCAAAGCGTGGAGCGGATTTCTTGCAGACAACGATCAAGGCGCCTCTTGTCTGGGACCACATTCAGGTTTAAAGATGCAAGAGGTGAGATTTAATCAAGCGCTGGCAGTCTTGAGCAATCCCACGCTGACCTGCGTGGTATTAGTAGCGCGACCTGAGGCCAGCGCGCTGACTGAAGCTTACCGCACCAGCGAAGAATTAAAAGTATTGGGCTTGGCCAATCAGCGGCTGATTATTAATGGCGTGTTTCACGCGAGCGTTGCTGACGACCCTGTCGCCACAGCAATTCAAACACAGGCGCGCCATGCGCTGGACAATATGCCTGTCGGCTTAAACGCATTACCCCAAGACGAGATTGCCCTCAGAGCGATAGATAACGTTGGATTACCAGCACTGAGGAGTTTGCTCAGCGATTCCCACGCTGTTTTTGCCCCTCATCCGCCAACAATTACCGTCGTTGACTCAAAAAAAATCAGTCAGTTAGTCGATGATTTAGCCAAACAAAATCATGGGTTAATTATGGTGATGGGTAAAGGCGGCGTTGGCAAAACAACGATCGCTGCCACCCTGGCTTTAGGGCTGGTAAAACGTGGCATGGCTGTTCATCTCAGCACAACCGATCCCGCAGCACATCTGGATCAGACACTGAATGACCATGTCGTGGGCTTGACGGTTAGCCGAATCGATCCCAAGGTCGAAACACAAAAATACATCGACAAGGTCATGGATTCAAAAGGGGCCGCACTCAATGAAGAGGAGAAGGCGCTGTTATTAGAAGACTTGAAATCGCCCTGCACCGAGGAGGTTGCGGTGTTTCACGCGTTCTCCCATATCGTGGCGCAGGCCCGCAGTGGTTTTGTTGTGCTCGATACCGCCCCAACCGGTCACTCCTTACTGCTGATGGATGCAGCGGGTGCATACCATCGCCAAATGGTTAGTAGCTTTGAAAAACAAACAGGATCTGCAGTGAATGTGGTCACGCCACTCATGCGCCTGCGAGATCCAGACTACACAAAAATAATTCTGGTGACCTTGGCTGAAGTGACGCCGGTATCTCAGGCTGCAGCGCTGCAAGAGGATCTGAGACGCGCAAAGATCGAGCCCTATGCCTGGGTACTCAACCGCTCAATTTTGGCGGCAGGCACCAGGGATCCGCTTTTGTTAGCCCGCCTGCAAGGGGAGGCTAAACAAATGGAGAGAATTCGCGCAGGCCTGTCGAATAATTTGTTCGCTATTCCCTTTCAACCCGAACCACCCGTGGGGATTGAGGCGCTATACAAAATTCTGAATCAATAAATTTCAGGAATGTGGTTCAAGATGTGCTTGAACTAATTAGCAAATGACTAAAGACTCACCTCGCCTAGCAGTTGAGCCGTAACAAAATCGTCATATGGATTGATTACTCTTTGAGCCTGATTAGGCTAAAGAAATTACGGAGCATCGCATGCCAACACGTGTCTACAACGTATTATTCGTCAGCGATGACAATACAGCCCGAAGCATTTTGGCCGAAGCCATTCTCAATAAGCTGGGTGAAAATAAATTTAAAGCCTACAGTGCTGGTTCACGCCCAGCGACTGAGATTAATCCCTATGCATTGGAGCTGCTGGAGATTAATAACCTCTCCAAAGATCATTTGCAAAGCAAAAACTGGAATGAATTCTCTCAGTCTGATTCAGTTGAGTTTGATTTTGTTTTTACGCTAAGCGAATCTGCTGCAAAAGAAACAAGCCCAAAATGGCGTGGCCAACCTATTACAGCGAACTGGTTCATTGAAAGTCCATCTGAAGAAACTGGACACAATATTGACAAGAAAAGAGCGTTTAATGATGCGTACAAAAAACTTCAGCGCCGCATTTCATTTTTCGCAAGCCTACCGTTTGAAAAACTAAATGCTCTCAGCCTTAAGCATGAGGTTGAAGTGATTGGCAGCAGCCAAGCCTAGTCTGCCGCACCAATAATAATTTTATGAATACTCAGACCACCACAGTCTGAGCCTGATCAGCTGGGCAGGCACGGATATCACCGAGCTGATAAACCGTTTCGCCTGCCAGTTTGAATGCCGTCATGATGGCGTCCGCTTTTGCAGCGGGCACCACCACAACCATCCCAATACCGCAGTTAAAGACACGATGCATTTCTGTATCGGCTACGCCACCTTCGCGCTGCATCCATGAAAACAACTCTGGCATGGTCCAGGCATCGCGATGCAGATGGGCTTGCAAGCCTGGCTGCAAAATGCGAGGCACGTTGTCGAGCAAACCACCACCAGTGATATGCGCGAGTCCTTTGATATCCGAACCAAACTCAGCCAGGATTGACAAGACTGGCTTGACATACAGTCGGGTGGGGGCCATCACCACGTCACCCAAGGAGCGACCATGGAAATCCTGATCTGGACGGGCGTTTGCACGTTGCAAGATCTTGCGCAGCAATGAAAAGCCATTTGAGTGCGCACCACTAGATGCCAGTCCCAACACAACATCCCCAGGGACAATGGACTTGCCATCAATCAGCTTGGATTTTTCGGCAGCGCCCACTGCAAAACCTGCGAGGTCATATTCACCATCCGGGTACATACCGGGCATTTCGGCAGTTTCGCCACCAATTAAGGCGCAACCCGAGAGCTCACAGCCCTTGGCGATTCCGCCAACAACCTGAGCAGCCACATCGACAGAAAGCTTGCCGCAAGCAAAATAATCCAGGAAAAACAGTGGTTCAGCGCCCTGCACCAGAATGTCATTAACACTCATGGCAACCAGATCAATACCGACTGTATCGTGACGCTGCCAATCGAACGCCAACTTGAGTTTCGTGCCAACGCCATCAGTGCCAGATACAAGCACGGGCTCTTTGTAGCGCTTAGGCACCTCAAAGAGCGCCCCAAAGCCACCGATACCAGCCAGAACACCCTCGCGCATCGTACGTGCAGCCAATGGTTTGATGCGGTCGACCAAGGCATCGCCTGCGTCAATATCTACACCGGCGTCGCGGTAGGTCAGAGGAGCTTGAGATTGAGTCATAAGAAAAAGCCGTTGTTATGTGACAATTGCGGAGTTTTATACGTGATTTTCCCTAATTTTACGATGAGTCGATGAATCGGCAGTTACTTCTTGAAATCATCCCTGCCCCGGAGCCCACTTTAGACAGTACTGTCATAGGGGGAAACGCCGCGGCAATGGATGCTGCACGTGGCTTAAAAGCCGGTCGTGCCCTGTATTTCTGGGGCCCGCCCGGGTCTGGACGCACCCATATGCTGCGTGCGCTCGCTCAGCAAACACCGACGGTTTACCTGAATGCAAGCTCCCCGGCTGAGAGCATGATGGAGTGGGCGACCTCAACGCAGGCGCACAGCCACAAACAGGTGGTAATCGATGATATTCAGGATATGTCCGACGAACAGCAGGCCTGCGTATTTGCCCTGTACAATCGTTGGCGTGCCTGCGCGACGACCGAATCGGCGTTCGCGTTGGCCGTGACGGGTGATCGCGCACCAATGATGATGCCTCTTCGTGAGGATTTGCGCACGCGCCTAGGATGGGATCTGGTTTTTCGACTGGAACCACTATCCGATAGCGACAAGTTTGCAGCGCTTAAGACCTATGCCGAAGGCCAGGGTTTACCACTCAGCACAGAAGTCCTTGACTGGATGCTGATTCATTACTCGCGCGATATTCGTCAACTTTTTGCGCTGGTTGATGCACTGGACCAGTACTCGCTTTCTAAACACCGGACCGTAACCGTACCACTTTTACGTACGATGCTGGCCGACCGTGATTTTTTGCAATCAACATGACAACCAGACGCCTGGCACTTTTTGATCTAGACCACACGCTGCTCCCACTGGACAGCGATCATCAGTGGGCTGAATATTTAGCCAAAACCGGCCGTGCCGGCGATCCTGAGATTGCTTTGCGTAAAAACGAAGAATTGATGGATCGCTACAACGCTGGCGACTTAACGGCCGAACAAGCCGCTGAATTTATGCTGGGGCTTCTGGCGGCCCACCCCCCGCACTTACTCGCGGCATGGCATGAAGATTTCATGCGGCACATCATTCGCCCCGCCATGACTGAACAAGCCATCGAACTCGTGCAGCGTCATTTGGCTGCGGGTGATTTATGCGCAATGGTCACTGCGACAAATAGTTTTGTGACTGCGCCTATAGCCCGCGCCTTTGGTGTCCACACGCTGATCGCTACGGATCCTGAATACAAAGCAGGTCGCTACACTGGCAAAATCCTCGGTACGCCGAGTTTTAAAGATGGCAAGGTGATTCGCGTTAACCACTGGCTGGCTTCACTCAATCAAACGCTCACTGATTTTGACGAGTCATACTTTTATAGCGATTCGACTAATGACCTGCCATTGCTCGAGGTCGTTACACATCCTGTCGTGACCAACCCGAGTCCTAGCCTGCTGGGCATTGCACAACAGCGTAACTGGCCAATCATCAACCTGTTCACCCACACGGCAGACAACAAATCCTAATGATTACCGACACAATCAAGCGTTTTGTTGGGCAATTATTCAATCCCAAAAAAACAGGCGTTCAACACATCGGCCGTGACAAACACGGAATCGATCGTCGTAATGTCTCGCGTCACGCGATCAAAGTCTGCGAGGTGCTGCAGCATGAAGGCTACCAAGCCTATATCGTGGGCGGAGCCGTACGCGACCTGATTGTCGGACTCGAACCAAAAGATTTCGATGTCGCAACCAACGCCACCCCAGAACAAGTACGTTCGCTGTTCAGGCGTGCCCGCATTATCGGACGACGTTTTCAACTAGTACATGTTGTGTTTGGTCAGGAGATTATCGAAACCTCGACGTTTCGTGCGCCGGCTTCAGAAACACAATCGACCGATGACCACGGTCGGATTCTGCGCGACAATGAATTCGGTACGCACGAACAAGACGCCGTGCGGCGTGACTTTACAATTAATGCGCTCTATTACGACCCCACGAATGAGCAAGTCATCGACTTCCATCAAGGTGTCGATGATCTGAAAAAACGCGTAGTGCGTATGATCGGCGATCCCTCTACGCGATACCGTGAAGATCCGGTACGTATGCTGCGTGCGGTCAGATTTGCCGTCAAACTGAATGGCACGATTGACCCGGCCTCCAAAGAACCGCTGCTCTCAATGGCCGGTCTGATAGAAAACGTGCCCTCCTCGCGGTTGTTTGACGAAATGCTTAAACTGCTGACGTGTGGTCATGCAATGGATTGCTTACAACAACTGCGTCAGGACGGTTTACATCACGGCATGCTGCCCTTGCTAGATGTGGTGCTCGAACAGCCTGGCGGCGAAGAGTTCATTGAGCTCGCTCTGGATCGCACCGACCATAGAGTGCGTAGTGGCAAGACGGTCAGCCCAAGTTTTCTCTTCGCAGCGCTGCTTTGGCAAGAAGTTGATCTCCAGTGGAAAAAATTAATCAAACAAGGTGAAACAGGTATTCCGGCCTTGATGCAGGCTGCAGACGCCGTTCTGGAAAAACAAACCAAAACCTTGGCGATCCAGAAACGTTTTAGCTCAGACATGCGAGAGATCTGGTTTATGCAGCCACGCTTTGACAAGCGTCTGCCCAAATCAATCTGGCGCATGCTGGAGCAGCCTCGTTTTCGCGCCGCAGTGGATTTTCTGCAATTACGTGCGGCCGCAGGTCAGTTCGATAGCGTATTGGCACAATGGTGGATGGATCTGGCTAACGCCGATGATGACGCCCGCGCCACAATGCTGGAAGACCTGAATAAATTGCCACGCGAGGGCACTGGTACCGGACCTCGCACACGTACGCGCCGACGTCGCACGGGCACACCACGCGTGCCCGCCGATCATGGCAACGCACCCACAGTCTGATCGAACGAAATGAACGCGCATGCCCTGATTGGAATAGGTGCGAATCTGGGGGCTGCGCATCAGACGCTGGTCGATGCACTGGCTGAGTTGAAATCCAATGCTGGGGTGCTGAGCCTGGAGTCCTCACGTTTCTACGCTAGCGATCCCGTTGACGCACAGGGCCCGGTATTCATCAATGCTGTCGCGCGTATTGAAACAACACTTGCTCCCATCTATTTGTTGGATGTACTCCAAGCCATTGAACAGCAACATGGGCGTGTTCGCCCCTATCGCAATGCTCCACGCACGCTAGATCTGGATCTGCTCTGGTATGACGGGATTGAAATCACCACCCCAAGACTGATATTGCCACACCCAAGAATGCACCAGCGGGCGTTTGTGCTAGAGCCATTAAAGGAACTGGCTCCCGACTTGAAATTAAAGCAAGGATCGATCGAGGCGTTAGGCAAAACCTGCAGCGACCAGAAAATCTGGCTTCTGCGGGATTGATTAACGTTTAAATTGCCTTGTCAGCCTCAAGCAATGCAACCGTCTCTGGTGATACGCCTAACTCTTTCAAGATCGCACGCGTGTGCTCACCAATCCCTGGGATCGGATCCATACGTGCAGCGAACTGATTGTTCGTTGCAGGCGGAATCAATGCAGGCAACGCCCCGACTGGACTACTCACTTCAATCCAGCGATTACGGGCCTTGAGTTGAGGATGTGCCCAGACATCTTTCATCTCGTTGACACGTGCATTCGCGATACCGGCATCCTCTAGATACTGCACGACCTGATCAATCGTCATCTTTGAAAAGGCACCGACGATCAAACCACGCAATCGATCACGATTGGCGACGCGCAATGAATTCGATGAAAAATCTGCCTCATCTGCCAGCGCGGGTTGTTTGAGTACTTTCTCGCAGAAAATGCGCCATTCGCGTTCGTTTTGCAGGCCCAGCATCACATTACTTCCATCACCAACAGGGAAAGGCCCATAGGGATAGATCGTTGCATGAGCAGCGCCCGCGCGCGGTGGTGGCGCGGCGCCTTCAAAAGCGTAATACAGAGGAAAGCTCATCCACTCGACCATGCTCTCGAGCATTGAAACATCAAGGTGACTGCCCAAACCTGTTTTTCCACGCAATAACAAAGCGTTGAGAATGCCAGAGTATGCATAGGATCCAGCGGCGATATCGGCAATCGAGCAGCCTGCTTTGGAAGGCGTGTCAGGAGAACCCGTCACCGAGACGAAACCACTCTCACTCTGAATCAATAAGTCATACGCTTTTTTGGTCTCGTAAGGACCGCCCTCACCATATCCAGAGATGTCGCAGACAATCAGCTTGGGAAATTTTTTATGCAGCACCTCAAAGGATAGACCCATACGCGCAGCCGCACCAGGAGCGAGATTTTGTACCAGCACATCAGCTTGCCCAAGCAACTCCTCGAGAATCGGGCCCGCCTGCTCGTGTTTCAAATCCAGCGTCAAACTTTCTTTTGAACGATTGGTCCACACAAAGTGTGATGCCATTCCGCGCGTGCGCTCGTCATATTTACGAGCAAAATCACCTACGCCAGGACGCTCGACTTTGATTACGCGTGCCCCCATATCCGCTAATTGACGGGTACAAAAAGGGGCTGCAATAGCATGTTCAAGACTGATGACAGTTATGCCATCTAATGGGCGGATTGCTTGTTGGCTCATACTTCAAACCTCAATTCAGCTTGGTGGGCGAGCGTGCCGTCCTGAGCAGCCCATAATTGCGCTTGACCCGGCGCCGCGATATTGCCAGCCACATCAAAAGGCTTAGGTGCAATCAGCGGACGCAGGCCACGATAGGTCAGTTGTTTTAACCTGGCCTGGGGATTGGCATGACTGAAAGCCTGGCACATGAGCGTCGCAATCATAGGACCGTGCACAACCAAGCCTGGATAGCCTTCTACTGAGGTCACATAGGGATGATCGTAATGAATACGATGGCTATTAAATGTCACTGCCGAATATCTGAACAGCAACACCGCCGTTGGATTAATTTCTTCTTTCCATTGCGAGGCGGGTACAGGCTCGCTACCAACCAGTTTCGGTGGACTCGGTTCCCGATAAACAATGTCTTGCTCTTCACTCACCACCAACTTGCCATGCTGGACAATGTCATGCTTGACGGTCACAAATAACAAAGAACCGGTGCGCCCTTTCTTTTCCTGGATGGCTGTCACGGTTGAAGTTTTCTGGGCCTCAACGCCGACTTTCAAGGCACCATCAAACGTAATACGGCCACCGGCCCACATGCGATTGCGGTTATCTGCAGGGGGTAAAAAACTACCACGTGCGGGGTGGCCATCTGTACCCGTCATTGAGATTGGCACCGTCTCAAGAAAATAAGCCCAGTGCCACAGAGCAGGAATCTCCTGCCCTATGACCGGAACGGGTTCACCCAGCGTGACGGCGATGCACGCAGCGTGATTAGGATCGAGTCGATCAACCACGGTCTGGGATTTACCCAGCCATGCGCTCAGATCTGTCGTTGACATCAAATTTCCTTTCTATCATTTATTGTCGAGTGACTCGAACTCACTCAAACCTAGTTAGCGAGATCCTGAGCGCGTTGCAAATGGAAATTAGTATCTCCAAGCAGCATATCGGTAAAGGTCAGACGTTTAAAGTAGTCACCCACCTCGAGCTCATCAGTCATCCCCATTCCACCGTGCAACTGAACCGAAGACTCACCCACAAACCGTGCCGCAGCAGCGACTTCAACTTTGGTCATCGAAACCAGACGACTGCGTTTGGAGGCGTCTTGCTCAGCCAGCCCTACTGTTGCAACATAAGTTGAGGATATACCCATTTCCTGTTGTGTCAGCATGTCGCCCAAGCGGTGCTGTAAAACCTGAAAGGCAGCCAGGGGCTGTCCGAACTGTTTGCGCGTCTTAAGGTACTGAATAGTGGATTCAGTCAGATATTCCATTGCGCCGCACGCATGCGCGCACAAGGCGGTAATGCCGAAATCCAGCGCGAGCGTGAGTAAGCTTTGCGCCTCTGCACCTGTTGCAATCAAACTCTCCGCGGCCAGCGGGACGCGCTCGAAGGCTACCGTTGATGAACGGGATCCATCAAAGGTTGGGTAGTCAACAATGCCAACACCTTTTGCATCAGACGGTACCAAAAAGAGGGCCATCTCACCGTCAAGCACTGCGGAAACGATCAGGGCTTGCGAACCTGCCGCATGCCAGACGAGAACTTTACGACCATCGAGAGTGAAGCCCTCACTGGTTCGAGTCGCTCGGGTGCACAGCGGACGGGTAGCGTACCGCTCACCCTCTTCTTGCCAGGCGACAGCAAGTACTGCATCACCCTCAGCGTGAGCCGTCAACCAGCGCTCTTTAACGGACTGATTGTTGCAATTCGCCAGCAATGTCACAGCCATGACAGCACTCGAAATCACGGGCTCACTCACCAAACCACGACCGAGCTCGTGATGCACCGCCAGCATGGTTGCGGGGCTTTCACCAAAACCACCAAACTCTTCAGGAACTAATAGTCCACTTACACCAAGCTCGGCAAGATTAGCCCAAGCCGACTGATCCAGTACACCTGCTTTCTGACGTGCGCGGCGATCCGCGTATGTCCAGCGATCGGCCATGAGTCGGCGCAGACTGTCTGTCAGCATGCGCTGTTCTTCTGAATATGAAAAATCCATTTTTTATTCCTTAATCGACTCAGACGCCAATGAGTTGTTTGGCAATAATGCCTTTCTGCACTTCATTGGTGCCACCATAAATCGCAGTCTTGCGCATATCGAAATAAGCAGCGGCCGCAGCAGGTGAGTAATCAGCACCTGGGCCATGGAAATCCGCCTCGGCATGCATCCAGTCCGGGTCATAGGGCCAGCTATCCGCACCAGCAACCTGCAATTGCAGACGCGCGAGCTCCATCTGCAACTCAGAGCCCCGAATCTTGAGAATGGATGCTTTAGGTCCCGGATCAGAAGAATCAGCCGCTACACGCAACACCATCATTTCCAGTGCCATGACCTGTGCTTCGATGCGATTGATACTGTCTCGGACACGAGAGTCCAGACTCAG